>NZ_CP092417.1:2170000-2474285 GCF_023716865.1 Endozoicomonas sp. SCSIO W0465
GCAGGTATCTGCCTGACCATCCGATTGCACTAGAAAAACACCCACTGTTGTAAACCCCGCTTTTATCCGCCCGCCTTTGGTTAACGGACCAGCCATTTAGAATGAGAAGCCGGCTAAAACGAAAAGCCGGTTAAAACGAAAAGACGGCCACGGATTCCCACGCGCTGGAGGGTGTCGCAAAACCCTCGTTCCCACGCTTTTAGGCCCTGTAGGTCCCGCGTGGGAACGCATACGGATCTGGCAGCATGAGAAAGAGCCACTGCCTGGTAGGGTTTTCGGGGGCTCCATGCGAGTATGGTATTTGTGGCGGGATCGGTATGCATTCCCACGCAGAGCGTGGGAACGAGATGTCCGGAGTGTTCGGAGGGTTTTGCGACAACCTCCAGAGCGTGGGAACGAGGTGTCCGGAGGGTTTTTCTACAACCTCGCTGCGTGGGAATCCAGCGGCTTCAATCCCTGCAAGGCAAATGGGGCATCACGGGAAAAGGTCGGACATTATCACCTTTTGCTTCGGAGACCTTGCCAGTCCCCTCTTTTTCCACCTCATCAATACGAATAATGGTATTCAGTGGAATGTAACTGCGCTTTACCCCTTCAAAGGCTGCCTTCAGTTTCTCCTCACCCGGGTCAACCAGCAGCTGACTGCGCTCACCGAAGACAAACTCCTCAACCTCAATAAAGCCCCAGAGTTCGCTCTGGAAGATCTGCCGGGCATAGATTTCAAACACTTCGCCCTGATTTTGAAAAATTACACGGAAAATGGGGGTTTTCGCCATTAGGTTCTAATACCACGTTAATTCTGCCCAAGCGTTTTACGGCTTAAGCTGACCATAGGATTTCTGGGCGCAGATCATAACACAAAGCCTGACCGCAATGGTTTGCCTAAATACTGGAAATGTACAAACCTGACAAGATCTATTATTCGTCATCCCACGGCCAGACTCTGCAATGACCACAATCCAGCCTTTGTAATCACGGTTTAACCCGGCACATCATTGACTATCCTCCATGGTGCAGGGTAGCTATAATGCCCGATTTATAAACAACGTTTATGAACAACAGGCTTAACCTCGCGGCAGGTTTGAGCCCTCCAGGAGGCTGTCCGAGAATAGACTGCCCTACTGTGGTGGCAGCAAATTGGTCTAAAAATTCCGTTTTGTTCGGCAAATAGCCCCGCTATTCACCTCACAAAACGAAATTTTTATCCTCAATTTTCTGCCATCCTCGCTACGGGCGCTATTCTCGGACAGCCTCCCGGCACAAGCCAGTAAAGTGTGAAATGAGCAAAAAACTGTATATCAAGACCCATGGTTGCCAGATGAACGAGTACGATTCCGCCCGCATGGCCGATCTGCTCGGAGAGACCCATACCCTGGAGCTGACGGACAACCCGGAAGAGGCGGATGTCCTGCTGGTGAATACTTGTTCCGTTCGGGAAAAGGCCCAGGAAAAGCTCTTTCACCAGCTAGGTCGCTGGCGCAAACTCAAAGAAAAGAACCCGGACCTGATCATCGGCGTAGGCGGCTGCGTTGCCAGCCAGGAAGGCGATGAGATCCGTAAACGTGCGCCCCAGGTTGATGTGGTGTTTGGCCCGCAGACCCTGCACCGTTTGCCGGAAATGATTGATGCCAGCAAGGCCAACCACATTCCTGTGGTGGACGTCACCTTCCCGGAAATTGAAAAGTTTGACCGTCTGCCAGAACCCAGTGTGGATGGTCCAACGGCCTTTGTTTCCATTATGGAAGGTTGCGACAAGTACTGCACTTACTGCATCGTTCCCTATACCCGTGGTGCGGAAATCAGCCGTCCCATGGATGACGTTATTGCTGAATGTTATGGCCTGGCCGAAAAAGGCGTCCGGGAAATCAACCTGCTGGGGCAAAACGTCAACGCCTATCGGGGTGAAAAACACGATGGCACCGTCTGTGACCTGGCAGAACTGATTACCCTGGTGGCCGCTATTGACGGGATTGACCGTATCCGTTTTACCACCTCTCACCCACTGGAGTTTTCCGACAGTCTGGTGAATGTCTACGCCGACGTTCCCGAGCTGGTCAGCCATCTGCACCTGCCGGTACAGAGCGGTTCTGACCGGGTCCTGCAATTGATGAAGCGGGATCACACGGCGGAAGATTACCTGAAAAAAATCCGCCAGCTGCTGGCGATCCGTCCTGACCTGAAGCTCTCTTCAGACTTTATTGTCGGCTTCCCGGGAGAAACCGATCAGGACTTTGAAGACACTATGAACCTGATTGCTGAAGTGGGCTTTGATGCCTCTTTCAGCTTCATCTTCAGTAAGCGTCCTGGCACTCCGGCTTCTGATATGGAAGATAATGTTCCCGAGGAAGTGAAAAAACAGCGTTTGCAAATTCTTCAGAACCGCATTAACCAGCAGGTTATTCAGATCAGCCGCCGTCTGGTAGGCAGCACCCAGAAGATCCTGGTGACCGGTTACTCCAGGAAAGATCCGGGGCAATTATCAGGACGTACCGAGTGCAACCGGGTAGTGAACTTCCAGTGTAGTGATCCTCACCTGATTGGCCATTTTGCGGATATTGAGATTGTTGAAGCGTTGCCGCACTCTCTGCGTGGTACGCTGATCAGTTCTGAGCTGGACAGTGTTGCCTGATTAACCGGAAAAGAGGCTTAACGCCTCTTTTTTTCCAATGGAAATCCTGACTGGCTTACACTCAGAGACCATCGTAATATCTTACCTGAATCCACTTGCAGTAAAGGCTGAACACTGACTTTGAATACCAAAACACAAGGACAGGACTTTTCCCACGCCTCTGGCCATCACGCCACTGATCAAAACGTCTGCCGCTTTTCTCTTGAGCCTGATGAGCCGTCGAGATTCGCGGAACTCTGCGGACAATTCAATCAGCATCTGAAACAGATCGAAGAGCGGCTCGGCGTCACCATCCGCCACCGGGGTAATGCCTTTGCCATCAGTGGCGACAATGGCCGCGCTGATGTAGCTGGTGAGGTATTAAAGCGACTGTTCAGAGAAACCGGTAAGGACGAACCACTCAGCCCGAACACGGTTCATCTGTTCCTGCAGGAATCCGCCATTGAGTGGATACATGAAGAGCCCGAAGACAAGCTGATCTCACTGCGCACCCGTAAAGGCCTGATTACGCCCCGGGGGCCTAACCAGCAGAGCTATGTAAAGTCGATTCTGCAGCACGACATCAATTTCGGCATCGGCCCTGCAGGCACCGGCAAAACCTATCTGGCCGTTGCCGCTGCAGTGCAGGCGCTGGAAGAAGAACAGATCAGGCGTATCCTCCTTGTTCGCCCTGCCGTTGAAGCTGGAGAAAAACTGGGCTTCTTGCCAGGAGACCTGTCCCAGAAAATCGATCCTTATCTAAGGCCACTCTACGATGCCCTTTATGAAATGCTGGGTTTTGAGCGTGTTGACCGCCTGATAGAGAAAAATGTGATTGAAGTTGCCCCACTGGCCTATATGCGTGGTCGTACACTCAATAATTCATTTATTATTCTTGATGAGTCCCAGAACACCACTCAGGAGCAGATGAAGATGTTCCTGACCCGTATCGGCTTTGGCTCTACTGCCGTGATTACCGGTGATATTACCCAGGTTGATTTACCAAGAGGCACCCGCTCCGGTCTGGCCAGCGCTATTGACGTTCTCAAGGGGGTAGAAGGCATTGGCTTTATCTGGTTTACGGCCAAGGACGTGGTTCGCCATCCCCTGGTGCAAAGGATCGTTCAGGCCTATGACCGTTTCGATAAACTGACCCAGGAGCAGTCAACAGGCAAAGGTACACGACCTGCCAGGAAACCTTCTACGCCCAAAGCTGAAGGCTCTTTACCCACTGAAGGCTCTCTACCGGCTAAAGGCTCTCTACCGGCTAAAGGCTCTCTACCGGCTAAAGGCTCTCTACCGGCTAAAGGCTCTCTACCGGCTAAAGGCTCTCTACCGGCTAAAGGCTCTCTACCGGCTAAAGGCTCTCTACCGGCTAAAGGCTCTCTACCGGCTAAAGGCTCTCTACCGGCTAAAGGCTCTCTACCGGCTAAAGGCTCTCTACCGGCTAAAGGCTCTCTACCGGCTAAAGGCTCTCTACCGGCTAAAGGCTCTCTACCGGCTAAAGGCTCTCTACCGGCTAAAGGCTCTCTACCGGCTAAAGGCTCTCTACCGGCTAAAGGCTCTCTACCGGCTAAAGGCTCTCTACCGGCTAAAGGCTCTCTACCGGCTAAAGGCTCTCTACCGGCTAAAGGCTCTCTACCGGCTAAAGGCTCTCTACCGGCTAAAGGCTCTCTACCGGCTAAAGGCTCTCTACCGGCTAAAGGCTCTCTACCGGCTAAAGGCTCTCTACCGGCTAAAGGCTCTCTACCGGCTAAAGGCTCTCTACCGGCTAAAGGCTCTCTACCGGCTAAAGGCTCTCTACCGGCTAAAGGCTCTCTACCGGCTAAAGGCTCTCTACCGGCTAAAGGCTCTCTACCGGCTAAAGGCTCCCCATCCCCCAAAGGCGTGCAGTAATGGCCACTGTTCATATTGATGTGATGATTAACAGCACCAGCTCACAGCTTCCTGCTCAAAATGAGTTGGAACAGTGGGCCGCTGCAGCGGTTGGCCAGCACTTTCAGGAACAGCGCCAGGAAGCTGAAATCAGCCTCCTGATCGTCGATGAAGAAGAGGGGGCTGAACTTAACCGGCAATGGCGGGGTAAGGAAGGGCCAACCAATGTACTGTCCTTTCCTGCCGATCTTCCTGCCGAACTGGAATTGCCATTACTGGGTGATTTGATTATCTGCGTCCCGGTCGTTGAACAAGAAGCTATTGAGCAGAAAAAAAGTCTCAGTTCCCACTGGGCTCATATGATGGTTCATGGCACACTTCACTTGCTTGGCTATGATCACATTGACGATCAGGAAGCCGAAGAAATGGAGTCTCTGGAGACAGAAATTCTGGCTCAGCTTGGCTATCCTGATCCCTATCGGGATAGCGAGTAAACCGGTAAGGCTCCGGGTCACCAGGAACGTGTCACATTCAGTCAACCGTCCACTTACATTCAGTGGGCACAGCCGTGAAGACAGAGGGCAATGAGCGACGACCATTCGACGGAAGATCATCCGTCACCATCATGGATGGACAAACTGACCAGTATCTTTCACCAGGACCCTAAGGACCGCCATGCGCTCCTGGGAATGCTAAGAGACGCCGGAAGCCGGGGCATGCTGGATGATGAAGCGCTGAGTATCATTGAAGGCGCTGTGCAGGTTGCGGATATGCAGGTCCGTGAAATCATGATTCCCCGCTCCCAGATGGTCTGTGTTGATGAAGACCAGAGCCCCGAAGCGTTCCTGCCCCAGGTTATTGAGTCTGCCCACTCCCGCTTTCCGGTTATTGGCGACACCAAGGATGAAGTGATTGGCATCCTGCTTGCCAAGGATCTGCTCCCCCTCCTGCTTAATAAAGCGCCCAATACGGGCAGTAAATTCAACATCAAGAACCATTTACGCCCAGCGACGTTTATTCCGGAAAGCAAACGGCTCAATGTTCTGCTCAGGGAGTTCCGCACCAACCGCAACCATATGGCCATTGTTATTGATGAGTTTGGTGGCGTTGCCGGACTGGTCACCATTGAGGACGTACTTGAACAGATTGTTGGTGATATCGAGGATGAAACCGATGTTGATGAAGATACCTTTATCAAACCGGCGGATGATCTTGAACACGCCTTTATTGTTAAAGCGTTGACGCCCATTGAAGACTTTAATGAACAGTTTGCGACCCAATTTCCGGATGATGAGTTCGATACCATTGGTGGTATCGTGATGCAGGAGTTTGGTCATATGCCAACCCGTAATGAGTCCGTGGAGATTTCCGGCTTTCGTTTTGATGTGCTGAACGCCGATGGTCGTCGGATTCGACTGCTGCGGGTAACTCCCTGCTGATGCCTGTCCGTTCATCTCTACCGGTTGTGCGATACCTGCTGTCACTGGCAGCGGGTGCAATCGTGCCACTGGGTTTCAGTCCTTTTGACGTCTGGCCGGCTCCCATGCTGGCCATTGGTATTATCTTTCTCCTGACCCGAACACTGCCCATCAAGACGGCAACCCGTTGCGGCTTTCTTTTTGGTGTCGGTATGTTTGGCGCTGGTACATCGTGGATATACGTCAGTATCCATGAGTTTGGTGCAGCTTCTCCGATGCTGGCAGGGTTACTGACCGGACTATTCGTGCTGGGTATTTCAGCCCTGATGATCATGCCGGTCTTTCTGTTGTATAGCTGGCTTAATCAACGAAAGAGTGAATCGGGTAGCCGCAGTGGACTCTATCCCTGGCAGCAGGCATTGATGTTTGCCGGTCTCTGGGTGCTGTTTGAGTGGGTCCGCAGCTGGCTGCTGACTGGCTTCCCATGGCTGTTGTCAGGCTATGCGCTTCTGGATACTCCATTGGCTGCCCTGGCGCCGGTAGTCGGAACTTACGGCTTAAGTCTGCTGATGGTCACCACAGCCTGCCTGCTGTTGGCGTTGGTTATTCCAGTAAAGCGACAGAGAATACCCAATATTATTGCGTTACTCATCGTACTTGGATGCTGGGGACTGGCATGGCCGCTGGCCAACATTCAATGGACGCAAAAAACCGGTGAACTCTCCTTTAGCGCTGTACAGGGAAATATTCCCCAGAACCTGAAGTGGGACCCTGACTATATTCACTCAACAATCAGTACTTACATTGGCCTGAGTGAAGACCAGTGGGAACGGGAGCTGATCATCTGGCCGGAAAATGCCATTCCACTGTTTTATCACCTTGTGCCGGGCCTGATGGCCCACCTGGAGAGACTGGCTCGTCAGAATAACAGCACTC
Organism: Endozoicomonas sp. SCSIO W0465; assembly: GCF_023716865.1. Taxonomy (NCBI): domain Bacteria; kingdom Pseudomonadati; phylum Pseudomonadota; class Gammaproteobacteria; order Oceanospirillales; family Endozoicomonadaceae; genus Endozoicomonas; species Endozoicomonas sp. SCSIO W0465. The sequence goes on from NZ_CP092417.1 coordinate 2,176,838, forward strand.
TGATTCTGGGCATGCCAGTGGATGATAACTCAGGCAGTGAAACCCGTTACTTCAACAGTATTCTGTCTTTGGGGGAGGGTTCTTTACCCGCTGAGGGCTCTTTATCCGCTGAGGGCTCTTTATCCGCTGAGGGCTCTTTATCCGCTGAGGGCTCTTTATCCGCTGAGGGCTCTTTACATGCTGAGGGCTCTTTACATGCTGAGGGCTCTTCACCCAACAGACACCCGGGTCGCTATGACAAGCAGAAGCTGGTGCCATTTGGTGAGTATGTGCCCATGGAGTCCATGCTGCGAGGGTTAATTGATTTCTTTAACCTACCCATGTCTGAATTCTCCCGTGGAGACTCAGAACAGCCCTTGCTCAAGGCTGGTAAGGTAAACATTGCCCCTTATATCTGTTATGAGGTGGTCTACCCGGATTTTGCCGCGCAAATGGCTCGAGAGAGTGGACTGCTGATCACTATCAGCAATGACACCTGGTTTGGCAAATCCATTGGTCCTGTTCAGCACTTCCAGATCGCCCGAATGCGCGCACTGGAGACCGGGCGTTATATGATTCGTGCCACCAATGATGGCATTACTGCTCTGATTGATGAAAAAGGAGCGGTTGTTGAAACCATCCCACGTTTTACCAGCGGCGTGTTGTCATCGTCAGCCCAGGTTCGGGAAGGCCAGACACCATTTATGACTTTTGGCTCCTGGCCAACGCTTCTTCTTTGTCTGCTGATGGTCGTTGTGCCATTGTGCATACGAAGATACTGACCTGAAGTCTATGATCACTTCAGAGAGTGGCCACTTCAGAAACTGGTCACTTCAGAAACGACCGGATAACATCTTGGGATGATTCGGGGTTGAGATATCACCTGTGCCCGGATACAAAGATTCGGGCATTATGGGCGCCAATCAATAAACCAGCCAATACCAGATATAACCAGCGTATTCCCGCAGAGCACGCTCACTATCACTGAGGTGGCGAGCGCTGGGTAACCACCGGCTGATACGAAAAGAGTCGTTTGATGCATCAGTCAGCATACCCGGTGCCGGAATTACATAAAAACCGGCCTTTTCAAAGCTGAGAGCCGCCCTGGCCATATGCCAGCCATGAGTCACCAGTAAAACCGATTGAATAGCCTCAGGCAGCGTATCGCGAACATAAACTGCGTTTTCCCATGTCGTTGTGCTCTGTTCTTCCTGCCACCGGGTGGTGATACCGAAGTCATTTTTCAGGCTTGTCGCCATCACGCCAGCCTCAGGCCGCTTCCCTCCGCCACTGACCAGAACCGGCAGGCCAGTCTGGCGACTCAGCCAGGCGCCATAACGAAGCCGCTCAAGGGTATACATGGAAGGGCGATGCCCTGACATCTCGGGGCTTAGGCGTGGTAAACCACCACCGAGAATCACAATTGCCTGGGGCTCAACGGGTTGGATTTGTTCCGGATGAAAGGCTGGATAGCGCTTATCAAGGCTTCGAATAAGAAGCGATGCAACCGGCTGGGTAGAGAATAAATAAAGAATAATCAGTGCCAGCCAGGCAGCCGACGGCTTGACAATCAATCCCGTTATGATCAACCAGATAAGTAACATGAGAATTAACATGACAATTAACACGACAAGCAACAGAACATCCCTGATATACAGTTTTTCGACCTGCTACTGTCAGCAATTCTAACCAGAAGATGAGCATTTGGGTGTATTTTATTAACACCATGATAGTGAATGGTCTACGTTCACCAATCGTCATCGTAACAAAATCCAATGCCTAAAAGTAATAACCATCAGGAACCCTGAAAAATAGGCCAACAATCTCAGTAACCAATCTCAGTAACTTTTGCGTAACACTACGTAATCAGGCTAGAATGCCCGGCTCAAGTCACTATCAACTTGAGAGCTACGATATAATCTCAAGCCAGAGGCCTGCTGCCGGTTCATCGGAGTCAGTCTTCTGTACATTTCTTGTCTCCTTTACTAACGGATGCAGGCCAAGAGCCAGTTCCATGCTGAAGCCCATTACCCTGAATCGCTATGTTTTTCATAGCCTGAGAAAACTCCTTTCTACGTGGGTCCGTACCACGGTTGAAAACAATAACCCGGAAGCGTTGCATCTGCAGACCGGAAAGCCTGTTGTCTATGTTATGCATCAACGCTCTCTGACCGATTTGATGGTTCTGGAGAGTGAGTGTATAAAAGCAGGCCTGCCCCGGCCTTACCAGCCCATTGACGCTGATCACCCGCAAAGTAAAGCGCACTTCTTTCTTAGCCAGTACGAAGGCCTGATTCTCCAGCGAGAGCGGCCAGAACCACCAGAGCTGCTTGAAGAACTGGTCAGACAGGTTGAAGAAAAGCATCAGGATGTCCAGCTGGTTCCCGTTACCATTCTCTGGGGACGCTCTCCTGAAAAGGAAAAGTCGGCTTTTAAGCTGCTGTTTGACTGGAACTTCAGCCTGGGTGGTCGTTTCCGGAAGTTTCTGGCAACGCTGCTTCACGGTCGACAGACCATGGTGTATTTCAGCCCTGCCTTGTCATTGCAGGAAATCATCAGTGACAGTAACAACCATGCCCGCAGTGTACGCAAGGTAAACCGTATTCTCCGCGTCCATTTCCGCCAGAAAAAAGCGTCGGTTTTGGGACCGGATCTGTCTCACCGTCGCATGCTGGTCAACAGCCTGATTCATACGCCCAGAATTCAGAAAGCCATCGCTGCGGAGGCTGCGGCTCAGGAAATTACGCTGGTAGAAGCCGAGGCAAAAGCCCGGAAGTATGCCAATGAGATCGCTTCTGACTTCTCCATGCCCGTCATCCGTTTCCTGGATATTATCCTGACCTGGTTCTGGAACAAGCTATACAGCGGCGTAAAGGTCAATCATATCGAGCCACTGAAGGAGCTGGCGCAGAGCCATACGATTGTTTATGTGCCCTGCCACCGAAGCCATATCGATTACCTGCTGTTGTCGTATGTTCTGTACTATGAAGGTTTGCCGCCTCCCCATATTGCCGCAGGCATTAACCTGAATATGCCGGTTGTTGGAACCATTCTGCGCAAAAGTGGTGCCTTCTTCATGCGCAGAACGTTCCGTGGCAACCCGCTCTACAGCGTGGTATTCCACGAATATATGTACACACTGACCAGCAAAGGGTTCGCGACCGAGTATTTTATCGAAGGCGGACGCTCCAGAACCGGTCGCACCCTGACACCGAAAACCGGCATGCTCTCCATCACCGTCCGCAGTTTCCTGCGTAATAATCGCAAGCCTCTGGCCTTTGTACCGGTCTATATCGGTTATGAAAAGCTGCTGGAAATGGCCAGTTATCTGGGCGAGCTCAGAGGTGAAACCAAGAAAAGTGAATCGCCCCTGGATATCGTTCGCACACTGGCGGCTCTGAGGAATGAGTTTGGCAAGGCATGGATCACCTTCGGTGAGCCTGTAGACTTGGCCCCGTTCCTGAGTTTGCAGGTGCCCAACTGGAAAGAGAGTTCTGGTACCGACGATAAACCGGAGTGGCTGGTAAAAACGACGTTGAGCCTGGGTGATATGCTGGCAGGCAGAATCAACTCTGCTGCGGTCATCAATCCGGTAAATCTGGTTGCCATTGCCCTTCTCTCTTCTCCGAGGCATGCGCTGGGTGAGGAGGAGCTGATTCGACAACTGGACGGTTATACTCGTCTTCTGTTCATGGTTCCCTACAGTGACCGGACTGTGATGACCGATCTGGATGCTCGTAGCATGATCCACTATGTGGAAAACCTGCAGCTGTGCCAGAGAAAAACCGATGCGCTGGGCGATATCATCAGCATGGATGAGAAAACAGCCATTTCCATGACCTACTATCGCAATAATGTGCTGCATACTTTTGCTATCCCGTCCCTGATCAGCTGCTTTTTTGTGAACAGCGGCAGCATTACCAGGAAAGAGATTTTGCGTATCAGTGCGGTTCTCTACCCTTACCTTCAGGCCGAGCTGTTCCTGCAGTGGACTCAGCATGAAGCACTGGCTGTGGTGCAGAAATGGCTGGACTGTCTGGTTGCAGAAGGGCTGATCACACAGGGCAGGGATAATGATGGCGAAGCGTGTTATTTCCAGCCGGACCCATCCACCTATGAATACATTATGCTAAATGTTTTTTCGCGCTCAATTGTCCAGACACTGGAACGCTTCTACATGGTTATCAGCCTGCTCCTTCGAAATGGCAGTGGTAATATTGAAGCAGAAGCCCTGGAGCATCAGAGTGAGGTACTGGCACAGCGCCTGTCGATTATTCACGGCCTTAACGCGCCGGAGTTTTTTGATAAATCACTGTTCCGGGGCTTTATTGCCCAGATGCGCTATCACGGTGTACTGGAGATTACTCAAACCAATAAACTGGTGTTTGGTGATAACATTCAGAAGGTGGCAGACCAGGCCCACTCTCTATTGACCACCGAAATCCGGCACAGTATTGATCAGACGGCTCATTATAACACGGGTACCATTGTCAGCGGGAAACAGCCATAAGCCCGAGACACCGCTCTGAGCGTATGCTGAAAAGGACATCAGGATCCGGATTTGTATCCTCGTGAAGTTCAGTTTGAGCAGGCTTATTATCTGTTCATGTCTTTCAGGATATCAAGAACACTGGCAACTTGCTTTGAACGCAGGCCTTTGTAATGGGACACACCGTGGTTTTGCCCGCCAGCCCTTGGTAAACTGCCGGACTCATGGATAGGAAACAGCTGGCGCAATTGACCCAGGTCGTTCTCGTTCAGTGCTTTTTCCAGCTGATTTCTGATGGAGAGGCTGGCACCGGCAGGTGCAAGCTGCTGCCAGTCAGTCAAATATTGGTGGAGTTTCCGGTGTTGTTCAAGATTCAAATACCTTGAGCGATGCCCATCCGCGTTTTTTATTGAACGTGCCGAATGGAGGGCATCAATTAAAACCTGTTCAATAGCAATGATAATATCAAGGTGAGCCTGGCAATCAGCAGAGTTCATAGTGGAAAATATTAACTGATATGAACTGAACGGAGCAGTACGCGAACTGTTTTCATGCTTCTTATTTCGAAGCTCTAAACTCTCACTTTTTGTCTTGGATGGGATGTGCTTTCTCTTTTTTCTATTTTTTGTTTTTTGTCCGGCTTCATCCCGGGGGCTGAGAAACCGCTCTGTCCTTTTATCAACAATTGCGCCCTGAATGACAGAATCCTCTCTGCTTGATTCGCAGCCGGAATCCATGGGGTGTGTTTTTTGCAGATAGGGATCGATGGAGACAGGCAATACCGAGCGTGAACCCCACAGGCTCTGCTCATGCCGTTGATCAGGAATAACATCAGCGTCCTCTGAATGAAAACCAATCTGACCACTTTCCCTGTTCAAACCATCCATATGTCACTCCCCCGGTATTTATTTCTACCTCTTTTTACGAGATCAATAGTGATATAACGCCATGATTATCCTGATTGAATGTTCCACAGGCATCGATTGAGCATCCATCAGATTATCCGATAATTGACCTGTTATATCGACCAGCTATTTGATTTATTCAGAGAGTCAATGATTAATGGACGAAACTGACAGGCAATCAATGTGATACAGTCATCGATTTGCTCTTGATAATGATCACCCCAGCTGACCCGAACAGCATCGGGAAGTGGCATCAAAGGCCTTGATGGTATGGATATCATAACGACAGGACTTGCCTTCCAGTCGGTAAGTGGGTGTCTGGCCATTCAGATCGGGTGCCAATCTTGGCCTTTTCACCACAACACGGTATCTGGCAATAGCCAGGGCCGGTTCCAGTAGCTGATCCGCATCCGGGTCATTGCCCAGTAGATCCTGAAACAGCCGCATCTCTTTTTTGACCAAGGCTGATTTTTCCCGGTGGGGAAACATTGGGTCCAGATAAACAACGTCGTATTTATTGTCCGATGCCTTCATCAGCTCAATGGCATTACCCTGCAAAAGAGACATCTGTTCTGCGATGGCAGAAACATCACTGTCTTCAAGCGCCCGGCGCAAACCATCTTCCAGAAGGGCAGCCACAACAGGCGACCGTTCAATCATCGTGACATTGCATCCCAGGCTGGCCAGAACAAACGCATCCCGTCCCAGCCCACCGGTTGCATCGAGCACCGATGGTTTGACACCTTTGTTCAGTCCGACTGCCCGGGCAATATCCTGTCCCTTTCCACCACCAAATTTGCGTCGATGCCCCGCCTTTCCGCCAACAAAATCAACAACAATCGGTTTCTCTTTGGATCCTGCACGCTGAACGGCCAGTTCTCCGGATGCATCAAAAGCCACCAAAGCCCCTTCATTTACGTTTTGAAGGCTCTGACTAAAATCGGTATGCAGTTGAATCGCAAGGCTTTCGAGCAAAGGCTGAATCGCGGGGTGATCTGAAGCAAGAACAAATAGCTGGATAGACATCAGTGCATAGAAAATGAGCCATGAGGGTGGCAGAATCTACCATCCCCAAAGCTGCAGTTGCAACGTTTGCCCATCAACGATTATATACCCATGAAAACCCCGGAATATCCCTGAATCAGGTTCAGGCTTACGCCCATTGGTTTTTACCACTATTGTGAAAGGCAACAATGGATTTCGTATAGCCATGTTGCTATTCTCCGCGGCTTCGTTTTCATCAACCTGATGACTGGGGGTGTAGCGACTCCGTTGAGTCACTACTGATTATTGAAAAAATGCCATCGACGAGTACCTGGCTCCAACGGATATGAGCATCAGGCTTCTCACCAATGGTTTGCTGTAAGGATTCACCATGATCAGACGTCTGGGGAAATCTGTTTCCACTCATGCCGCCACGCTGGTAATGGCAGCGGTTACCGCCTCTTCGCTCGCCACCGCGCCTGCATTTGCCAAAACGGCCAATGAAACGCAAAGGACGCTCAATATCTATAATTGGTCGGATTATATCGCCGAAGACACCATAGCCAACTTTGAGAAAGAGACGGGCATCAAGGTGAATTACGATGTTTTTGACAGTAATGAAGTGCTGGAAGCTAAATTGCTGTCAGGAAAAACAGGCTACGATATTGTGGCGCCTTCAGCAGACTTTCTGCTTCACCAGATCAAAGCCGGTGTATACCAGCCGCTGGATAAAAAGAAGCTGTCCAACTGGAAGCACCTGGACACTGAGTTGATGACATTGATGGAAACCTACGATCCGAATAACCAGTTCTCATTTTCCTATCTGTGGGGGACCACTGGCATAGGCTATAACCCCGATCTGGTCAAAAAACACCTGGGGGAAGATGCCCCCGTCAATAGCTGGAGTCTGATCTTTGATGAGAAGAATATCAGCAAGCTCAGTCAGTGTGGTGTAGCTTTCCTGAGTGCGCCTACCGAAGTGATTCCTGCAGCCCTGAGCTATCTTGGCCTTGATCCAAACTCAACCAATAGAGCCGATTATGCCAAAGCCGAAGCGTTGCTGATGAAAGTTCGCCCCTATGTCACATACTTCCACTCTTCACGCTCAACTTCCGACCTGGCGAATGGTGATATCTGTGTTGCCATGGGCTGGTCCGGTGATGTTCTTCAGGCTGCAGATCGTGCTGCTGAAGCTGACAATGGGGTCACTGTGAAGTATGTGATCCCTGACGAAGGGGCTGGACTGTGGTTTGATACGGTAGCCATTCCCAAGGATGCTAAAAGCCCTGAGGAAGCCCACATGTTTCTGAACTACCTGCTGCGTCCGGACGTCATTGCCAACATCACTGACTATGTAGCTTATGCCAACCCGAATAAATCCGCCACAACGCTGGTAGATAAAGAGATCAGTGACAATCCGGGCATCTATCCAACCGATGAAGCCAGAGAAAGACTGTTCGTCTTTGAGGTTTTACCTGCCAAAATTAACCGTCAGGTTAACCGACTGTTTACCAAACTGACATCGGGTCAGTAAAGGATTCAGGGATAAGGGCAAGTGTACTCTTCCTTATCCCTGAAATATCAGAGCATTGATATGATGGACCTGAACACTGATCCTGAGATGCCTGCATAGTCTGTTAGAAAGAAGCCAAAGCCCCAGTTAATAATTGCGCTCACGGAAAACCTCCAGTTGATGAGAACCAATAAAAAATGGCTTTACCCGCAAGTAGACAAAAGAACATCCATTATGTTCACTTAAACATCACAATTATTTCGCATTAGCTAACAAAAAAACGATGATTGACGTATAAGTTGACGTATAAATAGTGCAGAAAATCGCTAATACCCATGCAGACACTCTTCGTTCTCACACTTTCAGGCCCGCTCAGGCACCGAGGGAGTCTTCAAGCTCTGCTTTCCATATGGCCATGGCCAGTGCCGGCACACGAAGGACTTTCGGGGTCGGTATCCACTTGTGGCGAATACGGGAGAACACGTCAAACCGCTCAGACATGCCCGCCATCGCTTCAGCAACCACTCGACCAGCAATATTGGTCAGTGCGACACCATGCCCCGTGTAGCCATGTGCCGTATAAATATCGTGACCCAGGTGCTCAATATGCGGCATGTATTCCCGGGTAACGGCAAACAAACCACCCCAGTGGTACTCCATTTTGATATCATTGAGCTGTGGAAATACCTTCAGCATCCGCTGGCGCAGGCGCTCTTTGGAGTCACTGTATTCACCATTGAACGGGTGATTAACGCCACCAAACAGAATTCGGCCATCGGCGGTAGGCCGGAAATAGTCGAGACTGTTGTTTAAGTCTGACATGGCCATTTTATTGGTAATGGGCTGTCGGTCTCCCAGTTGCTCGGTAACAGCAATGTATGAGGCCACCGGCAATACTTTGCTTTCTGCTTTCCGGTTAAGGCCGTCGATGTAAGCATTACAGGCCAGAAGCACCTGCTTTGCTTTCACACTCCCTTGCTCTGTCATTATCCGGTTCGGACTGCCTTTGACCAGTTTGATCGCCTTGCTCTGTTCGAATACGCGTGCACCCAGATCAATTGCTGCGCGGGCCAGACCCAGGGTGTAGTTGAGGGGATGCATATGGCCGCTGTTGGTGTCGAACAGCCCACCCAGGTATTTTTCGGTTGAGGTCACTTTCCTGATCTGGTCACGATCCCACCAGGTGACGCTGGGGTAGTCATAGCGGGTCTGTTTCAGCTCCAGCCAGGATTTCAGCTCTTTCTCCTGGCTTGGCTTGATGGCCAGCTCGATATAGTTCTGCTGGAAATCACAGTCGATATTGAATTCATGGATACGCTCACGAACAATATCCAGAGATTCACAGGAGAGATCCCACAGCTGTTTGCCCCATTGCGGGCCAAAGGTTTCATCCACCTCACGTAGCCCCAGACAGAAACCTGCCAGACACTGTCCACCATTTCGCCCGGAAGCGGCCCAGGATATACGGGCGGATTCCAGCAACACCACGTCAAAGCCACACTTGCGCAGTTCAATGGCAGCATTAAAACCAGTCATGCCGCCACCGATGATGCAGACATCCGCCGTAATGTCTCCGGTCAGGGTCGGCTGCAATGGCAATGAATGCCCGGTTTCCTGATAATAAGAATTGATATACTCGCCTACTTGGCTCATTCCAAATTGCTCGCTTATTTCACAACAGCTGTCAATCAATTAATGCAGAGTCCCTGAGCGATGCAACCAGCCATCATAAATCACCAATCACTGCCAGTCTCTGATCCTGCACTATGGCTTCTCATATCATCAGCCATAAACGGCGTGGATTATCCGGTGGATATCGGGGGCAGGCAATAAGTACCCAACCATATGGTAATCGCCTCGCTGTCAGTAGCGAGGAACCACATTGGCATGATTACCGCTGACATTGATTTGCACCTGCTCTCCGGGGCCGAACATCATATCGGGATCGGCTGCCTGAACAATGGAAATCACCTGGCCATCTTCAAGACGAATGGTCAGGTTAACGCCATTGCGCTGGCCAAGATCCTCTGAAGCTTTACTACCGACATAGCCGCCTAACAAGGTGCCGCCAATCGCCCCAAGCGCCGAACCACCGCCATGGCCAATCTCGGAGCCGAGAATGCCCCCGATGGCTACACCTGCGATAGTACCAATCGTATTCGTCTGGGTTGAGGCATCAATAGTGACAGGCTCTACCTTGAGTACGGTGCCGTAATACACCTGTTGTATGGTTTGCACATCACCTGCACCGTAGTTGTCCCCATAGGGATTTGGAGAGCTACATCCCCCCAGAGTAATCAGCAAAAACACTAGTAAAGTAGTCAAATTCAGCTTCTTCATGACAAGCTCCTGACGACAATTACTATTCAATTTAGTATAGATGTACAACGGTTGTCTGTTTTTTAGTCGCTGATGATTTACATGCTGTTTATGGATTATGGATTATGGATTATGGATTATGGATTATGGATAAAAAGACATCACAACATCAAAATCTAATCATTAAGTTTTGCTTCTGTGATTTAAATCAAGACAACAAATCCAACCCGGACTTTAAATAGTCACAATCTGATAGATACAACAACTTTGATTACAACCATTACAGTGCTGCTTTTTACCGTATTCGATCTTGTTTAGCCCGTTCAACCCGTTTTCAGAAAATTCAGTTTCACGATTAATAATTACACACTGCAGTTATAAGCATCAGCAATGCTTTAACGGAGGAAACGATGGAGCTTTACTACAAACTTGATGACCGCCCCCCACTGGCCAAGTGTCTGATACTGGGGCTGCAGCACTTGCTATCAGCGCTTCCGGGAATCATTGGTGCTCCATTGGTTATTGCTTCTGTGCTGGGCTTCTCTGTTCAGGAAACCATCATTCTGGTGAACGCTTCTCTACTGATGTCCGGCCTGGGCAGTATTGTTCAGGCAACAGGTATGGGTAAATACAACCTGGGGGCGAAGCTTCCTGTGGTTCAGGGCACCAGCTTTGCCTTTGTTGGTGTCGCCATCTCCATCGGTTTCCAGTACGGGTTTGCGGCAGTGATTGGCGCAACCATTGCCGGTGGTCTTTTCGAAATCCTGCTCAGTTTTATCATGCCCCAGGTGAGAAAGCTGTTTCCTCCCGTCGTGACGGGTACGGTTGTCTGTCTGATCGGTATGACCATATTCCCGGTTGCGGTGGATTGGCTGGGTGGTGGCCAGGGTGCTGACGATTATGGCAGCCTGCTGAACCTCGGTGTGGGTATGGCAGTTTTTGCGGTGGTGGTGGTGCTCAACCAGTGGTTCAAGGGCTTTATTTCTGCCGCCGCCATTATCATCGGTTTAACCGTTGGTTATGTACTTTGGTTTGCCCTGGGGCGGCTGGATCTGACCAGTGTTGCCGGGGCCGCGATGATCGCCATTCCCAATCCGCTGCACTTTGGCGTTGAGTTTCATGCCGGGGCTATCATTGCCATGTGTGTTGCCTATATCGTCTCTATGGTTGAGTCTACCGGTGACTATCTCGCCCTCGCCAATTATTGCGATACCCGCCTTGACAGTAAAAGGCTGAGCGCGGGTATCCGCTGGGAAGGACTGAACAGTATTATGGCCGGCTTATTCAATTGCACCGCAACAACATCATTCAGCCAAAATATTGGTGTGGTAGGCGTTACCGGTGTCGCCAGCCGTTATGTGGTCATGGCTGCCGGGGGCATTCTGGTGGCTGCAGGGCTTCTGCCCAAACTGGGTGCATTGATTGCCAGCGTTCCCCAACCGGTCATTGGTGGAGCCGGACTCATCATGTTCGGCATGATTCTGGCTGGTGGTATCGGCATCATTAAAACCATTGATTTCTCCCGCCGAAACACCATGGTGCTTACCCTCGGGGTTGCTGCCGGTCTGGCAGTTACTTATCGTCCGGAAATCGTGGGTCAGCTGCCAGCCGCACTTAAGACAGTCGTGGGCAACGGCATTGCCCTGGGTGCCATTGTCACCGTACTGGCCAACCTTATTCTGCCCGGACAGCGCATGGAAGTAGAAGAAGAGCCGGAGGGTGAGCCAGCTACTCAAAATGGTTAATTATTAGTAATTTGAGACATATGTAAGAATCACGTCCTAAACTTTTAGAAATCGTTCTGTTCAGGGAGTGAACACGTATGTCTCAGTTGATTCAGGAATTCAAAAGCGAACACTTGCAAATCAGTGACTTGCTTTTACGAGCTCGCGAAATGGGGGTTGGTAACCAACAGGGTCGGGATTTGATATTTTCTGCCAAAAAAATGTTACTGGCCCATTTAAACAAAGAAGACAAGTACCTTTATCCTGTATTGAGAGAAGCCGCTGAGAACGATGAAAGTTTGAGGTCCACCCTGACTGACTATGCGCTGGATATGGATAAGATTTCTGCTGATGTGATGGCCTTTTTCACCCTGTATGAAAATGGTGATAATACCGTTGAACACTTTCAACAGGATTGCAATAACATCATCAAGGCGCTTAGTAAACGGATTACCAGGGAAGAGGCAGTTCTCTACAAGACCTACGATCAGATCACCGGCAACTGATCTGGCCACTCCGATCCCTTCTGAAAACCGTCAGGGCTGATTTTTTTTCAGCCTGTCGGAACTCAATCACTGCATAATTGTCATATCTGTCAGTTTTATAAAAGAGTGGCATTGTCTGGTCCGTTATGTCTGATCCTGTACTTAACGCTAGCGGCTCACAGTCCATCAGCCATGTCAGCACAAGGCGATCTGATAACTCTTTGTGCTCTCGTATCGCAAGATATTTGGCCTCATTCGTGCCTTGTTTCGGTCGTTCGATCAGGGTTGTCGATGAATCAGCACAACAGCAATTACCGAGGTCATACACCTGCTTAAGGTCGCGCGAACTTCGTTACGAACAAGAACCCGACTCAAGGAAAGCCTTGTGGTCCCAAGTACATCACAGCCCTAACATAATAATTAATCAAGACGCCAGAAGTTTATTCAGGCGTCCAACCTTACAACTGACCGATCTTGCACTTTCAGAACTCCATATTGCCCAGGGTATTCATATCTTCGAAATCCTATGGCCTAAACACATGCGAGGTACCCACGCAGTGCTTGGAGTGGCAATGACAGATACTATGAAACAGTCTGTTGGGTATGTCAGTCTTCTTGGAATGGACCATAAATCATGGGGCTGGGATATAACCAGAAACAAATTACTTCATAATAATTCATTGGCAGTGACGTATCCAAAAGGCTCAATAGACTACATAGCTCCGGATAGAATACGCTGCATCCTGAATATGGATACGGGAGTCCTGGGATTTGAGACAGAGGGAAACTACCTTGGCGACGCGTTTACCGACCTGAAGGGAAAACAATTGCATATCGCGGTTTCTACCGTTTTCGGGAGGGCACAAATCGGCATTCAGTATATTTCTGGTATTGACAGGCCTGAGCCATTGGCGCTGCAAAAAATAACCAAGCGGGCCATCAGAGACACGCTTCATGATGTTAAACAGGTTAGCCAGCTCCCTTTGCCAAGATCATTAAGGGCTTTCCTATTGAATGAGTAGTCCAATGCCACTGTCGTTTTTACGAAGTTTAGTGTCCAGGGACACCCTTATTTTCAGGTCGGATGAGCAGGAAATATATGGGTGTCTCATTTCTTCTTCTGACTTAATTGAAAAGACTACTTCCTGTGCTGTTTGTGTACGTTAAGGGTTTTTGGAGGTAGAGCAATAGACAGTGGTGACCATTCAGTTTCATCACAGCTCTTTTCGTTGGCTTCACCATCACTACTCTTGCCATAGGCCTTTTCATCGTCCTCACTATCGCGCGAGGGGAGTGATACCCGCAGTTGCCACTTGGCGTCGGCTACTTTTTCTGCAAATTCGTTACTGTTATTCTCTGGCCGCCCATCCTCCGGGAAAGTAATTGGTCGTCTATGCTCCTCATGGGCAGGTGTCTCTCCTGTAAATAGCAGGTTAAAGCCATAACGCACATTGCTTCTTGAAGGCTCAGTTGGCTCCTGGACAGGTATTGGCCGCAGGTTGTTCAATTCGATCATTTCAGCGGGCCGTTCATGCTGATTTTGTCGTTTTCTTCTCAGGCAGAAGACTGCCAGTACGGTGATCGCCATAGCAGCCACAGCAACTGTCAGGGTTGGTATCAGGTATAGGGAAATATTGGTTGATTTAAAGATTCCGTTGGTGGAATCCGGGACTGTTGCTGCTGTGGCCGAAGGGGTAATCCCGTTGCGGGCAGGGAGCGTGGAAACAATACTGGTGGTGGCCCGGGGGGAGGGCGGGGTATGAACACCGGCAGTGCTGTAGGGGGCTATTGCCGTGGTACTGTTTGACACAATGGCAGAACTGAAGGCATTAGACGACGATGGTATTATTTCTGATGACCCGGCGGTCACCTGACGGTCAACAGTGGTGCCTGCTGGCACAGTGGTAAGTGTGGTCACTGTTGTGGGTAATGTGGTTAAGGCTACCGGGGGTGTCGAGGTGTTGATGGCTGGTGGGAGTGAAGAAGTAGTGTCCTGCGGACATGGGTCATGACGCAGTGATGAGCCATTTTTAAAGCCTTCCAGATCAATGCAATCACAATGGGAAGGTGTGAATAACCGGTCATTAATGGTGACGTTACAGGCAATAGTCCCTTTTACATTGGCCCCTGCACAACCGGCTATGCCTGCACTGGTGTCGATACAGGCATAGGCGTCACCTTTAACCTGTGCAGTGCTGTTGAACACGGTCGTATCGATAACCGCTGCACCTGTGGTGAACCCTGCACCAAATCCCACATGGGCCCTCCAGCGCTCGGTGGTGATACTGCACTGATTGACCTTGGTATCCGATAATATGGCACCATGTGATGCATCACCGGCACCGACACCTGCGTAACTCCTGTCACCATGGGTATGGATAAAACATCTTGTTGCTTTCAGGTTCTCCAGCCTGGTGCCACTCCCCATTTGACCGACACCAATGCCAGCAAACGCGTCCATTCCGTCCTTGCTAACGTCAACATTGACATCATTGCCGGTTGTAACATTGCACTTTACGCTGACCTGGTTATAGATGCTGCTGCCGGACTCCATGATTCCTGCCCCGATAGCGCCATGAGAACTCTCACCGCTGGTTGAGACTGCACACTTTCTGGCGTCCAGGTTGCGAATGGTGCTTTGATGGTGCATTTGTGCTGAACCAATCGCAGCCTTGGAGTGAAAGCCTGTTGTTGAGACGTTGCTCGCCCTTGCGGTCAAACCCAGTATTTTGCTGTCTTTCTCCATATATCCAACACCAATGGCCGCAGGTGACCGACTGCCTGATGATGAAACCTGGCATTTCCCGGCATACAGATTGCTGATGCTGCTTTGAACTATGTCAGCAACACCAATGGCCGCATAGGTGCTATTACCTGTGGTGGAAACGTTGCATCCAGTGACATCCAGATTCTCTATTTTACTGAATTCCGTTACTTTGCCTGCACCAATGGCTGCATGGCTTATGCTGCCACTGGTGTGGATTACGCTGTCTTTTACCGTGATATTGGCAATACGACCATGATTCTTTAAGTTACAGGCAACCACTGCGGCTAATTCGTCATGATGTGTTTTGGTGATATTGGCTTTTTTCAATTTCAGATTGGCCACCGTACCATCGTTGACCGTACCGAATAAACAGTCACTCAAGCCAGTAATTATTTTGTTATTGCCATCGTATGTGCCGGTAAATGGACGATCGTCGTTGCCTATGGGTGTCAGTTTTCTGCCCGCAGCACTGATCCGGGCCGTTTGTTGATAATTGCCATCGAGCCTTAAGGAATCATTTTTACCAATCTGCGCAAGTGTCTCAAAGTCAGGCACATCAATTTTTTTGGCGGTGGCACCCGGTAATAGTGAAGTACCAGCCAGGGCAAGAGGACCGGATAGATAGGGGGCAACGTGCCGCAGTGCCCACAGGCACTCACCTGCCGGGATCACTGACTTGGCCAGGCACATTGCCGTATCGGCTATTTCCCACCAGTCAGGCTTGGTCAGTGTCACAGGCCAATTAGTGTCAATAATCAGTTTGCCCCGTTCATCAACATCACAGATGGGTGGCAGTGTCAGACAATACGTTTTGATGATATTTGCCAGGGTTATTATATGACCACGATAGTTTGTCGATGTGACAGTGCTGGCAAATGGTTGCTTCGATGATGTTGGTGGGATCTCTGTCAATGGCTCCCTGGCGGTGTTTACCGAGTTCTGCATGGATTTAATCCCGATAGAGTCGTTGATAGGGTTATAGTCAACCCTTCGGGGTTTGGCAGGAAATTTGAGTGATGGCTGAAATTTTTGATGAATACCTGTGGGATGAGATAGCCCATGGGCATCCAGTTGTCGTCATTGGTGGATGGCGCATACAGTCATGATCAGGTAACCCGGCTGTTGTCCCGTAACCACTTCGACAGCAGAACACTCTGGCAATAGCTAAAGCCTGTCGTCAGGCAAGTAGAGCAGGACGATGGCGTACTCATTGCTGTCATACCAGAACCAATCCAAGCAGTACCACACCCAGAATCATCCGGTAGATGACGAATGGCATAAGCCCGATACGGTTGATAAATGCCAGGAAGTAATGTACACAGAACCAGGCACTGACAGCAGAAACTAAAGTACCAAGCGATAGTGTCTGCCAGTTCACAGGGACAGTACTTTTTGCCAGATCCAGCATCAACAGACTGCCAGCGCCCAGAATCACCGGAATCGAGAGCAGGAAGGAAAACCGGGCAGCGGCATCACGGGTAAAGCCCATCATCAGGGCGGCAGTCATGGTAATGCCTGAGCGAGATGTGCCTGGTATCAGTGCCAGTGCCTGGGCCAAGCCAATCAATATCGCCTGCTTGAAAGACATCTGCTCCAGGGGTTGAATGCGCTTGCCTTTAAGGTCTGCCCACCCCAGTAAGGCACCAAAAATCAGGGTGGTACCGGCAATAATGGCAACGGTGCGCATGGCTTCATCCAGCCCCATTTTTTTCAGGGCCAGACCAAACACCACCGCTGGCAGTGTGGCAAAAATCAGATACCAGCCAAGCCGACTGTTAAAGGTCGAGCCTTTTCCAACCAGGGAACCCAACCAGTCTCTGGCAATGGCAAAGAGGTCTTTCCAGAAATAAGCAATGACTGCAGCCAGCGTACCAATATGCACCGCGACATCAAATGCCAACCCCTGGTCCGTCCAGCCAAGCAGCTGGGCAGGGAGAATCAAATGCCCCGAACTGGAGATGGGAAGAAATTCGGTAATGCCCTGAATGAGCGCGAGGATAACGGTCTGTAGGGTATCCATGATGATCCTTTTAACGTTCTGATTTTTTCAGCGCCACCTTATCCCGGAGATAAACCGGCATGGCCTGTTCCGCAGGCAGCACTTTACCCTGTTTAACGTCGGCAGCAGCCAGCAGGGCTATATCCCGGGCATGGGGCCAGGCGTCAATCTGACAATCAACCACGGTGGCAGACAGCCGGTCTCTGAAAGCCCAGCCAGTACCCATACCAAACCAGTATCCTTCCATCTCCGGTACCACAACATTTTCTGGCACAGTCACTATTTCCGAAGCAACTGGCACCATTAGGCCATCCGACTCGGAAAATGCCCCCCAGTAGACCTCATCCATTCTGGCGTCGATAGCGCTCAACACTTTTGCTGCCTTGTGCTTCCTGAGTCCCTGCTGAGCCAAAGCAGCCAGCGTCGAGATCGGAATTACCGGAAGATCAACCGCAAACGCCAACCCCTGAACCATGGCGGTAGCCACCCTGAGCCCGGTAAATGCCCCCGGCCCCCGACCAAAAGCTACAGCATCGAGCTGTTTAAGGCTTAAACCGGCCTGAGCCAGAATGTCCTCAACCATTGGCAGTAGATCACGGCTGTGTCGACGGGGAGTCAGCTCAAAGCGTTCGATCACTTCGCCATCCAGGTTAAGGGCAACAGAACAGGCTTCTGTTGAGGTATCAAGAGCAAGCAGTTTCATGGGGAATCATTACTGTTAAGGTGAGCTTCAGCAATAGGGAAGGGCTGCCGCTCTGTCAATGGACGCTATTTTGAAAAGACAGGCAGGGTATTTCAACCGTATTTTCATTTATAACAAAAAAGCCGGTGGTGCCTTCACACCACCGACTCTTGCTTTGATCTTCTAGCAATGCTCAGGCAGTAACCGGCTTCAATGCATCCAGTACCTGTTGTTTGATCTCATTAACAGAGCCGACACCTTCGATACGGTTGTAACGGGTATCGCCATCCATCTGCTGGTAAAACTCAACCAATGGTGCTGTCTGGTCATGATAGACACTCAGACGATTGCGTACGGTTTTTTCCTCATCATCTACACGCTGAACCAGGGCTTCACCCGTCACGTCATCCTTACCGTCTTCTTTGGGCGGATTAAATACCACGTGATAAGTACGACCACTTTCCGGGTGGACGCGACGGCCACTCATGCGCTTGACGATCTCGTCATCTTCAACGGCAATTTCAATAACATGGTCAATGACAACACCTGCATCACGCAGGGCTTCGGCCTGGGGAATCGTGCGTGGGAACCCATCAAACAGGAAACCGTTGGCGCAATCACCCTCGGCAATACGCTCTTTTACCAGGGCTATGATGATGTCATCAGAAACCAGGGCACCGGAATCCATGACGGCCTTAACCTTTATGCCCAGCGCTGTACCATTTTTAATGGCAGCCCGCAGCATGTCACCGGTAGATATCTGGGGGATACCGTACGCTTCCATAATAAATTGGGCCTGAGTCCCTTTACCGGCGCCCGGTGCACCCAGCAGAATAACGCGCATGAAAAGCTCCTGTTGCCAGCCATCCGTTCTCTGCTGAAAGAGATCGTATTATAGAGACATCGTCTGGCCTGAAAATTGGCAAATATATTGACGTATTTAATAAAAAGCGGATAAGGATATACAGCCAGAAGCGCGGTGACAAGCCTGGACTTATCACTTAGAGAATATTCCGACGCCATTGTAGGCTTACTGTTTTTCAACCACCACACTACCGATGGAGTAACCGGCTCCGAAAGAGCAAATGACACCTTTATCTCCTGGTTCAAGATCCAGCGAGTGTTTATGGAACGCAATGATCGAACCGGCTGAGCTGGTATTAGCGTACTCATTTAGAATCACTGGCGCTTCCTGAGGTTCAGGTTCTCGCCCCAGGAGTCTGCGCGCCACCAATTGATTCATATTCAAGTTTGCCTGATGCAGCCATAAACGACTCAAATCACCGGGGGTAAGCGCCAGAGACTCAAGGTGTTCAGAAATATGCGTCACCACCCGGGGACAAACTTCTTTAAAGACCTTACGGCCGTTCTGGACAAACAGTTTATCTGGCTCACTTGCACCCGCTTCATCCGCACGATTTAAAAAGCCAAAGTTGTTGCGAATGTTATTTGAAAATTGAGTCCATAGGTGACAGCCAAGCACTCGATAGCCATCTTTACGCTTGGCAATGTTTTCATTCTCAAGCAATACAGCGGTGCAGGCATCGCCAAAAATAAAGTGGCTGTCCCGATCCCGGAAGTTTAAATGACCTGAACAAATTTCCGGATTCACCATCAATACCCGGTTTGCCGACCCACTGCGGATGGCATCGACGGCAGAGTTGATGCCAAAGGTAGCTGAAGAACAGGCGACATTCATGTCGTAGCCGTAACCGCCACCACCGAGGAACTGTTGGATCTCAACGGCAATGGCCGGGTACGGGCGCTGCATATTGGAGCATGCGACTATGATCATATCCACTTCAGACGGGGCTACATGAGCCTGGGCAAGTGCTCCTCTGGCGGCATGGAGTGCCATTTCACACTGGACAGATATTTCCTCATTGGCACGTTCCGGAATGTGTGGAACCATTCTCTGAGGATCAAGAACGCCTTGCCGGTTAACCACGTACCGGTTAACAATGCCGGAAGCTTTTTCAATAAATTCACTGCTACTTCTGGCCAGCGGCTCCAACTCACCGGCTACGATGGCTTCTTTATTCTTTTCATTCTCCCGGTCGACCCAGGCATTGAATGTATTGACCAGCTCATCATTACTGATGGCCCCCGGCGGGGTATATAACCCGGTACCACTGATCACTACTTCCGGCACAATCACTCCATCACATGCTTGTTATCTTTTGTTTTTTGCATCTTATAGCAGGGTAATTGCCAAGGGAACTACTATGTCAAATGATAATGGGTAAACCTTATCCGGTTTGCAGACTGGCCAGTGCCGTTAATAACAGCCAGACCGGCTGTCGACCACGCTCTGTCATCGACAGCAATGTTGTTAATGGCCTCAGGACTTACCGGTTCCCCGCTTTTGTCTTGATGCCTCCAGCTCCGGACTATTATCCCCCAGACTCCAGTTTCCGGGTTCCTGCTCTTCAATCACCACCCAGACCGCCTGCTGAAAACGATCTTCACCACCTGCAGCAACCTGTACCAGCAGATCAGAAATGCCATCCATTACTTCCTGTTTCTGGATTTCATTAAACAGCCCTTTGACCGTTTTCACAGAAACAAACGGCATAAGCACTTACCTCACAATAAATTTTGACCCTCATAGGGTAGCTCATTTTCCCCACAGTCGCGTTGAGGGTGATAGACACTGTTAATCCGTTATCATTCGGTTTAACCAGTGTGCGGAAAGCAGCATGGCGATCGATACCGCCAGGGACAACAGCCCCATATCAGTAAAGAACTCGCTATAGATTGGCAACGTGTCAACGGCGGAAGAAAAATCATCAATTTCCAGCGCGGTCAGGCTGGCCACATAACCGGCAATGACCGATGCAGCAGAGCTGGTTAAAAACCAGATACCCATAATGAAGCCGTGCAGATGCTCCGGTACCAGTTGTGCCACCATGGCCAGCCCCAGACCACTGATCAGCAGCTCACCCATGGACTGAAAGAAATAACTCAACACCATCCAGCCAGAGGAGACCATCCCCTGTTGATTGGCAAAATTGGCCGCTAATGGAAACACCAGAAAGCTGACGGATGTCAACATCATCCCCAGGGCAAACTTGAGGGGCATGCTGGGACCACCACCATGGCGTTCAGTACGATTATAAATCCAGGCCATGAACGGACTGGCCACCATAATCCAGAACGGATTCAATGACTGAAAGGTCACAGGGTTAATGGTGATGCCCAGAATCACCGGCTCAACATTGTTGATGGCAAAAAAATTGAGTGACGTGGGCATCTGCATATACATCACAAAGAACACAACCGCCTGGAGCATCAGAATCAGAGCCACCAGCATTCTTCGCTGTTCCCGGCCCCGGGCAGAAATAATCTCTTTCAGAAACATCAGCAACGCGGCAGTACTCACCAGTGCCAGTAAAATATTGGCCATTAACAGGTAATGCAAAATCCACGCACTGATGCCGCAGGCAACAATAATGCCCGAATAAAGCACCAGCCGGGTCTTCCAGGGTACGGGTCGAAAGTCCGGCTCTGAACCGATATCACCAATCCAGTGGCGCATAAAGAAATAATTACTCACGGCCACAAACAGCCCTATGGCACTGGCCATAAAGCCTGATCCCCAGCCCAGGTATTCGGCAATATAGGGTACCAGTGTCATGGAGAAAAAAGAGCCAATATTGATGGACATGTAATAGAGCGTGAAAGCACCGTCCAAACGGTTATCCTCATCGCCATAGCATTTTGCCAGCAGGCTGGATGGGTTGGCCTTGAATAGCCCATTGCCAACGGCAATACAACCCAGGGCGACATAAACGATCGTCTGCTGGTGACCAGCCAGGGCCATGATCAGGTAGCCGGTCATCATCACCAAAGCACCAAGTACCATAGTACGCTTGGTACCAAAAATGTTATCCCCGACAAATCCGCCGATACAGACAAACCCGAAGACCAATGCACTGAAAGCACCAAAGGTAATGAATGCGTGGTCTTCCTCCATGCCCAGCTGACGAACAAGGTAAAGTGTCAGCAGCGCCTGAAGGCCGTAATAACCAAAGCGCTCCCATAACTCGATAAAAAAGATCAGATAAAAAGGTCTGGGTTGGTTCAGGATACTGAATTGCGACATGACAGCTCCGGATCAGTTTTAGGAAGCACACTTCGCTAAATGCACGGGTGGAAGGGATAGGATGAAAAAGAAAAGGGCTTTAGAGCCTATTGAAAAGCGTTAAAAAGAATACTCAAATTGTAACTATTCAGCACTGAGCAAAGGCATATTACAGTAATTCCGAACAGCTCTATGAAGTGATTGATATATGTCCATTCCCTGTTTTCTGGCAGACGACAAATAGCTGCGAATCCGTGCAAACATAGAACCACCGTCTGCACTCCTGAAGCAGCCTGAGATTTTCTGCTTTAACTTGGCCATTCGAACATCCCGCTCACTGCCATTGTTATCGAAGGGAATGGTAAAATCTGACATGAAGCGCAGTGTCTCAGCCTTGAACTCAGTGAGTCGTTTGAAGAGATTGTAAGCTTTAGTATTCTTGACTTTCTTGCGCTTAAGCTCCTCTCGTTGCTTCTCCATATAGACGACTTCTTTCATTAGAGCCCGCTGAAGCAACCGGTCATAAATCTTCTCGATTCGTTCACAGACAACACTTGGCATCTGTAGCATACCTATGGTCTTAAAGCCCTTGCAGTAATGCCAGGAAAGCCTCAGTAGCTTCATCAATCGCAACGCCAGTTGATTGCTGTCCCTATCAACAACACCCAAAAGCTCCCTCAGGTGATGGGCATTGCAAAGTACGTGAGTTGCCGCATATGCAAAATAGGATTTCCAATGATCATGAACCAGAACGCCTGCAAATGTTAGCAGTATGCCCATCGTGTCCATGGCCTCACGACCTCGCTTTTCAGACAAGTAGTAGAGCGTCCATTGTTCATCCCGCATAACGTGTAGCCAGTGCAAAGAGCCCTCGGCCCGCATACCCGTTTCATCGGCTCCGGCAACAGACGATTCCCGCAAGGCGTCACGAATAACCTCTTCAGTAGAAGCCAGATTTTCATAGGTTCTGGCCACAAAATTGGCGACAGTGCCTGCACTTACACTCATTTTATAGAGAGTATTCTTAGGGTAGACATTAAGCTCAAAAAAGGTTCGTTTCCGGCGGCAGAACCCACCTTGAACAGCCACAATAAAGCTTCGAAACCATTATCAATGGCTGAACAAGATGAGTACTGCAAATAGTAGATTAGTTGAAAAAAACTGTTGACCTGTTTCGACCGGTCAGAACTCCTAAGTATGGCGGAACAGCTTGGTTTTACTATACGACAGCGAGATATCCGTCCTTTGGATTTTATCCTCTCACTGATCGATGCCCTCGCTGGTGATGGAAACTGCGATACCCAGGCGGATCTACACCGTAAATTTAACGAGTTGACGGGGCTGAATGTCTCTTATCGTTCTTGGGCAAATCAAGCTAAAAAGGACGCGCTGCCTACTCTTATCCTGTGGCTATGGGTGCAGTGTCTGGAAATATTTTCCCGCAAAGTCATGGCGTTTGATGAAGACAGTCCATTTTCAGAGTTTGAGCACATTCTGATTCAGGACGGTTCGTCACAAGCTGTCTATGATGCCCTGAAAGAAGCATTTCCCGGCAGGTTCTCAACGGTCAGTCCTGCTGCCGTCGAGCTTCATACGACAATGGATCTTCTCACCAACAACCTGGTGCGGGTGCAGCTGACTGAAGATACCCGTTCAGAAAGAGACTGTCTGCCACCACTGCCAACATCCATGGCCTATATCCTGATGCTAATGGATGCCGGTTATTTTGAGCTGGAACTCTTTGCCGCTATTGATGACAGGGAGGGTTCTTTTATCTGCAAGGCACCTCAGAGTATCAACCCGACGATACTCAGCGCGGTACGGGAGGATGGCAAGAATCTCAATCGCTACAAAGGACAAAAACTGAAGGATGTACTGTCTGGCTTCCCCAAAGACCAGTGCCTCGACCTGGATGTAGAATGGCCGGGATTCAAAGCCTGGCCATTCCGCTTGGTTGTCCGCTGGAATGACAAAAAACAGAAGTGGGTTTTCGTTGTGACCAACCTGAACCGGGTGGAGTTCACCTTGAGTGATGTGCTCCAGGCCTATCGTCTACGGTGGCAGATAGAGCTGATTTTCAAAGAGATCAAATCCTATTCAGGGTGGCATCGTTTTAACACCAAATCAGCGACACTGGTGTTTAGCCTGATTCTGATGTCCTTTGTGGTTGTGACGTTGAAAAGGTACCTTGCCCATGCTGCACAGGCGAACCTCTGTGAAAGTGGGAGCATTGAGGAAATCTCGACGCACAAGGTGATGAAAAGTGGGACTCACCTGTTTGGTAATGTGATTTCATCGTTGATGAATGCAGGAAAGTCATTGGTCTCATGCATTAAAAAGCTACTGGACTTCTGGGGAAATAATGCGAAACGAGAACACCCTGCACGGGATGGTTGTTCAGGGCGTACAAGATTAGGCTTCTGTGCAGTGGGTGGAGCTTAATGTCTACCTTAAGAGAGAGTATTAAAATACTCTGACACGCGCTTAAAAGGCAGGAAATGGTATTGGTTAAGATAGACGGCCATAGCCTGTGTGGCTGAGCCATATTGTGCGGCAGCGGTAACACCTTCCGGGAATTCAGCCTGATTCCGACAACCACAAGTGCAGATTTTTACTTCAGCTCTATGGGCCGTTACTTCAAATTCACCCGGTCTCCCTGGTTCAAACACCTGTCGTTCAATATATTTGACCGGCTCACTATCAAGAAGAGACGCCTGACATTTATTGCATTCTTTAACCGGAAGGTACTCAATATAGTCAGGGATATCGACCTGTTTAAGACAAGTGCCCTGATGCCCTTTCTTTCCACCGGCTTTATTACCAGAAGACTGTCTCAGACTTTTAGGATTGGGTTTTTCATCCGATGGATCGGTACCTTTATCTGCGGAAAGGTCGTCAGAATGATCTGGAGAATTACTGTTTTTACAAGGTTTTTGATAACCATCAGACGATGGCGGCTTGCTGCTGTTTTGACTGTTCTTGCCAACCTTTTCTTCCAATTCTCGACATCGCTCTTCCAGACAGGCAACTCTCATCCGCAGCTCTGCATTCTCTTTCAAGAGAATCTCAGCCGACATAGTTGCGGGTAGTTCTGGAATCATGCTGGCGAATATTGTGGAAAAATGGTGCTTAAGAGGATGGTATAAAAATCAGAAAATTCCAGATTTATGTGGGGGTGCTGAACAGTTACCTCAAATTAATTGAATACCGGATCATTATAGTTCGATACGTTTTAAATCACCTGTGATAACAATAAAAAACACCCAGACGATTGATCTGAATGCTGTTTACTCATCGTACTCCTTTGCAACATGGTGACTGGTGATCTTTTCTGCCGTACTTTTGCGATGGTGCCTGCTGAACATGAAGGGAGGGCTAAGTTACCGTTAATGGTTGGAAGCACCAATGTTCAGTAATTCTGCTGATCAACCGGCCAACAGTTAATTTTTTTGCTGCCGTCAGTTCTCGCCTCCAGGCCAGATAATGGGGAAGGTAACGAGTTGCAACCCCTTGGAATACGCCGCCAATCCAGCGTTTTAAATGACTGTGATAAGAATTTACAGTCTGGATGTGGTAGATGCCTTCAACAACATGTTGACCTGCTGATGTCACCAGCTCCTTGAAGACAAATCCAAGCTTGTCAGCAAGTTTTTCGTGAGCGAGGTGTGCATCCGCACAGACCGTGGCCTGTATCGATATGCGGCCATTTAAATGCCTGCACAATTCATTAGCACTTTCGTTTTCTAATACACCGTCAACGGTATTTCGATTACGGTCCCGAGCCACCATTACCGGGACTTTTCGGGCTTTGTTGGGATCATTACCCCGCTTTCGGGTTGGCCGTGGAAGGCCTTCTCTTTGCCCTTTGAAGGATTCACGGAAAAATGTTTCATCAAGCTCAGTAATGCCACAAAGCTCTTCTGCTTGATCATTATTAATCACTTCAAGAAAGCGGTGACGCCAGCGGAACGCAGTTTTCAAGTCAATGGCATTCTCAGCAGCAGCTGGTCGCAAGACCATAGAGTGAGTCATACCTGCGAGGTACTTGTTCCATTTTTCAGGGTGCCTGAGCCTTGCCAAAGGCGTTCCACTAAAGGCGTTAAACGTTGAGTCGCAAGTCTTGCAGTGGTAGCGCTGTCGGCCATTTCGTATGCCCCAGCGACCAACGCTATGGCTTTTGCATTTGGGGCACCTGGGGTTTTCGGCAAATTGGGCAAGTATGCTCTTTTCTACGTCAGGTGTTGCATTATCGTTATTGGGTATAGATTCACTGTAAACAGGTTCAGAGTCAGTGGTTTCTACTACCTCGGTAACCTCTATTTGAGTACTAAGGAGCGAGTTGTTAAGAATGTCTCGCTGTTCACTGGTTAATGTTGAAATGGAATCAATAAAATTCTTGAAGAGTTCAGATTGCATATCACTCCCCTACAACGTAGATTTTATGGGAGTTTAGCTGATTCAACCATTAACGGTAACTTAGCCTGAAGGGAGGGTCATTTATTGATTGGGGTCAAAATGCAATAAGGTAACAAGGCAGGAGGCACTGAGATGAGCCTGATCATTACGCCTGGCTGCACATACCGGCTCTGCTTCTGAGCTGGCTGCTGACAAGCATTGTCGTTTCCTTGCGCAATGCGCTTTCTGGCTAAACCACGAGAACATGACAAAACACGGCAAAAAAAGAAGGGTGATGTTGCAAATCACGGTGCGAAGGGGAACTTTTTGAGATTTATCGAATCATAAAGTTAAGAAATGGACTACATAGTCAGGTAATTAACATTACCCTTAAATCCCTCCTTTCAGCCGATTGCCATTCAACATGCGGCAACCATCCTGCCAGATTGTCTAGCAATCGCAGATTAACGGTTCGAGTTGATGAAGCACATAAAAGTCAGTAGTACAGCAGGGAAACCGGGTCGGTCAAGGATTGGAAGAACGATTTCAACAAAACAATATTCAGATGAATGTGCTAACGCAAAATGGACTTTAGGAGATGCCAATGGAGAGCTTACAAAGAAGAATACCACAGCAAAAATCACCGGATGTTAGTAAAAACGCACGCTCCAGAAAAAAAGCTGGAAAAAGTTTACCCACTGTTAAAGGCTCTTCTACATCCTTCAGGGCCCGCGGGGAAGTAAGTCTGTACGATGATGCTCCAAGGCTGAGTAGTATTCTGGTTCCTTGCGCCAGGCTAGGATCCCGGGCTACCGATCTGTTGGGTCGTGCTATCAGCGTGATCACGCCGGCCTTAACCATGTCGATTGCCCACTCCATTCTGTTTGATGAACAGGCAGGTAATGTGCCTGCGCCTTCAGTTATGGATTATAATTGCGCCCACATCGTGCTTGGAGGGGCGTTCATGGCCGGGCTTTCTCTTTCATCTCGTTTAGGGAAAAGCCTGCAGGAAACATCACACGCACTCAGTGATTATGCAACCCACTGCACTGAGTGGAGGTATACGAATCCTCCCCATACGATCAAAGTAGAATTAAGAGGCATAAAAAAACTTGTTGAAAACTTCCTTAGGAAAAATCTCAATGAATTGTTTAGAGATGCCATCCTATCGGTTACAAGAAAGTCCTTTACACCGTTAAATGAACGCCTCAATTCTGAGGACGGAACATCTGTCAACTATAAAGTTTTGCAGGAAATTAATGAATCTTGCCAGGAGCGGGTAGCAAACGAGTTTAAAGGTGAACGGTTTCAGCGAGCATTTAAGAAAATAGAAAGTGCTTTTCTTGCACTATACCAACCACCTGGTGGACATTATTACCTTGATTTTGTAGACAACCTTCCTGGTAAATCAAAAACTGGATTTGTTAATGCTATCAAGCGCGAAAAAATAAGCCTGGAGGCTCTGGCAAATTATCAGTACTTTTTTATTCGCAAAGTTTACGGTGAAAACCGGGATACAATTATCCAGTCGATAAAAACAAACGCCGACATTCAACTTAAGAAAGTGACAAAAGAGCAATTCTTTAAGTATGAAGCCAAAATCACCAGCTATCTGTCAATGCAAGCATCAAAACGACTGACGTCACAGAGTGACCTGAGCCCTTTACTACCCGGGCTTGCTGATGAGCATGGGGGAATCGTAAAAGCGGCTCAGAAACCTGTGTCTTTGCAACAGAGAGCTGAAAAGATCGTGGCATTTGAAAAAGCTTGCTATAAGTTGAGTTCTGCTCGCATTAACTTCAAAGAGTTCAAAGTACTCCAAAAAACAGTCAACGCCGTACTTGAAGATCCACACCTGAAAGAATCTGCAATAAAGTTACACGGCTACGCAATGGTTAAGGAGGCCACCATCCTTTCTGAACAGTACACACTGTATGATGGTAAGCAGGGGTGATGATTCACATCATGGGGCGCAGGGGAACTTATTGAGATTTATTAAATCAAATTAAAGGAGAAGATGGATCGTATAAACAGGGAATAAACAGGGAATCAAAATAAGTTATGGACAAACTTTCAGCAGATTACCATCCAGCACCCAGCCTTACAGCACCCAGCCCTGATCCCGTCAGATTGTTTAATAATGGCGGATTAATGGTACGTGTTGTTGATGCACATAAGGGCAAATGGCAAGGATGGGAAACAAAACCGGTCACGTTATTGAGTCCTCAAGGCAACAACCCCATATCTGAAATTGGTGCATTAGAGGTGTTCAGGGGGGACTCATGGGTAGTGACCATGTTGCGGCCGATGGAGATGGAAAGTGTTAAGTTTGCGTGGGCCTATAAATATGATGCCTGTACCGATGATGACGGAAACTCTCAACCTTCAGAAATACGCACCAAGAAGATAAAAAAAATTACTGATTACGGAACGCTTGAGACCAAGCTGGCAGAAATACATTGCAGAAGCAAATCGATCTTTCCGGCCACTACCTCCGGACGTATTGACAGTACCGGTTATCTGTTGCATCAGTTATCCAGCAGGAATAAGACCGAAAAAAATTACCCGGAAGTTATATGTGGCATTAATTTCGGCCTGATGCACTGCGGATATATTCTCGATTTTAACAGAGAAGCAACGTTTGACCGGATAGCCGGGATGATGCAAAACATTTTGCTTCTCGAACTGGGAGAGGGTGCCAGTACCGCTGAGGAATTTCGCCAACCTGTACAACTGTCGGTATTCGATAGCGAGCGAGGTGAGCTATTCCCGCCGCTTAAACTGCAGCGCCATGAAGTAGAGGCAATTTCGGCAAATGCCATAACATTGTCGAAATATGCTCAAGCCCTGGGCCAGGATATCACGCTGTTCAACGTACTGGTGCAATCCGGTGGTGATCGTTTTCTGCAGTTGCTGATCAATATCCCGGAAAGTGTCAAATCTCTGGCAGAGTCAGAAGAAAATCTGGAGCTGGCAAAAATATTAACAACCCAAAACCTATTGAAGTCATGCTGCTTACCCGATTTACTGGCAGCAATAGAGCACGCCCAGCTACTAAATGTTAATTTACCTGTACGATTTTTGTCAGATTTGATTGATATAGACATTCTCTCTTTTAGTGATTTCAGGGACTTCACCCGCGAGGGTAGTTGTATTTTTCTGGATACGGATTTATCCAGTGATCGTTTCCAGAAGATAAAATCGACGCTTGGCAATCAAGCACAGATTTGCAGAAAGGCTTTGTCTAACGGATTATTCGTCCCATTATTATTGCAAAATCATTTTGATACTTACTCCAAGACCAATCCATTAGTTGTCTGTCTTCTGATTGCCCATGGTACCAGGGTAGATTTTGATGAACGCGCTTTCGGCACAACCACAGCCCTCTGGTTATTACTGGCAGCAAGGTATTTCTGCAAGGAGAATTTATTGACCCGGGAGGAACTCAGGATCATCCGTCACGAGATTCTGTGGCAGCTCAGTGGCAACAAGGTAATTTATTCGCAGGGCTTCATTTCAAAGGTAAAGCCGGGGCAAATTACTCCCTATCAGGAAGTCCCGAATAATCTGGCTCGGCTTATAGACGACATGAAAACAGGGTTGGCCAGACAATCGGTATCGACCGGTGCCGACTGGGTTCAAGATCAGTGCAGGGAACTGATCGGCGAAGAGATATATAGCCAATTTTATCAGGACAAATCGGCTGACGGGCAACAATTGCTGGATTATCTGCAAAATGGTTTTTCGCCGCAGCGATTTAATAATGAGCAGTTACTCGAGCATTTCCGCTACATGACCACTATCCCGGTGACTAACGATAATCTCCACAGTATTGTAACGTTTTCTCACCGGGATTATAGGGTAAATAATTACTGTATTATCCGGTTGCCGGGTAAGGAAACTGACCAGGGCGAATGGCTTAATGAATTGCTTACTGCCTCACCGAATTTCTTACAAAGTGAGCTTAACCGTGTGGGTCACTATTCTGCAATCACCCGGTTAGCAGGTCGGCATTATTACCAGAATATCCATCCCACCAGGGCAAGTGTCCTATTGGCAGGGGGTACAGCCATCAAACCCGGTTTCCGAAGATTTCACGGTCTGGATCACGCCCTGCGTACCCAGCTGGCGACCGAATTTATTTTGGAGGTATTGCCTCGCTGTCATAAACCGTTTGAGGAATTACTGAAAACCCGGCCCCTGCTGAGTGAATTACTGCCCCTTGCCGAGCTTTATCACGATGCGGTTGCAGAAGATGAGCATAAAGATGTGGAAGAGCGGCGTGCCGCTGAACTGTTCCAGCGTGATATGCAGAGTTTGCATCGATACCCGGATGAATTGATTGAATTAGTGGCCAGGGCACTGAAAAATAAAAACAGTAATAAAATGCAACCGGTTACTGCTCCTTTCACCAGTGACCAGCAGTGCCCGGCAGACGAATTACTGCTTCGTCAGGTGCTGCGCTTCGGTGATATCGTCGATATCCTCCGGGTCATACCCTGCCGGGCCGATTTTCCCGCCATCCGACTGACGCCGGATTATGCAGAGCCCGAAGGGGACGATTGCTTTAATCCGGAAGCCATTGAGTTACTCCGGGTGGTCAATGATCCCCATTTTACCTTGTTGGTTCAGGCAGCACTGCTGAGCTTCAGGAACCTGGCCTGTATTACCGGGGGGTGGCATCACAGGGATGTCAATCCGATTACAACGAAATACCAGCTGTCGGTGGATAACGATCAACGGCGATTGCTCATCGAACAGGCGTCTGATCCGCAGCTGTGCATGGGTGAAAATCTGGATGATCTGGTCCGGTTGGTGATGGCAGAAAAAGCCGGCATTAAACCCTGCTTAACCGATCACCCCAAACGCTCGGAAAATTTGCCTCTGCCCGATTGCTGGGACCCGCAAACGCAAACCGGCTCAGTCGGTGCTTACCGAAAGCTGCACAATGAACAGGAACTGCGACAGATTGCATTACCGCAAAATATGACCCTGACAGAAAAAATTGTCGTTGCCGCAGATGAACTGAACGATGAACTGAAATTAGCATCATGGCTATCGCCAGCCACCCGCAACGGTATGCAGTCAGAGATTGCGCGGTTGCAGCAAGACGGCATTCTGCCGGCTATAGGTACGCCGCCACAATCTGAACTTGAGCGAATATTCCGGCAACCAGACTGTGCAGGTGCCCGGATACTCAGTGAACGGGGGCTTGCGGTGGTGCCTGCTGAACATGAAGGGAGATTCGTTTATCGAATGCAGCCAAAGTACAAAGAACACTGAGACTGACCATTTCAGGATGCGTATCAGTTCATAATGTTTAAGGCTCTTGTAGGATTTCAGACTGCTACTGGGTTGAACATTGCTGAAGCCCTTTATCTACAAAGGTTGTCAGCATATTGTCCGGTAATGTTGCTCAATCCTTGTTTTTCGTGACCTACAGTCAGTTTTCACTGTAGAGCAGTTCGTAATCAAAATAGAGCCATGTTTAATTTTTCCAGCGCTCGCTGCTCTGTTTTCCTCCAGGGCTCTGCTTTCTCTTTTAATTCTCTTGATGGGTCCAGACAGGATGCTTGCTGAAAAAGAGGTTTCCATTCGCTTTCAGCCTTTCTCTGCATTCTCATGATGTGAGCTTTATGGGACAACAAACGCGCCCGCTTTTCACTGGAGGAAGGCTTTGCACAGGAGGAAGAGAGTTGAATGGCCTCCTGAACATAGTTGAAGGCCTGGTCGAGAAATATAGGCTCTTGTGAACCGTTTTCGTCGACATGTGCACAATAAATCATGAATCGATGGATTGATTGGGCAAGTGCCTTATCGACACCGTTGGTAATATCACCAATGTGAGTATCAAATTCATTGGCCCCGCAATGCAGGATGCTTAATGCCAGCCTGTAACGGTCTCTTTGCACATCAACCAACGTATTATTGGACAGGCATTGCTGGAGCAGACGATGGGCTTTATCGACCTTACCCGTTATCTGCCAGTGACGAGTCAGCGTCAGATTCGTATCGTGGTTCTTGCAGGCCCTGCCGGCTTCCAGGTCGTCCGCTTGCACCGATTCCTGCCTGAAGGTAGCGATCAGTAGACGTTCAGCTTGATCGAATTTACCCATCATCTCCCAGTGACGGGCCAGCGTAAGATTGGTTTCATGGTTTTTGCAGGCCCGGCCTGCTTTCGGATCGACTGCCTGCGCCGATTCCTGCCTGAACGTGGCGATCAGCAGACGTTCTGCTTGATCGAACTTGCCCATTATCTGCCAGTGACGGGCCAGTCCCAGATTTGTATCATGGTGCTTACAGGTTCTGCCTGCTTCCAGGTCACCCGCCTTCGCCGATTCCTGCCTGAACATCGCGATCAGCAAACGTTCGGCTTGATCGAGCTTACCCATCATCTGCCAGTGGCGGGCCAGCGTAAGATTTGTATCATGGTACTTGCAGGCTCCGCCCTCTTCCAGGTCGCCAGCCTTCGCCGATTCCTGCCTGAACATGATGATCAGCAGACGTTCGGCTTCAACGAGCTTACCCATCATTTGCCAGTGACGGGCCAGCGTGAGATTTGTCTCATGATGCTTGCAGGCCCTGCCTGCTTCCAGGTCGTCCGCTTGCACCGATTCCTGCCTGAACGTGGCGATCAGCAGGCGTTCAGCTTTGTCGAACTTACCGATCATCTCCCAGTAACGGGCCAGGGTGAGATTCGTATCATGGTTTTTGCAGGCCCTGCCAGCTTCCAGGTCACCTGCCTTCTCTGATTCCTGTCTGAACGTGGCGATCAGTAGCTGTTCGGCTTTATCCAGCTCACCCACCATCAACAAGAATCGGACCAGCGAGAGATTGGTCTCATGGTGCTTGCAGGGCCTGCCTGCTTCCAGGTCGCCTGCCTTTGCCGATTCCCGCCTGAAAGAGGCAGTCAGCAGGCCTTCGGCTTGATCGAGCTTACCCAACATCTCCCAGTAACGGGCCAGCGTAAGATTGGTTTCATGGTTGTTGCAGGCCTTGCCTTCTTCCAGGTCGTTGGTCTTTGTCGATTCCTGCCTGAACATGGCGATTAGCAGGCGTTCAGCTTTATCCAGCTTACCCATCACCTCCCAAAGACGGACCAGCCCCAGATTCGTCTCATGATTTTTGCAGGCCCTGCCTTCTTCCAGGTCGGTCGCATTAATCGATTCCTGCCTGAACGTGGCGATCAGCAGGCGTTCGGCTTTATCGAACCTACCCACCAGCTGCCAGTGACGAGCCAGCGTGACATTTGTTTCATGGTGGCTACAAGCCTTGCCTGATTCCAGGTCGCCTGCCTTTGCTGATTCCTGCCTGAAGGTGGCAATCAGCAGGTGTTCAGCTTTATCGAGCCTACCATTCATCTCCCAGAAGCGGACCAGCCCCAGATTCGTTTCATTATTCTTGCAGGCCCTGCCTGCTTCCAGGTCGTCCGCCTTCACCGATTCCTGCCTGAACATGGCGATCAGCAGGCGTTCGGCTTGATCGTGCTTATCCATTATCTGCCAGAGACGGGCCAGCGTGAGATTCGTATTATGGTCCTTGCAGGCACCGCCTGCTGTCGGGTCGTCGATCTTCGCCGATTGCTGCCTGAACATGGCGATCAGCAAGCATTCTGCTTTATCGAGCTTGCCCATCAACTGCCAGAGACGGGCCAGCCCCAGATTCGTATCATGGTTTTTGCAGACCCTGCCAGCTTCCAGGTCGTCCGCCTGCACCGATTCCCGCCTGAACGTGGCGATCAGCAGGTGTTCGGCTTTATCGAGCTTACCCATCATCTGCCAATGGCGGGCCAGCGCCAGATTCGTCTCATGGTTTCGGCAGACCTTGCCTTCTTCCAGGTCACCCGGCTTAACCGATTCCTGCCTGAACGTGGCAATCAGCAGGCGTTCAGCTTTATCGTGCT
This sequence comes from Endozoicomonas sp. SCSIO W0465, assembly GCF_023716865.1. Taxonomy (NCBI): domain Bacteria; kingdom Pseudomonadati; phylum Pseudomonadota; class Gammaproteobacteria; order Oceanospirillales; family Endozoicomonadaceae; genus Endozoicomonas; species Endozoicomonas sp. SCSIO W0465. Next base: position 2,211,066 of record NZ_CP092417.1, read on the forward strand.
TACCCATTATCTGCCAGTGACGGGCCAGCGTGAGATTGGTATCATGATGCTTGCAGGCCCTGCCTGCTCCCGGGTCACCCCCCTTCACCGATTCCTGTCTGAACGTATCGATCAGCAGGCGCTCGGCTTTATCAAGCTTCCCCGTTATCTGCCAAAGACGGGCCAGCGAGAGATTCGTATCACGGTGCTTGCAGGCCCTCCCTGCTTCCGGGTTGCCCGCTTCCTTCTCAACAATCTGCTTTAGCAGATTTTCTGCCTCTTGATAACGCTTCAGGGTTTGCAGAACCCTGGACTTTGTCAGCAAGGTACTGATCTGGGTAAAAGCCGGTAATTGGTTTAATAAATCCAGTGCCTCTTGAGCCTTTCCGGGCTGAGGATAAAGTGCCCGGGCAAGACCATTGACTTTGTATTCATTCTGTTTCTGAGTCACCGCTTTGATAGCCTGAAATACGTTAACCGCTGAGTGCCACTGCTTCTTTCTGAGTAATTCAAAACCTTGAGAAAGCAGTTCCTCTGTATTTCCAGTCTTTTTTACCTCCCTTGATAAGGCGGATTGATAGGAACCCCGGGCAGGACTTTGTCTTAACACCGAGGTGCCAGCCGGGGTTGCCGGCCTCACCGTCGCTCCCGGCCGGGCTGACACAACAGCAGACCTGCCTGCGAAGCCTCTTCCTCTTCCTCTTCCTCTTCCTCTTCCTCTTCCTCTTCCTCTTCCGCTGCTGCCAGCGGGAGGTGAGCTATGGATTGGCCCGGATGAGTTTTTATGGGGGATAGGGGGAGCAGCTGTATTCATGCATGAAATGACAATCCGTAGTGGATTTGGTTCCATTAATCAGATAATGGAACCGCTGTCATCATGTGTTTATTGCGAACTGACAACGGATTAACAATATGCGCCTTCCGATCCGGCTGAAAGCACTCCATCATTCAGCAGCGCCTCCTACGCTGCTGATTGTCTGCTTGCGGCACACGCTCAATTAACCAGTATTTCGCATACCAGCGGCAATACCGGCAATGGTGATCATCAGTGCCTGTTCAAGCTCTTCACTCACTTCAGCATCCTCACCGGTCGCTTGTTCGTGGGAGCGAACCCGTTGCAACAGCTCAGCCTGCAGGAAGTTCAGCGGATCCGTGTAAGGGTTACGCAAACCGATGGCCTCTCTGCTCTGCGGTTGTGATGACATCAGCTCATCCCCTTCCTTGAGATCCAGCAGCACTTCAATGGCAGACGACAGCATACGTCTGAGTTTTTCACCCAGGTAGCACAGATGCCCGGGTACCAGCTGGTCTTCATAATACTTGGCCAGTTGAGCATCGGTCTTCATGAAGACCATCTCCAGCATTTCCAGGCGTGCCTTAAAGAAAGGCCAGTCGGTCATCATCGTTTCCAGCACATCCCGGTTGCCGTTGTTGACCGCATTCTCCAGCGCTTCGCCACAGCCCAGCCAGGTTGGCAACATGAGGCGAATCTGCGTCCAGGCAAAAATCCAGGGAATCGCACGCAGGCTTTCCACGCCACCATTGGGTTTCCTCTTGGCAGGACGGGACCCAAGAGGCAATTTACCCAACTCCATTTCTGGCGTTACTGCCCGGAAGTAGGGCACAAAATCAGGTTCGTCACGAACAATGCCCCGGTAAACCCTGACGGAATCCGCTGACAACTGGTCCATCACCTCACGCCACTCCTGCTTTGGCACCGGTGGCGGTAACAGGGTTGCTTCCAGTGTGGCGCTGGCATAAAGCATCAGACTCTGTACCGCCACTTGTGGAAAACCAAACTTGAAGCGGATCATTTCACCCTGTTCGGTCACCCGCAGGCGATTATTGACCGAACCCGGAGGCTGGGAAAGAATAGCCTTATGAGCCGGGCCACCACCACGGCCAATGGTACCACCACGGCCATGGAACAAGGTCAGCCTGACATCAGCCTCAGCGCATACCGCCGTGACCTCTTCCATGGCACGATACTGTGCCCAGCCGGCCGCCATCCAGCCAGCGTCCTTGGCAGAATCGGAATAACCGATCATGACCATCTGGCCACCGTGGCAATAGCCGCGGTACCAGGGCAATGAAAGCAGGTGACGGATACACTCTGCCGCATTGTCTAGGTCGTCCAGTGTTTCAAACAGTGGCGCGATGGGCATATCGAAATCCACGCCACACTCTTTCAGCAGCAGAGCCACTGCCAGTACGTCCGATGGCTGAGTAGCCATGGAAATCACGTAGCAGTTCAAGGCCCTGGAACCCTCGGCAGCCACTACACGACAAGTGTTTAAAACTTCCTGAACTTCAGGGGATGGTGACCACTTATTTGGCCCTTTGGTGTTTGGCCCTTTGGTGTTTGGCCCTTTGGTGTTTGGCCCTTTGGTGTTTGGCAAAAGCGGTCTTGGGTTCTGCAGCTCTTTCAGCAGGAAACTCTGTCTTTCCAGTTCTTCCCAGTGCTCATAATCGCCCATACCTAGGGCCTTGGTCAGTTCACTGAATACCTGGGTATGACGGCCGGACTCCTGACGGATATCCAATTTAATCAGGGTCAGGCCAAAGCAGTAAGCCCTTCTCAGGGTATCCAGCAAAGGACCATCGGCAATAACACCCAGGCCACAATCATGGAGCGACTGGTAACACAATCTTAGCGGCCTGATCAGGTCTTCATTATCAAGAATGACCCCCGCTGTCGGCGTTAAATAGACATCCCCGGGTCTGGCCAGACCCCGTTCGCACCATTGCCGTGTATGCTTCAGTTTTTCCCGCAACTCTTTTAACACAGACCAGTAAGGCTCCCGGGAGTCACCCACAAGCGCTCGCAGTTCATCACTGCAGTCGTTCATGGAAAGCTCGCTGATCAATGGTTTCAGATCTCTTAGAAACAGGTCTGCTGCCATCCAGCGACTGAGCAGCAACACTTCACGAGTCACTTCAGACGTTACAAACGGGTTACCATCCCGGTCGCCGCCCATCCAGGAAGAAAAGTGAACGGGTACTGCGTCAATCGCCAGCCGATGACCGGTAAACGCCTGAAGGCGCTCATCCATCTGACGGACAAACTGTGGCACCGCATTCCACAACGAGTTTTCAATGGTGGCAAAGCCACCTTTTGCTTCATCAACCGGTGTGGGTCGCTTACTGCGAAACTCATAGGTATGCCAGGCCTGAGTGATCAGCTGGCGAATGCGCTGTTCAATGCGCTGTTTTTCATGCTCACTGAGCGACTGGTTTTCCAGATCATTGAGACACTGAAATACCTGCTCATATTTCTGAATTAATGTACGGCGGGTTACTTCAGTCGGGTGGGCAGTAAGTACCACCTCAATATCGAGTTCAGAGGCTTTCTCTGCAATCTGCTGATCACTGAAACCTTTCTGTTTCAATGTGTTGAGCAGTTCACGAAAATGGTCAGGAACACAGTAGCTGGTTTCACAGTCCCTGGATACCAGGTGAAACTGCTCGGCAATATTAGTGAGATTCAGGAAATGGCTGAAAGACCTTACGACAGGTACCAGCTCATCATCAGGCAGGCTGTGCAGAAGGTTCAATAGTGCCTGCTGTTCATTTTCACCATCCTCACCCACTGCATCATTGCGGGCAGCTTTGGACAATTTGCGAATAGACTCAATTTTATTGAAAAAGTCTTCGCCCTTGTGATCCCGGATGACGTCACCCAGCAAGGTACCCAGCATATTGACATTGCGACGCAGCGACGACGGGTTCTCTATTGGCTTTTCGGACATGGCTATCTGCCTTTCGATGGTATTCCGACCCACTTTGCCTTCATAAGTTGTCATGGTCAGCCCGGCCCATTGAGCGCAGGTATTACCCCATGACAATTTACTGTTTAAATGAGCACAACAAAGCGCAGCCTATACCAGAAACACGTAAGAAAAAAGGGAAATCACCTACCCACGGAAAAAACCACATCATCACAGAAAAACACCCCATTCCCTTTTAACTTCTTCAATATTCAACACTTCACAACAAAGCACAGTGGTCTTTATCAGCAAAACTGATAGCTGGTTGAAATAAGAAGGCTATCTGGTAAGAACCGAAACCACGGAGATAAATACAGCGTTTAATCCTGATTTTATTTTGAGCAACCGACTTATAAACTCTCCTTCAATGTATATTTTTTAATCAGATTTCTACCATCTCTTGTAAATATCCCGGGAGGAAACCGTGAAAACTGATGATCATGAGAAGGTCTCCATTGGCGCCTATTTAGCACTGGCATTTGCTGTCGTGTTCTTTTCCGGACTGCTTAAGTCCAATGAGTGGTACGGTGTCTTTGACTTCACCACCCTTAATGGCAGCTTTGGTAAGCTGATGAAAGACGCCACTGGTGGCATGTCCGCTTTCCGTGGCGTGGGTGGCAGTGGTGCAGCCGACGGCTTTTTGTTTGCCCTGGGTCTGGTACCTACGGCCATGTTTGCCCTGGGTATGATCGCTGTGCTTGAGCATTACGGTGCGCTGAAAGCCGCCCGTAAAATGCTGACGCCTCTGCTTCGCCCCCTGATGGGTATTCCCGGCTCTACCGGGCTGGCGATTATCGGCAGTCTGCAGTCCACCGACGTTGGTGCGGGCCTTACCAAATCCCTGGCAGATGAGGGCGAACTGACTGACAAAGAGAAGGATGTCTTTACCGCCTTTCAGTTTTCTGGCGGTGCACTGATCGTCAACTTCTTCGGTTCCGGCGCCATTTTGTTCACCCTGTCTGATACGGCGGGTACTACGGTTCCCGGTTCTATTGGCCTTGCTCTGGCGGTCATGTTTGTCTTCAAAATCGTCGGTGCCAACATTATGCGTTTCTACCTTAAGGCCATTGACAAAAAATCCGGCGAAAAAGAAATCACTGCCAAGATTGCGGAGGCTAACTGATCATGAGTGCAGCACCTGACAGTAAAAAGATGATCACTGACGTCTTTGTGGAAGGCGCCCGTAAAGGCTGGGGCATTGGCATCGGGAGCATTATCCCGAACATCATGATGGCCTTCGTGATCATCAAGATTCTGTCCCTGACCGGTTTTCTGAATGTTCTGGCCACCGTCTTTGGCCCGGTAATGGCGCTGTTTGGCGTACCCGGTGAAGGGGCTGCCGTACTGATGGCGGCCGTGATGTCCATGGGTGGCGCGGTCGGTGTTGCCGTCGGCCTGTTAAATGAAGGTGCCCTGCACGCCCGCGACATTGCCATTCTGGCCCCTGCTATTTACCTGATGGGTTCCACCATTCAATACGCTGGCCGTATTCTTGGCGTTGTCGGTACCGATGGTCGCCGTTACCCGGTCATGTTCGGGATCTGTATCCTGAACTCTCTGATGGCCATGTTTGTCATGAATCTGCTGGTGTGAATCTTTATTCGTAACTGTTCAGCACCCCCACATAAATCTGGAATTTTCTGATTTTTATACCATCCTCTTAAGCACCATTTTTCCACAATATTCGCCAGCATGATTCCAGAACTACCCGCAACTATGTCGGCTGAGATTCTCTTGAAAGAGAATGCAGAGCTGCGGATGAGAGTTGCCTGTCTGGAAGAGCGATGTCGAGAATTGGAAGAAAAGGTTGGCAAGAACAGTCAAAACAGCAGCAAGCCGCCATCGTCTGATGGTTATCAAAAACCTTGTAAAAACAGTAATTCTCCAGATCATTCTGACGACCTTTCCGCAGATAAAGGTACCGATCCATCGGATGAAAAACCCAATCCTAAAAGTCTGAGACAGTCTTCTGGTAATAAAGCCGGTGGAAAGAAAGGGCATCAGGGCACTTGTCTTAAACAGGTCGATATCCCTGACTATATTGAGTACCTTCCGGTTAAAGAATGCAATAAATGTCAGGCGTCTCTTCTTGATAGTGAGCCGGTCAAATATATTGAACGACAGGTGTTTGAACCAGGGAGACCGGGTGAATTTGAAGTAACGGCCCATAGAGCTGAAGTAAAAATCTGCACTTGTGGTTGTCGGAATCAGGCTGAATTCCCGGAAGGTGTTACCGCTGCCGCACAATATGGCTCAGCCACACAGGCTATGGCCGTCTATCTTAACCAATACCATTTCCTGCCTTTTAAGCGCGTGTCAGAGTATTTTAATACTCTCTATAAAATGAGTGTAAGTGCAGGCACTGTCGCCAATTTTGTGGCCAGAACCTATGAAAATCTGGCTTCTACTGAAGAGGTTATTCGTGACGCCTTGCGGGAATCGTCTGTTGCCGGAGCCGATGAAACGGGTATGCGGGCCGAGGGCTCTTTGCACTGGCTACACGTTATGCGGGATGAACAATGGACGCTCTACTACTTGTCTGAAAAGCGAGGTCGTGAGGCCATGGACACGATGGGCATACTGCTAACATTTGCAGGCGTTCTGGTTCATGATCATTGGAAATCCTATTTTGCATATGCGGCAACTCACGTACTTTGCAATGCCCATCACCTGAGGGAGCTTTTGGGTGTTGTTGATAGGGACAGCAATCAACTGGCGTTGCGATTGATGAAGCTACTGAGGCTTTCCTGGCATTACTGCAAGGGCTTTAAGACCATAGGTATGCTACAGATGCCAAGTGTTGTCTGTGAACGAATCGAGAAGATTTATGACCGGTTGCTTCAGCGGGCTCTAATGAAAGAAGTCGTCTATATGGAGAAGCAACGAGAGGAGCTTAAGCGCAAGAAAGTCAAGAATACTAAAGCTTACAATCTCTTCAAACGACTCACTGAGTTCAAGGCTGAGACACTGCGCTTCATGTCAGATTTTACCATTCCCTTCGATAACAATGGCAGTGAGCGGGATGTTCGAATGGCCAAGTTAAAGCAGAAAATCTCAGGCTGCTTCAGGAGTGCAGACGGTGGTTCTATGTTTGCACGGATTCGCAGCTATTTGTCGTCTGCCAGAAAACAGGGAATGGACATATATCAATCACTTCATAGAGCTGTTCGGAATTACTGTAATATGCCTTTGCTCAGTGCTGAATAGTTACCTTTATTCAACGCTATGATCCGGGTTCGATAATAAAAAAGCTGGGTATTTCCCCGGCTTTTTTCGTTTGGACGACAGTAAAAATATTGAAAGTAGGTAGCCGCCATGAATGAGAAAGATCCTTACGAAAGCCTGGCCTGTAACTGCGTGGAAGTTGGTACCATCATAAAAGAAGACGATACCGTTCTGACCATCGACCTGTCCGGCGTCAATGCGGAATCTCGATTTGATGCGCTGAAAGAAGAAGCGGTAAAAATCGGTTCCGGTAACTGCAAGATCTCTGCTGAAACTGTTGATGAAAACGGCCAGACAGTGATTCGTGCCATGTTTGAGTTTGATTGCACCGCTGAAAAGCTGATTTTTCAGATGAAGAACGCCTGATTATCCCGCCTGGCGAATGGTATCACAATGCTATTCGCTGGCTATCAAACCTTCTGGCAACCCTGTTATCATCATTGGCTGAAACCTCTCAGGGTCATCAAGACAGAAGAGCAATACCACATACACTATTCATAATCATGCCAAGACCCCTGTGCCGCGGATGCCAACGCCCACAAAAGCAGTGTTACTGTAAAGCGCTCAAGGAAGAGGCTGCCTGCATGGATATTATTATCCTGCAGCACCCCAGAGAGTCCAGACACCCATTGAATACGGCGCGCATTCTGGAGCTGGGTATCGGTAATTGCGAGGTATGGGTGGGTGAAGATTTTTCCAATCATTCACAACTTCTGAAAACGCTGGCAGAAAAGAACTGCTACCTGCTATTTCCCGGAGCGAATGCCAGGGCCAGCCAGGATGTCCTGCGAACTGAGACGCCGGAAGTACTGATTATCCTGGATGGAACCTGGCGAAAAGCCAAAAAGATTTATTACTGCAACCCACTGCTGCAACAGTTGCCCGGTATTGAACTGACTGATCTTTCCCTATCCGATTATCGCATTCGAAAAGCACCCGGAGCAGGCGCCTTATCAACGGTAGAAGCTGCGGTTAACCTGCTGCGTCAGGCCAGCCGGGACAGCAAAGCACATCAGCAGCTTCTGGACACATTCAGTCTTATGATTGACCAGCAGATCAATGCCATGGGACAGGAGGTTTTCAGGAAAAACTATCCACAGGGCAATGGCTGACCAACTACTTTCGCCACTTGATATTACAGCCGATACTGGGCTTTTGGTCTTCACTGACAGGCAGGCCTTTCAGTAGAGCAGTCATTGCACTGCGGAGATCGTTACCGGTCACCGGCTTGCCATTCCCGGGCCTTGAGTTGTCAAACTGGCCGCGATAAACGCAGGTCAAACCACCATCAAACAGAAAAAAGTCCGGCGTACATTCCGCTTGATAGGCTTTAGCCACCTGTTGCGTCTCATCATAAAGGTATGGAAATCCATAACGCTTTTGAGCCATCAACTCAGGGCTATCCTGGGGATAGTCTGCCACATCATTGGCACTGATCGCGACAATCCCCAGATCTGTGCCATGAAACTCCTTACCCAATGCCACCAGCGCCTCTTCAATATGAACAACGTAAGGACAATGGTTACAGATAAACATCACCAGAAGCCCTTTACTTCCTGCCACATCAGCCACTGTTTTTTCTGTTCCTGTGAAAACATCCGGCAAACTGAAATCCGGAGCCTGAAAACCCAGTTCAACCATAGAAGACGGTGTGAGTGCCATGATTTGTCACCTCTGTTTTTTTGGTCTGTTGTTTAGTCCGGAATGTTTCTGCAATGCACCGGAATCATGGCATAAGCAATGCCCCGGCACCACAGGGCTGTTAACAGAACTCAAAACTCTGCTAACTTAGAATGACAATAATCAATAGTGAGCCTATGGGAAGATCATCCTTATTCAACCGGCAACAGGTGTTAAGCGACGCTCTTGAGCTTTTCTGGTCCAGGGGGTTTTATGCCTGCTCATTGAAGCAACTGGAAGAAGCCACTGAAATGCACCCGGGTAGCCTTTATTATCACTTCCGGAATAAAGAGCGATTATTTCTCTGCATTCTTGAGCACTATCTTGAATGGCAGCTGCAACCAAGAATCGATAAATACCTGGCCTACAATCCATCGCTACTGGATCTCCGCCGCTTCTTTACTTCCGGTTATCGTCATGGTCAGGATGCCAGCTATCGAAACTGTTGTTTCCTGATCAATACCAGCAACGAACTCCATCTACTGCCATCCGAAGCATCAGAACTGGTGCAGAAAGGCATCCAGATGCTACGACATGGCTTTATTGACTTTATTGGGAAATATACGGAACCGGACAAAAACGGCAGTGCTGCTATTGACCGTGAGGTCATCGCCAGTGAGCTATTGAACCTGTACATGAGCATCCAGCTAATGGCCAAAATAAATCCGAACCAGCATGCCCTGGACAAACAGGTCAGGCAGAGCCTGGATAACCTCTTTACTCCTCTCCTGCCCCGGCAAAGCCCGCCATGATGGACTCAGCCCAACCCATCGCCAACGGCAGTTCCGGAAGTTTGCCGAATAAAGCAAAACACACAGAATCCCTGTACCATATTGAGTATCAATTCGGACTTTTCAGCATCAAGTCATGACCATCAAACAGATTATTGTTCACAAACTGGACCTTGCCCACGGTTCAGAGCAGTTACAAGCCATTCCAGCTTCCCAAAGTCTGGTCTCCTCCCCCTCTCTGGAGCTGGTTCTGGACGACTTGCTGCAAACCTATAATAAAAAACCGGACAAGTGCTATGGCCAGTTTTCCGACCTGGCAGAGGACAGTTTTCCTGAGCGCCTGAAGCAATATATGGATCAGAGTTCCGATGAGCAGGCTGCCGGTTTTACCCGGCTCACCACTGACACACTGACCAGCCTTGGGCAAAACCTCAGTGAGGCCGGAGCCATCAATGGTGGCTACGTGATGTTCGCCGACTATCAACAGGGCCTGACCCGGTATCTACTGCTTTGCATGCTCAGCAGCCAGAACAGTGTCACCATTACGGATGAGCTGACCATTCAGGACACGTCTTACCTGGACACCGCCCGGATGTCACTGGCCTGTCGTATCAATATCACCGACTGGCAGAAAAACCCGGAAGCGGGGCGCTATTTATCGTTTCTTCGTCCAAAGGGAGGCAAATGTCTCAGTAGCGTATTCCAGGAGGTGATTGGCTGCAGCGAAACCAGCAGCAGCAAAGAAGAAGCCGATACCCTGCTCAAGGCAGTGGAGGCCTATTGTCAGGAGGAGCCGGTGGAAGAGAACCGAACCATTGTTAAACGACAGGTTTATGATTATTGCCAGAACAAACTGGACGAAGGCGAAAGCCTCTCCATGCAGGAGCTGACCGGCCACCTGAGTGAAGCCGGCCCGGACGACTTTGCCCGCTTTGTCAACACTCAGGATTATGACATGAGCACCCCGATGTCCCCTGAACGCCGCAAGTTGACGCAGCTGGTACGCTATACCGGGCGAAGCAAGGGACTCAGCCTCTCTTTTGATGCAGAGCTGCTTGGCGGGCAGATTCGCTATGATGAAGTCAATGACCAGCTAATCATTACAGGAGTTCCAGACAAGCTGAAAGCCCAGCTTAAGCAAGCTTAAAAAGAACAAGTGCCTGCACTGTCTATTTCAGAGCAATTTTGCTACAAATAATAATGGCGCAGAAGGCTGGCAAACCAGCCTCCATACAAACCTGGCATCCATGGACGGATATCCACATACTGGTGAAGCGTTGATCTCAGGACCACCGGGGTCAACCGCCTACAGCCAGCAACCGGATTGCCGATAACATTCTGCTTAAAGACCAACCCGGAAGCTATCATGACGTTTCGAGCTGTAATCTTTATTGCTTTTACCACTTTCTTTCTGGTAACCAGTGCAAAGGCCAGTAAGACAAATGCTGCATTATCACTGGAGAACATTATTCAGCAGGAAATTGATCTCAATGAAATGCTGATCAATATTCACCGATTACAGCTGGATTTTCTCGATCAAGCGGCGCGGGAAGCACTTCAAGAGGCGCAGCAGGCATTGAACATCAGCGTTCATTCCATGCCAAAGCAAACCACTGACCTTGAAACCGATGAACTTCTGACCACGTTCATTGCTCTGTGGCCCGTTATCAACAAACATATTACCTGGCTGAGTACGATTCCAGTCGGTGCAGAGGCTCCTCCAGCAAACTCGTTGTTGCGCGCTCTGGCCAAAATGGATCGCCAACTGATTCTGTTGAGGCAAAAAGCGGCCAGCGCGCAATCAGAAGCGTCTCAGGAACTTCGCTTTCTTGAGCAAGCGCTATTAATGCAGCACATAACCAGAGACTATCTGAGTTTAATGATTGCGGAGCAAAGCACCGAGCTAACGATGGTCAGCCAGAAGCAACTCAAAGCACTGGCCGATCGGTTTGGCAGGCGCATGACAGCATTTAATAACGAGTTGAGTGATCATCCTCATGCCATGGTGCCTGTTCAGCAGGCACACGCAGCCTGGTCATTCATTCACAGTCGTTTCGAGAAGTTTCCAGAACAACAGACCCCTGATCTGGTGGTACGCTACGGGAATAGAATTGTCAGAAAACTCTCTTCAGTACATCGCATGTTCTAGGAGCCTGTCGGACTTAAGCGTCCGTAGCGAGGATTGCGAGAAATTGAGGATAAAAATTTCTGATTCTGAGGAGAATAGCAGGGCTATTTGACGAAGAAGCAGGAATTTTTAGACCAATTTATCGCAACCGCAGTAGGACAGCCTTAAGTCCGACAGGCTCCTAGTGCAGAAAAGCGCTAATACCCATACAGCCAGACTCCTCGTTCCCATGTTCTGCGTGAGAATGCATACCGGAGCCTGCCAGATGCAAAACAATCTATTTATGCCCGGAATCATGAGAGTTTAATGGAGACCCACAGTTCCACAGAGGCCCGGTCTGGGCTAAGTTACCGTTAATGGTTGAATCAGCTAAACTCCCATAAAATCTACGTTGTAGGGGAGTGATATGCAATCTGAACTCTTCCAGAATTTTATTGATTCCATTTCAACATTAACCAGTGAACAGCGAGACATTCTTAACAACTCGCTCCTTAGTACTCAAATAGAGGTTACCGAGGTAGTAGAAACCACTGACTCTGAACCTGTTTACAGTGAATCTATACCCAATAACGATAATGCAACACCTGACGTAGAAAAGAGCATACTTGCCCAATTTGCCGAAAACCCCAGGTGCCCCAAATGCAAAAGCCATAGCGTTGGTCGCTGGGGCATACGAAATGGCCGACAGCGCTACCACTGCAAGACTTGCGACTCAACGTTTAACGCCTTTAGTGGAACGCCTTTGGCAAGGCTCAGGCACCCTGAAAAATGGAACAAGTACCTCGCAGGTATGACTCACTCTATGGTCTTGCGACCAGCTGCTGCTGAGAATGCCATTGACTTGAAAACTGCGTTCCGCTGGCGTCACCGCTTTCTTGAAGTGATTAATAATGATCAAGCAGAAGAGCTTTGTGGCATTACTGAGCTTGATGAAACATTTTTCCGTGAATCCTTCAAAGGGCAAAGAGAAGGCCTTCCACGGCCAACCCGAAAGCGGGGTAATGATCCCAACAAAGCCCGAAAAGTCCCGGTAATGGTGGCTCGGGACCGTAATCGAAATACCGTTGACGGTGTATTAGAAAACGAAAGTGCTAATGAATTGTGCAGGCATTTAAATGGCCGCATATCGATACAGGCCACGGTCTGTGCGGATGCACACCTCGCTCACGAAAAACTTGCTGACAAGCTTGGATTTGTCTTCAAGGAGCTGGTGACATCAGCAGGTCAACATGTTGTTGAAGGCATCTACCACATCCAGACTGTAAATTCTTATCACAGTCATTTAAAACGCTGGATTGGCGGCGTATTCCAAGGGGTTGCAACTCGTTACCTTCCCCATTATCTGGCCTGGAGGCGAGAACTGACGGCAGCAAAAAAATTAACTGTTGGCCGGTTGATCAGCAGAATTACTGAACATTGGTGCTTCCAACCATTAACGGTAACTTAGCCCCCGGTCTGCATTCCCACGGGGGAGAGGTTGTCGCTAAAGCCTCATTATCAGGAGCATAGCCTGCCATCTGGCAGGCTATGAGTACCTTTATTTGGTTATACTGCCATCATTGTATATCTGTAACGTCGCTGCATTAACCCGACTCAGGTTATAAGCCAGCAAGTGGAGACTAAACTCCAATCTGACAGCCTTTAGTCCCCGACGACGAAACCGATTTAAGCCCTGCACCGTTCTCAGATAACCAAACACCGGCTCAACCATTGCCTGTCGTTTTTTAAACACCACCTTTGCTGCCGGATGTTCCATGACTGTTTTCAACGCATCCCTTGCGTCGTCTACTTTGAAACGCCTGATTCGACGGCCAGTCTTACTGGTTGTGCATTGGCTTCGAAGATGGCTTATACGATGCGGCATGCCCCCGTCCCCGCTTCATTTTCTGAACGACAGCCTCGGACTCAACGGGGCAAATACGGAAGTCTTCTGGCTTGCTACCTGCCCGCTTTCGTAGTGCTTGACGTTCCTGTAACTTGTTAAAGACATCTGTCTTTTTTTCGACATCGGCCTTTTTGATGGGGTCTTCCGGTTTTTTTTCTAACTGCTGTTGAGCTTCTTCCAGAGCGGTTTTTACTGCTTCTTCCCTGATCAGGTGGTAATGGGAGCAAGCAGCATGAACTAAAGTACCATCACCGGCAAGACGATCACCTTTTGAATGCGTTCTCCTGAGTACTGTTTTTACTATGGACTCAAAGAAAGAGCCGGTCAGTTGCTCGGCGTGGCGGTTAATAAAGCGGCCAATATTAGCATGGTCGGGGAATATTCCACCGCTGACCCACAGATAGTTTTTGAGCGATGTATTACCCAGGTAAATAGTTTCAGCATCAGGAGAAATAAAGCACCTTTGCGATGAATGCGAAGGCTTTACCGGTTCACTTTCCACTTCACTCTGGGTGATGGGCGCAAAAATATCGAATTGGGGCGTTCGATCAATGTGTACTTTTTGTTTTGTCGTCATTGTTTCAGAGGTACAAGCAGGCAATTTCTGTATCGTACCTGCTTGAGGGTTTCGCGACAGCCTCCGGAGCGTGGGAACGAGGCAATATTACCACGCTATGACCTGGGGACGGTAACGTAGGTGAGGTCCGCTTTGGCGTCAATCAGGGCTTTCAGGCACTCAGTGTGACCGTTCCGGGCAGCGATGTCCGCCGGGGTAGCGCCGTCGGAAGTCCGGGCGGCGTTGGGGTCCGCCCTGGCGTCGATCAGGGCTTTCAGGCACTCAGTGTGACCGTTCTGGGCAGCGATGTACGCCGGGGTGGTGCCGTCGGAAGTCCGGGCGGCGTTGGGGTCCGCCCTGGCGTCGATCAGGGCTTTCAGGCACTCAGTGTGGCCGTTCTGGGCAGCGATGTACACCGGGGTGACGCCGGAAGTCCGGGCGGCGTTGGGGTCTGCCCCGGCGTCGAGCAGGGCTTTCAGGCACTCAGTGTGACCGTTCTGGGCAGCGATGTACGCCGGGGTGGCACCGTCGGAAGTCAGGGGGGCGTTGGGGTCCGCCCCGGCGTCGATCAGGGCTTTCAGGCACTCAGTGTGACCGTTCTGGGCAGCGATGTACGCCGGGGTGGTACCGTCGGAAGTCCGGGCGACGTTGGGGTCTGCCCCGGCGTCGATCAGGGCTTTCAGGCACTCAGTGCGACCCTCCTGGGCAGCGATGTACGCCGGGGTGGTGCCGTCGGTAGTCCGGGCGGCGTTGGGGTCCGCCCTGGCGTCGACCAGGGCTTTCAGGCACTCAGTTTGACCGTAACAGGCAGCGATGTACGCCGGGGTGGTGCCATCGGAAGTCCGGGCGGCGTTGAGGTCCGCCCTGGCGTCGATCAGGGCTTTCAGGCACTCAGTGTGACCGTTCTGGGCAGCGATGTACGCCGGGGTGGCACCGTCGGAAGTCAGAGTGGCGTTGGGGTCCGCCCCGGCGTCGATCAGGGTTTTCAGGCACTCAGTGTGACCGTTACAGGCAGCGATGTACGCCGGGGTCGTGCCGTCGGAAGTCCGGGCGGCGTTGAGGTCCGCCCTGGCGTCGATCAGGGCTTTCAGGCACTCAGTGTGACCGTTACAGGCAGCGACGTACGCCGGGGTGGTGCCGTCGGAAGTCCGGGCGGCGTTGGGGTCCGCCCTGGCGTCGATCAGGGCTTTCAGGCACTCAGTGAGACCGTTCTGGGCAGCGATGTACGCCGGGGTGGCGCCGTCGAAAGTCCGGGCGGCGTTGGGGTCCGCCCCGGCGTCGATCAGGGCTTTCAGGCACTCAGTGTGACCGTTCTGGGCTGCGATGTACGCCGGGGTGGTGCCGTCGGAAGTCCGGGCGGCGTTGGGGTCCGCCCCGGCGTCGATCAGGGCTCTCAGGCACTCAGTGCGACCCTCCTGGGCAGCGATGTACACCGGGGTGGCGCCGTCGGAAGTCCGGGTGGCGTTGGGGTCTGCCCCGGCGTCGATCAGGGCTCTCAGGCACTCAGTGTGACCGTTCTGGGCAGCGATGTACGCCGGGGTGGCACCGTCGGAAGTCCGGGCGGCGTTGGGGGCCGCCCTGGCGTCGATCAGGGCTTCCAGGCACAGAGTGTGACCCTTTTGGGCAGCGATGAACGCCGGGGTGGCGCCGTCGGAAGTCCGGGCGACGTTGGGGTCCGCCCCGGCGTTGATCAGGGCTCTCAGGCACTCAGTGTGACCCATCTGGGCAGCGATGTACGCCGGGGTAGCGCCGTCAGAAGTCAGAGTGGTGTTGGGGTCCGCCCCGGCGTCGATCAGGGTTTTCAGGCACTCAGTGTCACCCTTCAGGGCAGCGATGAACAAAAGATGAATATGCTCGCCGGACACAACAGACCAGAACGTCTGCCGGACAATCTCTGAATCAAGTACCAACAATCTCTGCAATGTCTTGAGATCACCTGTACGGGCGGCCTGCAAAGGCAAGGACTCACAGTAAGGGGAATCTTCATAGAGGCGGGCACCCGTCTCACGTACCAGAGGCAACGCCTCTTGCCGACAGAACGCACAACTCCGTGTGGCGACACCCTTCTTTTGCTGTTCGTCGAACCACCTGGAAACGCAGCTAAGGTCGTAGCGATG
Organism: Endozoicomonas sp. SCSIO W0465; assembly: GCF_023716865.1. Lineage (NCBI taxonomy): Bacteria > Pseudomonadati > Pseudomonadota > Gammaproteobacteria > Oceanospirillales > Endozoicomonadaceae > Endozoicomonas > Endozoicomonas sp. SCSIO W0465. The sequence goes on from NZ_CP092417.1 coordinate 2,227,134, forward strand.
GCCGCAGTGGGTTTTGACAACCGTGGGCGCCACAATACGATCATGAAAAGCCTCAAAACAAATAACACAGATATTATGATCTGTAGGCGCATTCCTATCTTCTGTAGGAATATGAAAAGGCGATCCGACAACATCCATACACAAAAAAACAGTATTAATAAATTAGTAATACCGATAGGACTGAAAAAAAATACGGTAGTTCAATAAAACTGACCACCTTCCTGTTGGCAATGGAAAACCTATTCGCGTTCACCGGCAATGCCTGCAAGGCATTGACCGCAACGTGGTGATAATACGTACAAATGCCTGTTCAATGGTGCGCCTTACTGATCCACTATTAGTTATCTACTCAAGTTACGCACCTTGCTGAAAATCAGCCATTATTGGTGGCATGAAAAATGATCTCATAGAACTTTATTCTGACTACCTGTTGTCGTCGTCTGGGAAGACCACTGCAACGGGAGTGTCAGAGCTTTTGGATAATGTCTACAGTCATGACCAATTCACCCGATTGCTTTCAAACAATGAGTTTACCAGTCGTGACTTATGGCTTTACGTTAAACCCGTCGTGCGACAGGTTGAGTGCAGTGATGGGGTTTTGATCTTTGACGATACGATTCAGGAAAAGCAGTTCAGCAAAGAGAATGCCCTGAACACCTGGCATTTTGATCATACAAAAAATCGCACCGTGAAAGGTATAAATCTGCTCAATGCACACTACCATGCCGGAGATGCGTCGATTCCTGTCGCCTATAAATTGATCGAGAAAACCATCCTGTACACCGACTTGAAGACAAAAAAGGTAAGACGATATGCAGAGCAAACCAAAAATGAAATGATGCGGGAGATGCTGATGATTTGCTGCCATAACCAGCTTATGTTCCGCTATGTCCTTGCAGATAGCTGGTTTTGCTCAAACGACAATATGATGTTTATTCGACACGACTGTAATAAACATTTCCTGATGGCGATGAAGTCAAACCGCAAGGTATCCCTCAGTCTGGACGACAAATTACAAGGCCGTTCACAGCGTATAGATACTGTTGATTTTTCAGAAGATAAGCCTGTACAAGGGTGGATAGCAGGTGTCGATTTCCCTGTTCTGCTATACCGTCAGGTCTTTAAAAACAAAGACGGAAGCACAGGCATTCTCTATCTGGTTTGCAGCGATCTTGACTGTGATGCCGAGACTCTCAAGGCAATCTACGAGAAACGGTGGAAAGTCGAGGTCTTCCATAAAACGCTGAGGCTCTATTTTGATTACGAACTGCTCTACAGTGAAAACTGACTGTAGGTCACGAAAAACAAGGATTGGGCAACATTACCGGACAATATGCTGACAACCTTTGTAGATAAAGGGCTTCAGCAATGTTCAACCCAGTAGCAGTCTGAAATCCTACAAGAGCCAACGCTGAAATCGAATGCGTCAATGGCCAAGTCACCGGCGCATACTGTGAGAACACAGAGTAATCATATCTTTCTTTCAATTTACTCAGCCTTCAGGTTGGAAGTATTGTCATTGAAAGTAAATCTGAATCACTTTCAGCTCAGAGCCAAAATCTATATGGCAGGGCTGAAAGCTTCGTTGGGGCAGCTGAGAGAGCTGTTAGCTGCGTAACTTCAGTTATCTACAATGATCTGGTTGATGGCAGTAGCCAATCTAATGCTCTGAAACTGTTGATTTAACTGCAATCATGCCCGTGTTATCGGGGTAGACAGGTGTATTGGCGACGGTGCGTCTGGTGGATGATCAAAGGCGGGGCGTTGGAAATTACAGAGAACAGGAGTCGAAATGAAGGCCGATTTTTATGCAGGGCTGAGCAAGCAGCTGGATGAGCTGAAGCAGGAAGGGCTTTATAAAAGTGAGCGGGTGATCAGCTCCCAGCAGCAGGCTGAAATCAAGGTGCTCTCGAATGGTGAGAGCGGCGAAGAGGTACTTAATTTTTGTGCCAATAACTATCTGGGACTGGCCAATGCACCGGAACTGATCGAAGCGGGCAAGCAGGGGCTGGACCAGTACGGTTACGGTATGGCATCCGTGCGCTTTATCTGTGGTACCCAGACGGTTCATAAAGATCTGGAGGCGCGCATTTCCGGGTTTCTGGGAATGGAAGATACCATTCTTTACCCCTCTTGCTTTGATGCCAATGGCGGCCTTTTTGAAACGATTCTGGGTCCGGATGACGCCATTATCAGTGATGCGCTGAATCATGCCAGTATCATTGATGGCGTTCGCCTGTCTAAAGCCAAGCGCTTTCGATACGCCAATAACGATATGGCTGATCTGGAAGCTCAGCTGCAGGCAGCAGAAGCTGCGGGTGCCAGAACTAAACTGATTGCTACCGATGGCGTGTTCTCGATGGATGGGGTGATTGCCAACCTGAAAGGCGTGTGCGATCTGGCTGATAAATACGGTGCACTGGTGATGGTGGATGATTGCCATGCCACCGGATTTATTGGTGAAAAAGGTGCTGGTACTCCGGAGTTCTGTGGGGTTATGGGACGTGTGGATATTCTTACCGGTACACTGGGCAAAGCTCTGGGGGGGGCTTCTGGTGGTTACACCTCGGGCAAAAAAGAGGTGATTGACTGGTTGCGTAACCGTTCACGCCCTTACCTGTTTTCCAATACACTGGCTCCCAGTATTGCGGCGGCTTCTGTTAAAGTATTTGACATGCTGGCTTCAGGTGCCGAGCTGCGGCGGAAAGTGCGTGATAATGCAGAATATTTCCGCTCTGAAATGACCAGACTGGGCTTTACCCTGGCCGGTGCCGACCATCCGATTGTTCCGGTCATGCTGGGCGATGCATCCCTTGCCGGGAAATTTGCGGACCGTATGCTGGAAGAAGGCATTTACGTGGTTGGCTTCTCCTTCCCGGTAGTACCAAAAGGGCAGGCGAGAATTCGTACCCAGATGTCTGCAGCCCACAGTAGAGAACATCTGGACAAAGCCATTGCCGCTTTCGCCAGGGTTGGCCGGGAGTTGGGAGTTATCAGCTGATATCCCTGCTGATTTACATGACAGCTGGCTTGTTATGCTCAATAGCAAGCCCATTGAGAAAACTGAAACTGTGAAGACATTAGCCAAAAGCAAAGCAGAACCCGGTATCTGGATGGAAGACCACCCCAAACCAGAAGTGGGTTACAACGATGTACTGATCACAATCCGTAAAACGGCCATCTGTGGTACTGATATGCATATCTATCACTGGGATGAATGGTCGCAGAAAACCATCCCGGTTGGTATGCATGTCGGCCATGAATTTGTTGGCGAAATCGTTGGCATGGGCGAGGGTGTTCGAGGTTTTGAGGTTGGGCAGCGGGTTTCCGGTGAAGGCCATATTACCTGTGGTCATTGCCGTAACTGCCGCGCTGGTCGGCGTCATCTTTGTAACTTTACGGTCGGGGTTGGCGTTAATCGTGATGGTGCTTTTGCAGAATACCTGGTGATTCCGGCGGTTAATGCCTTCCCGATTCCTGATGATATCAGTGATGACCTGGCCGCCATTTTTGACCCGTTTGGAAATGCGGTTCATACAGCGCTTTCCTTTGATCTGGTCGGAGAAGACGTGCTGATTACCGGCGCTGGCCCTATCGGCATTATGGCAGTTGCCATCTGTAAGCACGTCGGTGCCCGTAATGTGGTAATCACCGATGTGAACGAATACCGTCTGGATCTGGCTCGAAAAATGGGTGCAACCCGGGCCGTTAATGTGGCCAATACCGACCTGAAAGAAGTGATGACAGAGCTGGGCATGGTCGAAGGCTTTGACGTTGGCCTTGAAATGTCCGGCAATGGTCGTGCATTTGAACAGATGCTGGAAAATATGAACCATGGAGGCAAGGTAGCACTGTTGGGAATTCCAGCCAGTGACACGGTGATTGACTGGAACCAGGTTATCTTCAAAGGTCTGGTGATCAAAGGTATCTATGGTCGGGAAATGTTTGAGACCTGGTACAAGATGACCAGTATGCTGCAGTCCGGTCTGGATATCTCACCGATCATTACTCACCGGTTCCCGATTGACGATTTTGAGCAAGGTTTTCAAATCATGGGGTCCGGGCAGTCTGGAAAAGTGATACTTGACTGGAGCTAACTCAGATCCCGGTAACAAAAAAGCCAGCGACTGCTGGCTTTTTTGTTACAAGTGATGAAGATGATCAGCGAATAAAACGCAGAAACTCTTCACGGGTTGGTTGATTATCTTTCATCAGGCCTCGCATTACCGAAGAGGTCATGGAGGAGTTCTGTTTTTCAACACCGCGCATCATCATGCACATGTGTTGTGCTTCAATCACCACGGCAACCCCTTTTGCCCCGGTGACTTCCATAATGGCATCGGCAATCTGCCGGGTCATGTTTTCCTGAATCTGCAGGCGCCGGGCGAACATATCCACAATGCGGGCAAATTTGGATAGGCCCAGCACCTTACCACTGGGTACATAGCCAATGTGGCACTTGCCAATAAAGGGCAGCAGGTGATGCTCGCACATGGAGTAAAGTTCAATGTCTTTGATGACCACCATTTCGCTGATATCAGACTCAAACACCGCACCATTAACGATGTCTTCCAGTATCTGGTGATAACCCCTGGTCAGGTATTGCATTGCTTTGGCAGCGCGGAGCGGCGTATCTCGAAGGCCTTCCCGATGAATATCTTCACCGACGGACTCTATAATGGCCTTGTAGTGCTCGCTGATTCTTTGAGACATTGGAAGACTTATCACTGCATGGTTAACGGACTGAACGGCAGTTTAACACAATTGATACATAACCCGGAAAGCACCTGAACGACTTTTATTTGGACGGTTTTGAACAATTTGAACCATGAGAAAGTGTTGCCAATGTCAACATGAACGACGCAACCATTGCCAGTAGTTTGAAGGCTGTCTGTTTGTCAGGCAGGTTTTCTGGTTTTTATTTATTTTCTCTTTCCGTCCCTATACCCTTGTAACGATTGTCGGCACTGTTCTGGCTTGCCCTGGGGAGGATAAGGAATGCTTTGGAAGACGGTTTCGGGAAAGCACTTTGTTGCCATGGTCTTTTTGCTGATCATGCTTTCCGGTTGTGGTTCATTCGCTGCAAAAGATCCATCAATGACCAGCGCTTCTACAGCCGATCAGGCAGGCTGCCAGTCGCTTTTTACCCTGTTCAGTAGCAGCAATAATAACTTTGAGAGCATTCGCTTCCGCCCGTCATATAAATACAGGTTCACGCTCTGGGAGAGCCGCTATCAGCTGATAGAGAACAGCTGTCAGATATGGCAATGGGGTGATCAATACAGTTATCTGTGCAACAAGGCTTATCCTGATCAGGAAACCGCTCATCAGGCATATGAGCAGGCTCAGACCTTTATTAATCAGTGCCTGGGTGAACATCCCAATGGATGGTATGAAAAGCAGGGCTTGCTTGAAGCGCGGGGAGAGGAGACACAATACCTGCTCGAAGATCAGGTTCGAGGATTTTTAAGGAAGCAGAGTACTCCCGGTTTGTTTAAAGACAGCTGGTCTGTCTATTTCTGGGTTGACTCACCTTCTGTGCTGCGCTGATCCGTTATTGATCCGATATCTCCAGTCCTTGCAAAGCTTCAACGGCCCGCTTTCTGTATACCAGAAAGCGGGAGTGGCAATTATCGTAGCAGAGGTCTTAACCTTGGGCTTCCCTGGTAAACACCCACTCCTTATCAGAGGACATGGCTTCATTGAAGGCGTAGCCTTCATAGTCAAAACCTTTTAATTTTTCTGGCTGGTCAATGTTGTGGTTAATGGCATAGCGGCACATCAGGCCACGGGCTTTTTTGGCATAAAAGCTGATGATTTTGTATTGTCCGTTCTTCCAGTCTTTAAATACCGGCGTAATGATCTGTCCATTAATCTGCTTGGGCTGAACCGATTTGTAATATTCATTTGATGCAAGATTGACCAGTACCTGGCTCTTCTGAGCGGCTAACTCTTTATTCAGCTGTTCTGTGATCAGGCTGTCCCAGAACTGATAGAGATCCTTACCGCGCTGATTGGCAAATCGTGTACCCATCTCCAGGCGGTAGGCCTGCATCAGGTCCAATGGGCGGAGAAGGCCATACAGGCCAGAGAGAATTCTCAAATGCTGCTGGGCAAATGACAGCTGTTTGTCATTCAGTGTTTCAGCATCAAGGCCTGTGTAAACATCCCCTTTGAATGCCAGCAGGGCCTGCTTGGCATTGTCCAGACTGAACGGTGTTGACCACGCCTGGAAACGGGCTGCATTGAGTTGGGACAGCTTATCACTGATGCTCATCAAGCTGCCAATATCAGCCGGGCTTAATTCACGAAGCTCTTCAATGAGCAGAGCGGACTGGTCAAGAAAGTCTGGTTGAGTAAATTTTTTGGTCGTGGGCGATGTTTCGTAGTCCAGGGTTTTGGCTGGAGATATAACGAGCAGCATTAAACACTCCCTGATTATCCAGGCTGATTATACTGATGACAATAGTAGAGCAGGGAGCGTTCCTTTAATAGAGCTGAAAGGCTTAATAAGCTCTATCGTGACCATTGGTAATGGCTATCTGGCATAAAAAATAGCAAGCCCCGGCTGTTAAGTTCCGGGGCTTTGTCGTAATGACGATGAATTAATTACAGGTGGACTTCAGCATAAGCGGCCAGTGGTGACCTGGGTACACCCTGAAGCTGCATTGAACCTCCATGGGGAAAATGCTTCAGGCGTTCAGTCATATAGGTTAACCCGGAGCTGGTGGCTGCCAGATACGGTGTATCGATCTGGGCCAGGTTGCCAAGGCAGATAACTTTACTGCCGACACCAGCGCGGGTGATGATGGTTTTGATCTGGTGGGGGGTCAGGTTCTGACACTCATCAATGATGATCAGACTCTGCTGGAAACTCCTGCCACGGATGTAGTTCAGGGATTTGAAATGGAGCGGTACCCGGTCGAGTATGTACTCCACACTGCTGTTGGTGGACTCGTCATCGTTGTGCAGCGCTTCCAGGTTGTCGGTAATAGCGCCCAGCCAGGGTTCCATCTTTTCCGCCTCGGTGCCTGGCAGGAAGCCAATATCTTCATCCAGGCCCCGGGTTGAACGGGTTGCTATAATCCTCCGATACTGTTTGGTGGCAATGGTCATTTCAATAGCGGCTGCCAGAGCCAGAATTGTCTTGCCAGAACCTGCTGCTCCATTGAGATTAACCAGATGTACATCCGGGTCAAGAAGGAGATTCAGGGCCATGCCCTGGTTGATGTTTAATGGTCTCAACCCCCAAGCTTCCTGATGCATCAGGCTCTCTCTGCTGTGGTGTTGAAGGCTTACCTGTTCATCTGATATGTCGATGACTTTTGCTACAAACCCTTGGTCGTCTAAAAGGAACTTGTTGAGATACAGCTCTTCGGCAAACGCATTCTTATCCAGGGTATGAATGGTTTTACCATCAAGCTGTATGGTTTTTACTTCATTTACCCGGTCCCAGAAGTTGCCTTCATAATGGATATAACCTTTGGTCAGTAAGCCAATATCACTGACCAGCTGATCACTGTGATAGTCTTCAGTAAGAATTCCGCAGCCCCTGGCTTTGAGGCGCATATTAATGTCTTTGGTTACCAGTATGAATTGACGGTTCGGGTGGGCTTTCTGATACTGACAGATGTCGTTGATTATCTGGTTATCGTTATTGCTGCTGGGGAGTGTGGTAATTTTATCATCGGCATGACTCATCATGATGGAGAGTGTGCCGGATGTTTTATTGATGTGGCTTCTCTGGATCGGGACTCCCTGCTCTATCTGTGCAGGTGTGGCTGTACCCAGAATGTTATCAATCAGTCGTATGGCCTGACGGCAGTCAGCGGCGATGGTTTGTTTGCCGTTCTTCAGTTTGTCCAGTTCTTCCAGAACGGTGATGGGAATCAGTACCTGATGTTCTTCAAAGTTGAGGATGGAGTTAGGGTCATGAATCAGGACGTTACTGTCCAGTATGTAGGTGGTAGTAATGGGTGAGTTTTTTGGCCTGGTTTCCAGGGCATGTCCCATAGGCAGCTCCCTTGTCTGTTTTTGGGGTCACTCATACTTGATTCTTATCGAAAACATTTCGTCCGGCAAGGCTAAATTTCGATGAAGAATAAAAAAAAATTTTGTCCTCCTAAAAAGGTTTAAGTTGATGTGTTTTACTTTTATGCTTGTAGAGATATATCGTCTTTTTTTATAAAAAACTTACTGTTTTTGTGATTGTTATCTCTTTTAATCATTAATGTTTAAGTCCATGTGAGCAGGCGAATCAGTAAAGTTCGCCTGCACAATGAGCTTAATGAGGTTTACTTTTTCGGGGGTCAATAAGCAGCTGTTCTGGTGGGTAGTCTTTGTTCAGTTTATCACCCAGCAGCGCTTCAAGATCCGGAATCAGAAACGAATCATCTTCACAAGCAAAGCTGATACTGGTTCCGCTAGCCCCCGCTCTCCCCGTTCTGCCAATTCTGTGGACATAGTCATCAGGGTCTTCAGGCAGGTTGTAGTTGATGACATGGCTGATTCCGTCAATGTGGATTCCCCGGCCAGCAACATCGGTAGCCACCAGTACTGAAATTTTTCCAGAGCGGAAATTCTCCAGGGTTCTGAGGCGCTTGTTCTGGGGGACTTCTCCAGAGATCTGGTCTGCCTTGATCCCAACCTTTTGCAGCTTTTCGGTCAGTTTTCGGGTTTGGTCCCTGCGATTAGTGAAAACAATGACTTTTTCCAGCTGATGATGATTAATCAGGTTCACCAGCAAGGGAAACTTCTGTTCAGATGAGAGAATGTAAACCTTTTGTTCCACCGTGTCGGTGGCAACACTGTCAGGCTCGATCTCAACCTTTACCGGGTTCCAGGTCCACTGCTCTCCAAGCCTTAACACATCATCAGTGAATGTTGCAGAGAATAGCAGCGTCTGACGGTCTCCCGGCCTTGGCGTCATGCGGATAATACGTCGTACCTGTGGGATAAAACCCATGTCCAGCATGCGGTCTGCTTCGTCAATCACCATGACTTCGACCAGGTCCAGGAACAGGTCTTTACGCTCACAGTAGTCCAGCAGACGTCCGGGCGTTGCAACAAGAATATCAACATAATTTTCGCTGATACGTTTGCGTTGCTTTTCATAATCCATGCCGCCCACAACGGTGACGACATGCAGTGGCAGGTATTGTGTCAGAGCCTCTGCATCATTTCCTATCTGTAAGGCCAGTTCTCGCGTGGGAGCGATAATGACAGCACGAGGTTCGCCCAGGTAACGTTTATCCGGTGCAGGGGTATCAATCAGCTGCTTGATCGTGCTGATCAGAAATGCTGCCGTTTTGCCGGTTCCCGTTTGCGCCTTGCCGATAGCATCCCGTCCTGCCAGTGTGCTGCCCAGTACCTCTGCCTGAATAGGTGTGCAGTACTTGAAACCCTGGTCAGCAACCGCATGCATCAGCTCGCTGGGCAGTTCAAAATCATGAAAACGGGTCTTTTCGGGGTCCGGAGCCACCTGAAACTGGTCAATGCTCCAGCTTTCCTGCGCCGGAGTATGGCGGCCCGGCTTTCTGCTGCCGGTTTGCTTCGGACGCTTTGATGATTTGCCCTGAACGTTATTTCTGGAACGCGAAGCCTGTTTTTTGCTGTCAGAAGGCGCTTTCCTCCCTTTTTCAGGGGAAGCGTCCTGACTCGTGCTTCTTTTCTTAAAAAATCCTAGAAAACCACTCAATGCTTTAATCTCGTTCCTTTCAGTCCTGAAAAATGGCTTTACCTGTTGGAAGCCGGGTGAGCCAGCTATGAGGATACAATGTTTATCCCGGTCGTCGCAGAGATGGGCGAGGAAGAAATTAGCTGGTTATTACCATGGCCACTTTTCAAATAATGAGAGTGGATACGGTACTGGGTGTACGGTCCCAAAGACGTTTCGGGATCTTCACGGTAAATGACATGGCGTATTATCGCGCCGATTTGATGGACAAATCAAACTGACTGTACGTTATAGCGCGAATCATTGAAATAGTGTCTTTCCACCAGGCAACATCCGATTGCGTGGTGGACATTGTGAAATGGCTGAGAGCCACCCCGGGGAAATTAGCAGTGGCCCTATCTGGTCAAACTTCCCCGGATTTATCCCACTCATCGGATGGTTCATCATCCGCTTTTTTGCCAAGCCACAACGGTTCAGACTTGCCTTTCTTGGTCACTTTTCTTTTTTTTCTTTCCAGCCACTGCTTGTTGAGGACCATTATCAGTGCAGGGTCGGGTACCGGCCTTACCGGGAGGTGCTTGAACAAAGCGGCAAAAAAGCTGGCTTCTTCAGCGAAATTGTAGTTTTTAGCTATTTCAGACTCTGCTCGCACAGGGTCAGGCATGCAACGATTACCAATAAAGTTAGAAATTGGACAAGAACTCATGGTTGTCACCTACTAACTGGCTGAAAATTAAATAATAGTTGGATATTCTGTGTATGGATGTTAGACATTGGTGGAGTTAGCTTGCCAGCAGGAAGGATTTTGTTTTGCTATTTCAATCCATTGTTTTATCAAGCTTGAAGTGAGGGGCGCTCTTTATTTGATACAGAGCACCCTTGTTCTTGCCCTTATCTCAGTTCTGCCACAATTTCCTTACTGAAGGACTTTTCGCAATAATGGCACTTCAATTGGATATCATTGCTCTTTTGACGCAGGTAGAAATAGCTCTCGACCGGTTCATTATGAGTAATGCAGTTAGAGTTGGGGCAGGCAAATGCTGCTCTCAGTGTTTTCGGAATGGCCATTGTGAACTTATCGACCACCCGGTAATCATCAATTACGTTGATGGTTGCGCTGGGCGCGAACAGTGCCAGTTCATTGGCCTCCTGTTCGGTAAACATCCGTCCTTCAACCTTGATAATGTCTTTAAAACCCAGGGCTTTACTGGGTAAATTAAAGCCCACCGTGATGCGCGCTTCACTGTTCAGCAAGTGAAGACGGTCGAGGATTTTTACCCCCTGTCCAGCCGGAATATGGTCGATGACGGTTCCCTGGCAGATGGCTTCAACCTGAAGTTTGTTGCTCATCGATCATTCCTCATATCTTGTTACGCATCTTGTCATAAAGAGATTCATTGAGAATCAGGGCCAGCAGTGCCTGACGGGCAAATACCCCGTTTCGGGCCTGTTCAAAGTAATAGGCATGCGGGGTCTGATCGACTTCAACAGCTATCTCATCAACCCTTGGCAGAGGGTGCAGGACTTTCAGGTGGGCTGGTGCCTCTTTCAGGGATTCATTGGTCAGCACATAGTTCGAGGCAATGTGCTTATACTCGGTTTCATCGAATCGTTCTTTCTGAACCCGGGTCATGTAAATGATATCCGTATCGGCAACCACTTCTTCTATGCTTTCAGCGCGGCGCCACTGGATACCTTTTTCGTCCAGTTCCTGCAGGATGTAGTCCGGCATTGCCAGTGCATCCGGGGCAATAAAAGTAAACTCTGCATTAAAGTGCGTCAGGGCCTGGGCCAGTGAGTGCACAGTCCTGCCATATTTCAGGTCGCCGACAAAGGTGACTTTCAAGTTATCCAGTCGACCCTGGCACTCGCGAATGCTGAACAGGTCAAGGAGGGTCTGGGTAGGGTGCTGGTTGGAGCCGTCACCGCCATTGATTACGGGTACACTGGAGAATTCCGAGGCCAGCCGGGCAGCCCCTTCCTGAGGGTGGCGCATCACTACGGCATCGGTATAGGAACTGATGATTTTGATGGAATCAGCGAGCGTTTCCCCTTTTTTGGCAGAGGTATTGCCACCGTCGGCAAAACCAATCAGGGTTCCCCCTAATCTTTGAACAGCCGTTTCAAATGAGAGGCGTGTGCGGGTGGATGCCTCAAAAAAACAGCTGGCAATCACTTTGCCCTGCAGTAGACCGGGACGTGGCGTTTGTTTGAGTTCAGCAGCCACTTCAAGAATCTGTTCCATATCTTCCCGGGTAAGGTCAGCTATGGAGATAATGTTCCTGTTAAAGAACCTGTTTCCCATGGGGGTAATACCTGTCGCCTTTGGTCATTTTTAAGTCAAAAAAAAGCCCCTGGATTAAGGGGCTTCTTTTTGAAATACAGATAAAGTGGTTAAATCAGCACCAGAAATAAGGATCCTGCTTCCTCTTTTGATTGACTGACGGTTCATGTGCAAGCGCAGTGTCATCGAAACCCTATTCTGGATGAATGTCTTTCAGGTTAATTCTTTCTGGTTAAAAAGTCAGGTTTGCCATCAAGCAACGGCTCGTCTGGTTGGCAAATTGTTTGAGATTTTACACTTCAACTGTCGTTGGTCAAGCGATTTTCCGCTTTCTGGTCCGAGGTTGACCGAGATGGTCAGAAACTGGCCTGTCCAGTCCCGCTCATGTTCTGGATGTTCAGGAATTTGAGGGTAAAATCCAGATGCTGGTGACATGAAAGTGAAAGGTGAGGCGGAGAGTACGCTGAAAAAATGGGACTTTATTCTTGCAAAAACCGGTTGTATTACCTGAAGACTATTATCTTACCAATTTTCAGAAACTGCTTGGTTTTGTTGAGAAGCAGTATGCTGATCTGTTGAGTTGCCGTGAAACCGATTTTCTAAACGGGTTCTGGCTGCTGGAGGAGGATGCCCGGAAACTCTATGTGCGACTGGCCGGTCGGAAAGGGCCGATGTTTCGGTCGGATAAACTGAGCTATCCGGAGATTACATCCATTGAACTGGCGGTGAATCAACTGGTTGGCGCTGGTTTTATGCAGGTTAACCCACCGCTGGATATGGTTGCTCTGTCAGACCTTATGACCAAAAGTGAGTTGTTGCTCTGTTTTCCTGACTCGCTTGGGCCTTACCGACGGGAACGTAAGCAGGCACTGGTAAACCGACTGGTTGATAGCGGTAACGCCTGTCCTGATCTTCCATTTATCACACTTCAACCTCAGTATCAGGAAGAATTGAGAACCTTACTGTTTCTGTTCTTTGGTAACCTCCGTCAGGATTTGACGGAGTTCGTACTTCAGGATTTGGGATTGACTCGCTTCGAAAATTATCCGCTTAAATTCCGATTGTTCAATGGCCGGGAGGAGCTGAAGCAGGGGTTGAGTCTGTCGCAGCTCTGGCAGGAAGTTGCCTGTGAAAATAACCAGCTTGACCTCGATGAGTTGCAGGCCCTGGCCGCTAAATTGCCGCCATCGTCTGACTTTATCCATCCGGTATTCAAGCGTCGGCATGCGCGGTTGGCGAATGCCATTGCCCGTGATCTGGAAAGGCAAGGTGCATTGCGGGAGGCGATTGCCTGTTTTCAGCAGTCGTATTTGCCCCCGTCCCGGGAGCGGCAAGCTCGCATTATGGCCAAACTCAACGATACTGCTGGCGCTATTGCGCTTTGTGAGGAGATACAGGCTTCACCGGCCAGCAGTCTGGAGTTGGCTTTTGCTTATCGGTTTTCCAGAATCCTGAAGAGAGAGAAGCGCAGACGGCAATCTGTCCGGTTTGATGAATTGGCTCTTGAGTTGAATGACAATGGTCAGCGGGTTGAATTTCAGGTTCAGGAATATTTCAGCAACCGGGGCTGGCAGGTTTTTTATGTAGAGAATGCACTGATCAACGGGCTGGTCGGCCTATGGTTCTGGGACATTATTTTTGCTGACAGGGAGGGGGCATTCTTTCAACCATTTCAGAGTGCGCCTTCAGATTTGATGACACCCGATTTTTATCAGAGCAGTAAGGATTTAATTGATCAAAGGTTGTCAGACATGTCTGATAGCTATCTGCTGGGCACTCTGCTGGCAACCTTCAACGAGAAGCAGGGGATCAGTAATCGTCTGGTTCACTGGCCGGCACTCAGTCCGGAGCTGATTACGCTTGCAGTATCGTTGATACCTGTTGATCAACTACGAGCCATGTTTCAACGACTGATTTTTGATATTGCCCATAACCGAACCGGGTTTCCGGATCTGATTCTTTTTGATCCTGAGAATAGCCGGTATCAATGGCTTGAAGTTAAAGGGCCGGGAGACAAGCTGCAGGAAAACCAGAAATTGTGGTTGGTTTTTTTTCAAGAGAACGGGATTCCTGCAGAGGTAGTGTATGTCAGATGGATATAAGCCTGATTAATGAGAAGATGGAGCTGCAACTGCAGGCTCCGTCAGTTATCAGGTTATTCTTCTTTGGTAATTTCGTCATTTTCATCGGTGTTATCATCCGGCTTTTTATCCGTTAATGTCAGGTCCTTGATAAATAACACCATGGGCGAGCGGTGATCCAGTTCCAGGGTTATTCTGCAACTGTCTGAACAATTACCGGCCGGGATTTCAAAGGTATCGGTAGCGGGGCTGTTCCAGGCGTGTCCGTGTACCTCATGGCCTGCGGCAATTGGCTGATCATTGAAGTAGATATTGACAATGGTGTCTGCACCCCAGCCAGCCCAGGTGAAGTTTGCCAACACCGTGTCATGGCCATCCAGTTCTACCGGAAAGCTGACTTTGCTGCCCGGGATCGTCAACCTCCAGGAATTATAAGCGAAGTTACCGGTGCGCTTGTGACTGTATTCTGGCTGACCGGTAAACACTCCTGATATGGCATACGAATTCAATTGATTATTGGAAATATTGGCGGAGATTTTGCCAATCTCATCGGCGAATGCGGATGACAGTTTGCAGATGAACAGCAGAAGTAAAACCCGATACAGCTTCATAAAATGCTCCCAACTCATAAACAGGGTTAAAGTCAGTGATGTTAAAAAAGTGCGTTCGTTAAGAGCACCCAGTGTTTTAGGTACTGACTAACAGTCCGCTCAACAATAGACTTGCTGTTGCCGGTAAAGTTCATTGGAGAAGTTAAAATGAAGAAGGAACTGACTACCCGAGCAAGTAGTCAGTGGCAGCGCTGATTATTGGTGATCAGGCATCAATACGTTTGTATTTGATACGATGGGGGCCTGCGGCTTCTTGACCCAGACGGGCAACGCGGTCTGCTTCGTACTCGGTGTAGTTACCTTCAAAGAAGGTCACTTTGGAATCGCCTTCGTACGCCAGAATGTGAGTCGCTACACGATCCAGGAACCAACGGTCGTGGGATATCACCATGGCACAGCCAGGGAAGGCCAGCAAGGCTTCTTCCAGTGCTCGCAGGGTTTCTACGTCGAGGTCGTTGGAAGGTTCGTCCAGCAGCAGTACATTACCACCGTCTTTTAATGTGGCAGCCAGCTGGAGACGGCCACGCTCACCACCGGAAAGTTCACCAACACGCTTCTGCTGATCGCCCCCTTTGAAGTTGAAACGACCAATATAGGAACGGGACTGTATTTCATAGTTGTTGATGCGCAGAATGTCCTGGCCGTCGGAAATGGCCTCCCAGACCGTTTTACTGTCGTCCAGTTCATCACGGAGCTGCTGCACGTTGGAGATCTTAACGGTGTCTCCCAGTTCAACGGTTCCGGAGTCCGGCTGTTCCTGACCAGTGATCATTTTGAACAGGGTGGACTTACCGGCACCGTTACCACCGATAATGCCAACAATGGCACCTTTTGGTATGCTGAAGCTCAGGTTATCAATCAGTAGGCGGTCACCAAACCCTTTGCACAGGTTGTTGACTTCAATAACCTTATCCCCCAGGCGCGGACCGGGTGGAATGTAAATCTCATTGGTCTCGTTACGGGCCTGGAAGTCCTGGGACTGCATCTCTTCAAAGCGGGCCAGACGGGCTTTGGACTTGGACTGACGCCCCTTGGCATTGGAGCGAGCCCACTCAAGCTCATGCTCCATGGCCTTGCGGCGGGCATCCTGCTGCTTCTGTTCCTGCTCAAGACGCTGTTCTTTCTGTTCCAGCCAGGAACTGTAGTTGCCCTGGTAAGGAATGCCTTCACCGCGATCCAGTTCCAGAATCCAGCCAGCAGCGTTGTCCAGGAAGTAACGGTCGTGGGTGATCGCCACCACGGTTCCCGGATATTCGACCAGGAAGCGTTCCAGCCAGGCAACGGATTCCGCATCCAGGTGGTTGGTTGGCTCGTCCAGCAGCAGCATTTCCGGGCCGGAGAGCAGCAGGCGGCAAAGAGCAACACGGCGGCGCTCACCACCAGAGAGGTTTTCGATTTTGGCATCCCACTCTGGCAGACGCAGAGCATCCGCTGCAACTTCCAGTTTACGCTCCAGGTTGTGGGCGTCGGCTGCCTGAATAATGTTTTCCAGACGAGCCTGCTCAGTGGCCAGGGCATCAAAGTCGGCATCCGGATCAGCGTAAGCGGCATAAACTTCGTCCAGGCGCTGCTGGGCAGCTTTTACTTCACCCAGTGCTTCCTCGACGATTTCACGTACGGTTTTAGCCGGATCCAGCTCAGGTTCCTGAGGCAGGTATCCGACATTGAGGTTCGGTTGAGGGCGTGCTTCACCGTCAAACTCCTGATCCACTCCGGCCATAATACGGAGGAGCGTGGATTTACCCGCACCATTCAGGCCCAGAACACCAATTTTGGCGCCCGGAAAAAAGGAGAGGGAAATATTTTTTAAAATCTGACGTTTCGGGGGAACGATTTTGCTCACCCGGTTCATGGTATACACGTACTGTGCCATGTTTCTGGGTCTCTGATTCTATAAGGGTTAACCAACCAAAGATACTGGATGCCCGCAGCCTTGGCAATGGTTTATTCGATAGCGATTGTTCGATTTAATTTTACCAATAGGCAGCAATATGTTGTTTTAATTGTTGAACGGTGACCCAGGTTCGATTCCCGTTAAATATTGAACGAGTTAAATAGGTTTTCAGATCTTGTATATTTTCAGTCGTTAATTTGTCCATAACCGTGTTTTTTGATGTTCTGGTTTTTCCCGGAGATAAATGTGAAGCCAGATCTTCCAGAATTGATGCTTTATCAGAGAAAATGATGTTGAGCAGTTTTATCTGATAAAAACTCAATTTCTCTGTTATTTGATCAATGGTTGCCGGTATGCCATTTGTTGTACGAATATCTTCTGTTATCTCTATGATCTGGCCAATGTCATCATCAAGTTTCGGTGGCAGTATAACGTCTTTTTCCAGTTTTCTTGATGATAGTCTTTGCTCTTTGGGTAAATGGTGTAAATGTTTTTGACTGAGGGTGTTAATTCTCTTGATTATCTTGTTTCTTTGTTCTTCGCTTGCTTTTTCTACATCTGACATGTTGAAGTCTATTTCAGAGTCAGGCTTGTTTTTATCGTAGTCGAATAGCAACTCTTCTCCCGGTTTAATATCACTTAGCGCCACAACCATCAGCTGAAGACTGTCCTTATCCTCCCATTCCACCGTGTTCATGCCGGTATAGCGAATCATGACATTGGCTTTCTTGGAGTGATTCAGGAACCGAATATCCTGTTCACAGTTACGGCCAAGCTCAATGACCGGTCTGCCAGCTTTGGCAATAAAAACACCAGACCATGCGACAAAGGTGTCGTTTTCCAGGAAATCGAGAACAGTGAAGCCATCATCGGTGATATTCTTGATCGTAAAGACGTGATATTTTCCACTATGATAATTAAGGATTCTATACATCAATGGCCCATCGTAAGGACAGACTACCTCACCCGCTTTAATGTTTTGGGTAGCAATTACACCGGTACCGTCGACAACGCCTTCTGTTGAACTTTTGTACCGGGCAGAGAATTCGGTACCCGGTGATATCGGCGTTGCTGCCCTTTCTGAAACAGGCGAGTCAGGAGAATACAGTGTTTCCTGTCTGTTATCACCAGTACTGCCATCATATTGGGTAAAACGATCAAGTTCAGATGTTATCAAATCTTTGAAAGATGATAGATCTTTTATTAATGCTGAATAATTCTCTCCGGGAACAATTATGGTATTTCTGGCTTTTAAAAGCACCATCGAATGATCAAATACTGTTTTCACATCATCAATACAATGATTGCAATTGGATGGCAGATAATTATTAGCTGCTGTGTTGCTATCAAGTTTCTGGAAGCATGGCTTTTTTGCTGGTGGAGTATAGGTATCTGCTGCGTCAAATCGACGTAACGTCGGTATTTGGCCAAATTCAAATCCAGTGGATTGCATTGTCGATATCCTTCATGGTCTTTTTGCTATTCTGTTTATTCTTGACCATAAGATCAGCTTTAAGTTCAAAATCGCGATTATTGTTTGTTTTATTACTTTCAATTTTGAATGAGCAAATTCATTCCTGATTACCACTGATCGTACGTCATGACACAGGGAAAGATAATTTAAGAATATACGTGCAGCTTTTCATTCTTTATGTCTATAACCCGGTAAAGAAATAAGGCTCTTTTCGGGTTACAGACTGCTCTGCAATGAAAATTGGCCAAAGGCCTTGATATACAATGCCTTCAGGAAACTGCTGGCTAAATATTGCCAAGCCCTGCCACAGGAGGATTCCAGCCTGATTTATGAAATCAGCAGTCTGCAATACGAAAAGAGCCAGAAATAATAGAACCTCTCCAGTATTACCGGTGGAGCAGGCATCATGACGGCTTGTTCTCCAGATTATCAACTAAATTCGGTTTCATAACCGCTCCGAACAAGCAAAGACCCACATCATCATTCGAAATAATGATATTAATACGTCAACTGACTTTCAATTATCGGTTGATGGCTAACCCGGTTTCCACTGGACGTCTGGCAGTTTGAGAAGTCGATCCGGCATCGGTGCTGTATTGACTGCAGCCCGACCTAGCCTTGAGATCATTGAAGGCATATCAAAACGCCGGTTAAACCGATAGTTGAACTCTGATAGATAACGGCCCAGATGCTTGGGGTCGAGCTTATGGTAAGTACCGGTAATCGCTGTTTTCACGTTTCCCAGCATGGTATTTACCCAGGTGAACAACTCATTCTCCATGGATGCATGCCCACCACCGGTAATGATGGCTGTGTGCTGGCATCCGGCATCTTCAATACCCCGGAAACAGGACAAGCCATCGCTGACGGCCCGGACACCCTTTTTCAGGGCATGTTCTGCCCACTCCTGAATGGTTTTTCGCCGGAAGTTATCAACGGCATTGAACTTCATGTAGATAGGTGGTTATCAGCATCTGTCTGAACTGCGGCCACGAAGGGGGCTTTGTTCTCTGAGCCTCTGCCCCGGCGGCCTCTGTGGCGCTCTCCGCCCCAATAGGCGTCATCAATCTGAACAAAACCACTCAACTGCCAGCTGTTATCTCTTTCCATCATGACCTGCATGAGTTTGTGTTTCATGCGCAATGCGGCATTGTAGGAAATGCCAAGTTGTCGATGAAGCGTCAGGCAAGAAATCCCCGCTTTATTCTGGGTGACGAGATAGATACCCAGAAACCAGGTAGCTAGAGGCAGCTTTGTTGAGTCAAAGATAGTGTTACTGGTAAGCGAGGTTTGGCAACGGCAGCAATTGCACTGGAATTCAGCTTTCCGGTGAAGCTTGCAGAAACTGCGGGAGCCACACTTCGGGCATTGGAAGCCATCTGGCCAGCGCCAAGAGGACAGCGCGTTCTCACACTGCTCTTCACTGCCGTAATTAGCCAGAAATTGCATAATGCCAAGGCCTTTTTGGAACTGAATGGTGTTTTTACACATCAGTTTTACCTCCAAAACACATGACTATCGACGTTTATTATAGCAGCTGGCTCACGACGTAGGGTCGGTGGTAATCAGGAATTCATTTGACGATCAGCAGATTAACAGAAATGTACAATGTAAATCATTCCATCGAGAAAACAGTGTATGGGGGTTAAGTTACAGCTAACTGGCTTATAGCCAGTTTGCTGGTTGATTTTCCCTGTATTAGCCCGGTAAAAAATCATTTATCCTCTGCCGATTTCACTCAAGCTGTATTAGAATAGCGTTTCTCTACCGACATCCAGGCATTTTACCGGCTCGTCCTGCGGGCTGTTAACAGGCAACCGAGGTAATGAATGTTCACAAAGGACATGACCATCGCTGAATTTGATCCGGAGCTGAAGGCGGCTATTGATGCAGAAACCCTGCGTCAGGAAGAGCATATTGAGCTGATCGCATCCGAGAACTATGCCAGTCCACGAGTTATGGAAGCTCAGGGCAGTGTGCTGACCAACAAATACGCTGAAGGTTATCCTGGCAAGCGTTATTACGGTGGCTGTGAGTACGTAGATGTTGCTGAGCAGCTGGCCATCGACCGTGCCAAGGTGCTGTTTGGTGCTGGTTATGCCAACGTTCAGCCTCACTCGGGCTCCCAGGCAAACTCGGCCGTATTCATGGCCTTGCTCAAGCCCGGTGATACTATTCTGGGTATGAGTCTGGCTCATGGTGGCCACCTTACCCATGGTGCCAGCGTCAGTTCTTCTGGTCGGATCTACAATGCCGTGCAGTATGGCATTACGCCTGATACGGGTGAGCTGGATTACGCAGAAGTTGAGCGCCTTGCCCTGGAACATAAACCCAAACTCATTATTGCCGGTTTTTCTGCATACTCCAGGATTATTGACTGGCAGCGTTTTCGTGATATTGCTGATAAGGTTGGTGCCTACCTGCTGGTGGATATGGCCCATATTGCCGGTTTAGTGGCTGCAGGTGTTTATCCTTCTCCGGTGGGCATTGCTGATGTGGTCACCACCACTACCCACAAAACCCTGGGCGGACCTCGCGGTGGTTTGATCCTGGCCGCTGAAGATGAAGAGCTGAACAAGAAACTGAATTTTGCTGTCTTCCCTGAGTCTCAGGGTGGTCCTCTGTGCCATGTGATTGCCGCCAAGGCCGTCTGCTTTAAAGAAGCGATGTCCGATGAATTCAAGGCTTATCAGGCTCAGGTGGTCAGGAATGCCCAGGCCATGACCCGGGTAATGATGGAGCGTGGCATCAAGATTGTTTCCGGTGGAACCGATGACCACCTGTTCCTGATGGATCTGATCGGTAAGGAATACACTGGCAAAGATGCGGAAGCAGCCCTTGGCCGTGCCAATATCACGGTGAACAAGAATGCGGTACCTAATGACCCACGTTCACCTTTCGTAACCAGCGGTCTGCGTATCGGCACGCCAGCGATTACCCGTCGTGGCTTTAATGAACAGGACTCTGCCGCACTGGCCGGCTGGATCTGCGATGTCCTGGACGCCCTGGGCGATGGCTCCGGTGATCAACAGGTGGAAGCAGAAGTAAAAGCCAGCGTGTTGGAAATCTGTTCGCGCCTGCCCGTTTATAAGTAACCGGTTGAGTTGCAACAGAAAGCCGCTGTGCCTTAAAGCATAAGGTCAGCGGCTTTTTTATCGATCATAAGGTTGCCTGTGAATCTGAATTCAGCGAAACCACTTCTGACATGGTTAAAGGGGCGGGGTTGACGTAGCGGTTCTTAAGGTTGGAAAGCGATTATCTGCGCTGCATGTTGTCCTCTCAGAACCCACTCAGGGTTCTGATATGCGGGTAGAAACCGGAAGCTTGTAATAAAACTGCAGCTGGTTATTATTGCTACAGGGCATATGGCTAATTCTGTCCCCCTGATTCCCTCAAAAACTCAAGGATTAACTGGCGCGATGCATTGTCCATTCTGTGGTGCTGCTGAAACAAAAGTGATTGACTCACGTCTGGTTGCAGAAGGCAGTCAGGTACGCAGGCGTCGTGAATGTCTGTCCTGCATTGAACGTTTCACCAGTTATGAAACCGCCGAACTGCTGATGCCAAGACTGGTTAAACGGGATGGTACCCGTGAGGCTTTCAATGAAAATAAGCTGCGGGCGGGCATGTCCCGAGCCCTGGAAAAAAGACCCGTTGGTGTGGAGCAGCTGGAAGAAGCGTTAAGTCGTATTATTCATCGCCTGCGGGCTATGGGGGAACGGGAAGTCAGTTCCCGGATTCTGGGTGAAGAAGTTATTCGGGAACTGAAGCAGCTGGATGAAGTTGCCTATATCCGTTTTGCTTCCGTCTATCGCCACTTCAAGGACCTGAATGAGTTTCGTGAAGAAATTGACCGACTGGAGACCGAGGATCGGGAATAGATGCCCCTGATTCTGTTATTGCTGGCAATACTGGTCCTGGTATTTGGCCCTCAGTTCTGGGTCAGGCAAACACTGCGTAAATATGGCAAGGATCGAGTGGATCTTCCAGGAACCGGGGGCGAACTGGCGCAGCACCTGATTGAGCGATTCCAACTGGACGGTGTTTCCGTTCGTGAAGGCCGGGAGGGAGAAGATTATTATGATCCGGAAAACCGGGTGGTTTCGCTCTCTTCATTGCACTATCAGGGGAAGAGCATCGCTGCGGTTGCCGTTGCTGCCCATGAAGTCAGCCATGCCTTACAGCATCAGGAGCAGCATCCGGGGTTTATGCGCCGTCAGAGGCGGATAAACATAGCCATGATGATTGAGCGGTTCAGTGTCATGGCCTTGATGATTACGCCTTTTATTTTCATATTAACCCGGCTGCCTCAGAGTACTCTGATCACGTTGCTATTGGGCGCTTCAGGGATGATTGCATCACTTTGGGTGCAATTGATGAACCTGCCCGTTGAGCTGGATGCCAGTTTTAACAAGGCCCTGCCGATTCTGGCAGAAGGATATCTTGCCAACGACGATATACCGGGAGCCAGAAAAGTCCTTAAAGCAGCGGCAATCACCTATGTTGCTGCTGCCCTGGCAAGTCTGCTAAATATCGGACGATGGATAGCTATTCTGAGGCGATAAGTAAATTATTTTAACCACTGTTTGGAATTGAGTTGATATGGTCAGTTTATCGTTGCTGGCTCTGTTTGTTCCCACGTTTTTCTTTGTTTCTGCAACTCCGGGCATGTGCATGACACTGGCCATGACGCTGGGTATGACCGTTGGTGTTCGACGGGCACTCTGGATGATGCTGGGAGAGTTGCTGGGGGTTGGATTGATTGCAGTGCTTGCCGTGGTTGGTGTGGCTGCGGTGATGCTGAACTACCCTGCAGCATTTACGGTGTTTAAGTGGGTTGGTGGCGTGTATCTGTTTTACCTGGGGGTGCAGATGTGGCTTTCCAGGGGGAAAATGGCCATTCCCGAGGAGGGACAGCGGCCCGTGGAGACAGGCGCCAGAGAGCTTATGATGCAGGGGTTTGTAACGGCTATAGCAAACCCCAAAGGGTGGGCATTCTGTATCTCACTGCTGCCACCCTTTATTTCTGAGGATCTGCCTGTTGCCCCACAGCTGATTATTCTGGTTTCCATTATTCTGATGATTGAGTTTGTCTGTCTGAATATTTACGCAGCCGGTGGTAGAACACTGCGACACTTCCTGCAGAAAAGCGGTAATGTTCGAGTAATGAACCGGATTGCCGGCTCTCTGATGATGGGGGTAGGTATCTGGTTGGCGTTCGGCTAAGTAGCTGATTAGAACCCGGGGCAGAGCAGGAGGTTGTCTTATCAGGCAGAATGCTCCGGAGTATAAATTGAGTCTGATGAGAAGGGTGTTAACTCCGTCTGAAAGCACCCCTTGACTTGGCCGGCATTCACCTTCCGAATTTGCAAAGGTCGCCAGCACAACCAGTAAAAATTTCTGTGTCGAATTGAGATTGCCGAGTCCTTTGGTATTTATTTGCACACGAACCATTTTCATCACCCCGATTGTGTACGCAAACGAAATCATTGCTGTAATGCCTGCTGAGCAGTAGCTCATTGCTATACAGAGAAACCCGGTAGGAGTTGGCGCTCCGATGATCCGGGTTTTTTCTTGTGTTTCAGAAACACAGACAGCCATCGGAATAATGCAAGAATATTTCGATATATCCTATCAAAACAGACCCATTTCAATATCGAAATCTCGATACAAACAAGATAAAGAACAGTATCAAAGAACAAGTTGCACAATGCGGGCTGCGCAGGGGAACATAACGCTCTGCGTGAGCGGGAAGGATCAGACCTGACACAAACATTGAATTAAAGGTCGGTTGAGATGGATCACCCGTTGATTACTGCTGCCTCGCCATGGCAGTGAAAGATCTCTCTTGTCCAGCTCAAAGCGTCCATCAATCAGCACATCAATGTATTGCACAACGTCCTGTTGAGCACTACTGAACTCTTCCAGAATGTAGCCAGTCCATAGCCAGATATTTTTGTCCGGATATTCGGTTTTTACCCGCTTGACCAGCTTCAGTATGCCGGAAAGATTGCCTGGAAAAAGCGGATCGCCACCAGAGAGCGACAACCCGTCCCGCTTGATACGGATATCCCCCAGATCTGCAATAATCCGGTCTTCCATGGCCTGGTCAAAAGGGGTTCCCTTGCAGGCATCCCAGCTGGTGGCATTATGGCAGCCTTTGCAGAAATGCTCACAGCCACTGACAAACAGAGTGCAGCGGGTACCTTCACCATTGACGACGTCGATTGGATAGTACTGGAGATAGTTCATTGATCGTTTATTGATGGTTCATCGATACCTTATCAAAGGTGCTTAACCCGGCGAACCACTTCTTCCTGTTTCCCTTTGATAAACGGTCGGCTGTTGGGTTGGCCCAGGTAACCACAGACACGGCGGGTCACGGACATTTTGTCAGAGTCCCGGTTTTTGCACTGCGGGCATTCAAAACCGCGGCTGGTGGCATTGAACTCGCCTTCATAACCACAGCTGTAGCAGGAGTCATTCGGTGTATTGGTGCCGTAGTATGGGACTTTGTCGTAGGTGTAGTCCCAAACGTTTTCCAGTGCCTTCAGGTTGTTGGCCATGTTCGGGTACTCACCGTAACAGATGAAGCCGCCACTGGCATGCTTGGGGTATACCTGCTCAAAGTCGACCTTGTCGTACGGGTTGACTTTCTTTTCCACATCCAGATGGAAAGAATTGGTGTAGTACCCTTTCTCGGTCACACCTTCAATCACTCCAAATTTCTTTCTGTCCAGCCGGCAGAAACGGTCACACAGGCTCTCGCTTGGGGTTGAATAGAGGCTGAAGCCGTAGCCAGTTTCCTGTTTCCACTCATTCACCGCCGCACGCAGGGTTTCTACAATGGCAACGGCTTTCTGGCGAAGCTCTTCACTGTCGTATAGATCAGTAGCACTGCTTTTTTCATCGCTGCTCTTTCCACCAGTGCTCGTTCCACCATAGAGGGCATTGATCGTCTCATGGATACCGATGTAGCCAAGTGAGATGGATGCACGACCATTTTTGAAAATATCACTGATCTTGTCGTCTGGCTTCAGGCGAACACCGCAGGCACCTTCAACATAGAGAATGGGCGCTACTCGTGCACGTACGCTGTCCAGGCGCTGGATACGGGTCATCAACGCTTCCTTGGCCAGCTGCAGACGCTGTTCCAGCAGTTGGTAGAAGGTCTCTTCACTGCCCTTGCTTTCAATCGCGATGCGGGGCAGGTTGAGTGAAACGACTCCCAGATTATTGCGGCCATCATGAATCATCTTGCCGTCTTCTTCATAAACGCCCAGGAATGAACGACAGCCCATAGGGGTTTTAAAGCTTCCGGTCACTTCAACCAGCTTGTCATAGTTGAGAATGTCCGGATACATCCGCTTGCTGGCACACTTCAGTGCCAGTTGTTTGATGTCGTAGTTCGGATCTTCAGGATTGAAGTTCACCCCTTTTCTGATGGCAAATACCAACTTTGGAAAGACCGGAGTCTTGCAGTTTCGGCCCAGACCACGAATCCGGTTGTTCAGAATGGACTTCTGCACCAGGCGCTCTTCCCAGCTGGTCCCCAGGCCAAAGCCAAAGGTGACAAAGGGCGTCTGGCCATTTGCCGTATGCAGGGTATTAACTTCATATTCCAAAGCCTGATAAGCGTCATAGCAGTCCTTCTCGGTCATTTCCATGGCGTATTCACGGGCTTTTTGTTCATCACCAATCCAGCGCATACCCTGCTGCAGGTGCTTTTCAAAGGTTTTGCGAACGTAAGGTGCGTGAATGCGGTCAATCTCGTTGATGCTGGTGCCGCCATAGATATGGCTGGAAACCTGGGCAATGATCTGGGCCGTGATGGCCGCTGCCGTAGTGATTGACCTGGGTGTTTCAATTTCCGCATTACCCATCCGGAAACCGTTGGTCATCATCCCTTCAATATCGATCAACATGCAGTTGAACATCGGGAAGAAGGGCGCGTAGTCCAGGTCGTGGTAATGGATTTCGCCACGTTCATGGGCGGCGGTAATGTGCTTTGGCAGAATATGCTGTTTGGCGTAGTGTTTGGCGACGACACCGGCCAGAAGGTCCCGCTGGGTCGGGATGATTTTACTGTCCTTGTTGGCGTTCTCGTTAAGCAGCTCTTCATTATCCTGATTGATAATGCTGAGAATGTCCCGGCTCAAGGCGTTGCGTGACTCACGTTCAATATCCCGGGTCTGACGGTACTCAATGTATTTACGGGCAGCGTTATGGTATTCGCTGCTCATCATCAGGTGCTCCACCTGATCCTGAATATCATAGATATCCACCAGTTCCTGACCCGCCACGGTGTTGGCTACTTTTTTCGCCACATACTCAGCAAAGTCATGGTCTTTGATCTGAGCATCATTCAGGGCACTGGCAACGGCTTTTATGATGCGCGGCGCATCAAAAGGCTGGCGTGAGCCATCGCGTTTGATGATCTCAGTCATGGTGGGTCTCCGGGCTGATCGAGTAATCAGATATTGCACCTATCCGGGTGAAATATCTACAGGTGGTGGTTTTTTTGTTTGATGGACACTATATGTAGTGTTTGTTGGTGGCTATGATCTACTAAAGTGATGTGTTCTGCAATATTGACAAAACGTAAATAATCACAACAGACCCCGGTTTTCATTGGGAAGTCAGGAGTTACTGACAGGGAAAGTCATACAGACTGTGCAATTAGCAGCGTGAGCCTGGTGAAATACTGTTTTGTAGGTGTTTTCCGAAGTGTTTTGGCAGGCGTTAACCCCCGGCCAAGGCCAGAGAATCTCCCTGGCCGTCATATTTGTTGAAACTTTTTTCAAAAGCACTGGTCAGATATCTATTGCAGTCAAGCGTTGTTATACATACACAAGCACCTCGTTCCCACGGTCCCGAGGGTGTCGCGAAACCCTCGTTCCCACGCTCTGCGTGGGAATGCATACGGATCTGGCAGCATGAGAAAGAACCAATGCCTGGCAGGGTTTTCGGGGGCTTCATGCGAGTTTGGTATTTGTGGCGGGATCGGTATGCATTCCCACGCAGAGCGTGGGAACGAGATGTCCGGAGGGTTTTGTGACAACCTTCAGAGCATGGGAACGAGGGGGCTGGCTGTATGGGTATTAGCGCTTTTCTGCACTAGTAGAATCAACAACTAACAATAGTGGGAAGGAATTCAAAGCCATGGAAAGCATGCAATTAACAACTACATCAGGCATCACTCTGATAGAGCCTGCAAGGCCGAATCATTGCTACGCAGCACCTTCATTCGCTCGCTCTGTCAACTCTGCTGATTGCGATGTGCCTTTTTGTAAGCGGTCTAAGGCGGATAATTCACACAATACAGCCCTCCTTTCCACTCGAGATATCGAATATCTGAGTAATCGCTCGTCTGCCAATCATGAATCGCAACCTGCCGTCTCTCTACCCACAACAGATTTGCAACGGGCCCTTGTGGGCGGCAAGGGTGGGTTTCTGCACGTTATGCGCCAGGCCGACATCCCGGTTCCACCCTTCACGGTGGTTGACACAACCCTGATCGCTACTCTGGCGCAACACCCTTTCCCCACAAAATGCCTGTTGCCTTTTCTGCCAGATATAGGCAAGTGGAGCCGGGAATCATGCAGTCTGGAACAATTGCGCAGGATCGTTACCGAGCTCCCCCGTCAGCAACAATCAGAATGGCTAAAGGGTTTGTCCGGATTTATTGCCAGCGAGGCTTGCTACCAGCATGTCAAAAATATCAGTGCTGCCCGGGAAATTCGTCATCGCTACGCCACTTTCCGGCAACAATCCAAGGGTGCTTGTATCATCCGTAGTTCCGGCGTGGATGAAGACCGCTTCGGTGATGCCCAGGCGGGTCGATTCGATTCACGGGTTCATGGTCGCGGCGATATCCTGAAAACCTGCCTGCAGGTCCTGTCGTCCGCTTACCGACCTGAAGTCTGCCCCAACGGGCGGGTAAAACCCATTGCGCTGATCATGCAGCAATGCATCCATTGCCAGTGGGGGGGGGTAGTGATCAGCCACTCAACCCTGCAGGACGATACCATTCAGGTGGAATATGCACCGGGTCAACCGAGGGGGGCAGTCTCCGGAGACTCAGGCATTCGCCCCCATCGCTATGCCATCAGGCGCAATGATAAAAACAAAGAACCAGATCGCGAATTTACCCCGGGAGACATTACCACACAGTTTGTCCTGGAAAAAAACAGCGTTGAAGGGACCAGTGAAGAGACCAGTGAAGCGGGTTATATCGAACGGAGCATCACGGCAACCACAGATGCGAAAGATATTATGCTTGCTGACGCGACATTGAACCAACTGCAGCGCTATACAGAACAGCTGGAGAATATTGCCTGTTGCCCGGTGGATATCGAGTTCGGCGTCGATGACCAGCAGCAACTTTACCTGTTCCAGTTCCGGCCAGTGACCCAGCTGCCGGGCAGTGCCCGTTTCTCTGCAAGAGCCCCAGCCATGGCACTGGCGGAAGGTGTCATGGTGAGTGAAGGTTGCTGCAGTGGTGTAGCCCGGGTGGTCAGCGAACCGGTAACCGTGGAACCGTTTCCTCCCGGTGCCATTCTGTTTGCCGATCATGCCAGTGACTGGATGCTGGCCCCTGATATTTTGCAACAGGTGGGCGGCTTTGTATTCAGACAAGGAGGAACCAATGATCATGTTGCCATCACCCTGCGTCAGGCGGGTATTCCCTGTCTCCTGGCTGGATCGCAGTATGTTGAGGCATTAACAGAAGTCAGCGGGCAACCGGTAACACTGGTGGCAGGCAGCTTTGCTGACAACCCCGGAGCCTATTTGCTAACAGGCGACCAATCTGCCTACTGGCAGGCCAGGAGTATCACTTCCGGTCAGGATACTATCGGTTCAACCATATCTAACCCTGCAGAACCTCCTGACTTTACCCGGGTTGACGAGGGTTTTGGCTGGCTGAACCGACAAAATAACCGTTTGCTGGACTATTTTCATGCTGACCGATTATTCAGCCACTGCCTTGGCCCGGGGCGAAGTAAAGCCATCAGCATGTCAGCCAACAGATCGGATCTATTGCGACAACTTGGCTTGGAGGTTCGCCGGCTGCAACAGGACTTGCAACGGTTTGTATCCGGTTATCAGCGCTTTTTAGATCTGGCCACCGCGTCTCAACCGGGTACCAGACCCTGCGAAGTCCAGTCCTTTATCAATGAACTACCGCGCCTTGAAGCAAAATGGCAATGCCTGAAGGATTCCATTGATGACCTGTGCACCAAAGTGGTCATGCCGCTGGCCACTGATCAGGAATTACCGGCCCGGCCTGCGAGTTTCAGACAATGGCTGAGGGATTGTCAGACCTTGCAGGATACATTACAAAAACTGACCCAACCCAAAAACGTGTGTGATATCCGTTCTGCTCACGATCTGATCTACTGGCTTCATCAGCGATTTGTCAGCGCGCTTGCTCCGGTGGCTGAAGCATCCGGTCAGGGACAAACGACTGAAATTGCCGAAGGTAGAATGCTGATTAATATTCTCCCTCAGGGTGCTTCCGGGCTATTAACTGACCATTGCATATCGGTACTGACCAAACTCAACATAGGAATTAGACCCAATCAGATAGCACTCGGCATGCTGAACATGGTGGATGCCGCTTGTATTCATGCTGTGCTCGGGAATCATGTTTGCACCATTAAAATGCTAGAACAGGCCGAAGGAGGCAAAGGCCGCACACTTCGTCTCGATATCTCTGATGATTTTAGCCAGGAAAAACCTCATTTACAGGGTAAATTGAAGCGTTTCTGGTTTTTGGTCCAGACACTCCGTTGCGCATCAATTGATGGCAGTTCACGGCCAATGGCGATCAGTTTTAATCAAAGCGCTGGAAAGTTAATTATAGAATTCACCCAGGTGAATTCGACATTGGCATTACAAGCAGGCTTTGTAAAATTGGTGACCATTCTGTCAGGGCTGACCTGCATGGATGTATCAATCAACAAATTTTATCTTGGTTTATGTGCAGAAAAGTGGTGTTTTGACACCTTAGTAAAAAAGTGCCAAAACGATCTGAATGACTCTACCAATCACTGGATATACAAACACTGCCTGGTTTTAGATGCAATCATTAGGCGATGTATGCCGCCAGAATGGCATTATGATTATACGTTCTTCGATTATCTGGATAGCGAATACAGGCTTTTATTTGAAATGGCTAGTAAAGCTAATGATTGGCTTGCTAAATATGGGGGGCCGAATGCTAATGCAGAACTTCGCCGATTATTTAGCGCTGCTACCAGCCACCTTGAACCGGATGATGCCGCCAGAATTATAAAGGAACTGTGTGTTCATATGGCTATTGAAAGAGTCTCTGGGTACCTTTTTACTCAACTCTTGCGTGAGGATTTTGATTTAGATCACGACCGGGATCTGGTGCTTTTCCTGGTTCAGAAAAACCCAATGATATTCATGTATATCTCCGAAGAATTTAAGGATGATATTGAAATAGCCAAGTCTGCATTAGGACAGAATGGAATTTTATTAGATCATGCCAGCAATCGGCTTAAAAATGATAAATCGCTGGTTATGCTTGCCGTCAATAATGCTGGTAACGCACTCGGTTACGCCAGTTCAGATCTCAAAAATGACTATGATGTGGTTTTGTCGGCTACCAGAAACATTGTGTATGCCTTTGATTGTGCCGGGCCGTTAGTAAAAAACAATGAAGCTCTGTTGAGGATAATCATTAAGGAAAATCCTAAAGCGATGCTTTTTGCTACTGAGTCTCTTAAAAATGATAAGGTCTTTGTCTTGCCGCTGCTCTCACGAAATGCCAGCATTTACCAATATCTCAGCGAACAATTAAAATCTGATCCGGATATTCAAGCAGTAGCCTGGCGCAAGGAGGTTGGATCGTAGCCAGTATGTTCTTCACGCCTTGAAAAGTGGCTTAATTTCTCAGTCTGCCTTTCGCCTTTTTCTCCATGATCACATACAGTCCCTCAAGCACTTTTTTTGCGGTGGGGCGCTGCTTTGGATCAATGTCTGTACACCGTTCGACCAAAGCCACTAATTGACAGAGCTTTTTCTTATCGCCATCGGATAATTCGGTTTCCACAGCCCCGGAAACCGCTTTTTTCATAGTCGGCAGGTTCAGTTTCAACAACCCTTTCGGCTCAGACAGATATCGGGTACCGTAACCTGCTTTTTGTATTGCTGCCGCTTCATTAGCAACCGCCCTATCTACGTCATCGGATTTATATAAGTTGGAAGACTTCATATAGTCCGCCAGGGATTGCTGCAAAATGCCCGCTTTACAAAGCACCTCTTCTCCCCCCGTGATATGACAGATCATCACTGCCAGCAACAGGCCATATGACCATATATCCCCCTCCTTGCTTGCAGCAACGTATTGCCAGGAGGCAAACCCGGCACGGGTCCCGGCATAAGCCCCGGGGAACCGGAGTTCTGGTGCATGCCAGGCATTATTATAAAAAATAAAGCGTTTTTCTCCTGATTGACGCGTTCCCGAGCACTCGCCAACCACACTGAAACGTTCTGTATTGCCCGGCCCCAACTGGCCATCAATGATACGCAGGTTCTTTAGTCGGATATCACCATGGGCAACCCCTTGCTCATGCATGGAAGCAATGGTACCGGTCAGGCTGCTTATATCTTGCAGCACGTTTTTTAATAGACCAGAGACTGGCGTAATGTATTTTTCACCCAGGCCATCAAGTAAAGGCCAGTGGCCCAGTGTTGGGTCAGAATCACTGGCAACACTAACATCAACACCGGCAGCGGGCTTCGGCAATCCTTTAATGCCATAATGGCTGTATAAATGATGCTGTCTGCAAGTAGCAGGCAACATTTCCAGCAGTTGAAAGATCCCTTCTTCCTGTTGTTCAGGGTATTGTTCAGGGTATTGTTCAGGCTGTTGTTCAGGGCTGTCCTCCATGCATAGATAATGCTTTATCAAGTGAACATTATCCGGGTTGACCATCAGTAAAATACCCAGCGACTTTTCCACACCGCCCCTGTCCCTGACAGAGACTTTGGCAGCTTCTGTAAACCATGTTTTTTCTACAGGCTCTATAGTCAATGCACGGTCAGCTGAACTGCTTTCTATCACAGGAGAGGGTAATAAGGTCATTCTGCACTGTTCATCAGAATCCATATCGCTGCGAGTCTTTCTTCTGAAAATGTCATAGGTTGTCATGTCTGGTCGATCATCTACCCGCTTGATGATCAGGTCGTCGTTCGTTTTTACAGATTGTATGCGTCGACTGAATGCATCTGTGACAATGTACTGCTCGTCACGCAGAAAAGCATGAAACTGGCAGTTATTGATGCTCTTGTTTGCAGGAGTAAGCATCTTTCCTTCCTCCCTAAACTCAGAAGAGAAACAGGAACACAGGGTATCAAACGGATACTCCTGCCGTTAAAACAGTTGGAGGATAGTTCAATTTATGGTCAGAAACACTAACAGCGTTGTTACCGGCGTAACCATTGACTACCCCGATCTGTAGCAGCATACCCACGATTGGCTCTCTAATAGAATTCAGAGCCTGTTGATTTGTGTTTGTCTTGGTACACCCGAGATAGGAACAAACTTATGGGTGAAAATCCCCTGTGGGAGGATCGGGGGATCTGACTGGTGACAAAGACGCTTGCTGATGACCATCGCCAGCTTAATGGAAGCGCGATAAGGCTGAGCCTGTCAGTTCTCACAATAGGATTTAAGTACAGGTTCGCAGTGACCGGATACTGTCGAGTTCTTTATTTCATGTTGTTCAAATTTCATGTTATCGGCAACCAGTGCCTTATAGGCTTTTTTTGAGCTATCAGGTGAGAGCAAATAGGTTTCTTTACCCGCTTCACTTCGGTATAACCAACGGTCGGGCTTGCCATGAATCTGGAAAATAATTGCTTCTCCCAATGTTTCTACATTTACATCCATTGAAACAGAAAAAACACCACCCATGGGCACAGAATTCGGGCAATTGTTAAGATACGCCTTGGATTCCTTTAAAAAAGCAAGTTTCTTGTCTGAATAACCTGCCGGAACTTCACCTTCCTTAAAAAAGCAGCTGGTTAGCTCTACTCTTCCCTTGCATCGCTTATCATCGCTATGGTCAGGGGGGCAATTATTTTGCCCACCTGTTTTACTGAGAGTGTTGTCACGAAAGTCTTTAAGTTCAAAACGATAGATTATCTCTTTTTCCCTCATAGCAAATTTCTGCATCAACCTTGAGGGATTTGGATTGCCAATTCTGGCAAATTGACCATCCATGGTCAGTTCGTTTTCCTGCAGCGGTCGATTATGATCTTTTACCAGAGCAACAGTAGTCGATCCGCTATTTTTCTTGCGGTTTGACCGTCTATTTCTAACAGTGCTATCCAAAGAATCATTATCTATTTGATCGTGTTCCTTGTTCAGAGAGTTAACCAAAGCCTGATGTGCCGCTTCACCGCCATCCTTTTCGATTTCCAATAAAGGTGCTGATTGCAGACCAGATGACTCAACCGCAGAATCAGCGCTGTCGAATGTACTGTTACTCCAGTCTTTAATGGGTGGTGTTGGCCTGAGCTGTAGAGAGCTGGAATTATCAGGCAAAGGGTTGGCATCTGTAACACTTCGGCTAGACAGGAGGGCTGTTGCCAGAATCTTGCCGGGATATTGGCTTAGATAGTTCTCGTCCAAAAACGCATCAGGCAATCATAATTAGATTGTACGTGCGTTTTGATATTTCCTGAAATTCCAGAGAGCCGCAAAAACTCTTCCCTTTTTTTCTCTAATCTGGGACGGATATTGGAGAAAAACGCGAAAAGCAGGCAGAAAACATCCTCCCACCATGCTGGAAAGGTACTTTCATGTAGCGTGGAGGTGGCTATCAGGATGGTGCCGGGTGTCTGGCCAGAATCACCAGGTTGTAACAGACCACCGATAACCAGCAATGAGAATCAAAACGCTCAGAACCCTTGCAGTGGCAACGTGATAGCCCAAAACATCTCTTTAGCCACGAAATTCCCGCTTCAATACCTGCCCGGAAGCGAAAGAGCGTTTTATACACATACTGACTTTTAGTCATCTCTTCGACTTCAAGTCCGCGCTTCTTATTAAAAGCTACATCGCTGATTCCCATGGCCTTGGCTTTTTCCAAATTAGCGCGACACGCGTATCCGCCGTCACCGCTTGTCTGGCGAGGTACACGACCATAAATTTCTTTTTGTCTTTCCATCATCGGAATGAATTGGTCCGAATCCGCTGGGTTACCTTCCTCAATAACCAGGTCCAGGATCAATCGACTTTTTCCCTGAACCAGGTTCAGTTTATGGCCATACTGTACTTGCCGCCTGTCTTTTACGATGATATCCGTATGGGGTTCATACAGGCTAACCACTTTTTCCTGGGCTGGCACCTTTTCACCCTTAAAGACCCTGCGCTCTGTCTGGGAGACTATTGCATCCACCAGGGGTAACAGGTGATCCACATCGGCCTGCCACTTGTCGGCATCATCAGCCAGGAGACACTGCCCCTGCTGACGGGCGTTTGCTAGCGTGACAGTAGCTTCGATAAGTACCTTCCGGGATTTTCGGGTCAACTGCAGCAGTTTTTTATAATGCTGATGCCGCTCTTCTTTGCCAGCGTAGATGCATTTTCTGGCCGCATCTTTTACGGCTCGGTTGTGATGGGTATATTCATAAAGCGGTGTCGCTGTCAGTGTTTGTCCCCGTTCCAGCAGCCGACAAATTTCTTTAACGGAACTGGCTAAAAGATCACTGTCGCAAGGAGGTTTGATATCCGATTCGGTGACTGTGCTGTCAATAGCCACAGTGCGCCCTTTTTCAATACCCTGATCTTTAGCGGTCATTAGCTGACAGTTATTAATCCGTTCCCATGTAGATGCAGTAAGAAGGCTGATGAGCCCATGCAAACTGGAGCGACTGGGGCGCTGGTTTGGTTCGAGGCGACAAAAGTCTCGAAAGAGCATGGAGTCCATCAAAACAAACGACAAGTAGTCATAATCACAATTCAAATACTGTTTCAGGAGTGCCGCACGAAGAACGGATTCTGCTGATAGTCCGTTCCGCCCAGTGTTCTGTTTATCACCAGAACTTAAGTCCTCATAAATCCAGTCATTGAACTGTGGATGGGCGTCAAGCCATTGCGAGATACCGGAAAGCTGGGAGCAGATTTCATGAGGTACGTAATGGAGTTCCATACTACACTGCGGGTTGCGTTTTTTGCGCATTTGGAGTCCTCTGTTTTTGGCAATCCCTTATGTTTCTTGCTCTTGGGAAGTTTAGTCGCCAGATAGCAGTAGGGCTCCACTTAATTTTTCAGGATAAAATCTACAGTTTTCAATTGGTTGTGTTTTTGGACGAGAACTAGATAATAAAGAGGGTTCGGAATGTTGCTCAGCTCAGAGCCTATTGAGCTTAATCCTGACTTTAGCGCTTGTGCAGCACCTGAGATGCTGCGGCTATTGAATTGTCCCTGAAGCTTTGCTGATCGTTCATTACTGTTAAATTCGGTTAACGATGAAGTGGGTATATTGTCTGTCACTCGATTTTGTATCATCACTGATTTTCCTGTCTCTATTGCAGTCTGGTTCACGAGGGTATCAGTAAGTTTTTGAACTGACCGATTAAACAGTAGATATGTTGTATACCTACATCGACATATGACAGAAACAGGATCAGAATGTTTCTGCATTTTTTCATTGAGTTCTTGTCATATCTGCCGGTAATAGCGGGTTACTTATTGATGGATTCAGTGGTTGATGAGATGATCTGCACCTTTTTATGTATCTGTCCTGAAAGGGAGAGAGGAGATTGAGTTGAGCGTTAATTCTGGAAAAACATCTCTGGCCAATTGTGAGTTTGATCAGCAGCAGGAAAAAGTATTGTCTGCCTATCTGGCATCACGCCCTGCCGGGAAAAGCGGTCGGGTTATGACGCTGTCGGCCATTAAAGGCCTGATGTTTGCCATTGCCAACTCACCAGTTAATGTTCCGCCGGACCGTTGGATGGCTCTGGCGCTGGCAACCAGAACACCCAGGTTTTCCTCTGCACAGCAGGAAGATGCTGTTCGTCATATTCTGTTTAACTTGCTGGATAAAACCAGAAAGACCATCAGTGGTGGTTTTGAGGTACTTCCGGAAGAGTGCCGGGCTGAAGATGTTTATTCTTCAGAATTTTCCCGTCTTCAGGAATGGGCGATGGGTTATGGGCAGGGCAGTGAACTGCTGATGGACGTCTGGACCCAGGTACTGAAGCATCCCAAGGTTCAGCCTATGGAAGAGTCCTGGTCCAGATGTATGGTGCTGTTGAATGTCTGGAGTCGTGCTGGCAGGCTTCTGGAACAATCCAAAAAGAAAAATGGCCCGGATGTGAATAAGATGCTGCAGGCAATGCCAGCAGTGGCCCGTGAAATGGCGGTGATGTGTCACGATATTCGCGAGATTTGGCAGAAGGCTCTGGAAAAGCCGGCTCCGGTCAAGGTGACTAAGGTTGGTCGTAACGATCCTTGCCCATGCGGTAGCGGTAAAAAGCACAAGAAGTGCTGTGAAACCCGGTAAAACGTGTTGGCATCACGCAGAGCAAAAGATGCCGATTTGGCCGGAGCATTAATCGACACTGTATGCGCTGCGTAGTGCGCTTCGTGGTTTTCAGGTATCTTCAGGCGCGCCCGTCTTCTCCCTAGGAGGCTGTCCGAGAACTAGCTAGTTCTCGTCCAAAAACACAACCAATTGAAAACTGTAGATTTTATCCTGAAAAATTAAGTGGAGCCCTACTGCTATCTGGCGACTAAACTTCCCAAGAGCAAGAAACATAAGGGATTGCCAAAAACAGAGGACTCCAAATGCGCAAAAAACGCAACCCGCAGTGTAGTATGGAACTCCATTACGTACCTCATGAAATCTGCTCCCAGCTTTCCGGTATCTCGCAATGGCTTGACGCCCATCCACAGTTCAATGACTGGATTTATGAGGACTTAAGTTCTGGTGATAAACAGAACACTGGGCGGAACGGACTATCAGCAGAATCCGTTCTTCGTGCGGCACTCCTGAAACAGTATTTGAATTGTGATTATGACTACTTGTCGTTTGTTTTGATGGACTCCATGCTCTTTCGAGACTTTTGTCGCCTCGAACCAAACCAGCGCCCCAGTCGCTCCAGTTTGCATGGGCTCATCAGCCTTCTTACTGCATCTACATGGGAACGGATTAATAACTGTCAGCTAATGACCGCTAAAGATCAGGGTATTGAAAAAGGGCGCACTGTGGCTATTGACAGCACAGTCACCGAATCGGATATCAAACCTCCTTGCGACAGTGATCTTTTAGCCAGTTCCGTTAAAGAAATGGCTCTTTTCCAATTCCAGACTGCTATGTAACCAGCAAGTTGACTAAGGGCTGAAGAAGACTTTTGCCTCTTCGGCCAATATTATGCAAAAACTCAAAAAAGCCAAGGTAAAGGGGTAAAGCCTCTTGGGATATTCCCCTGTGAGGCCTTAGCCACGAGCGTAGAAGTGACCAAAACCCCTCCATAGTATTAACATGCACCTCGTAAATACCGTCTTTGTCATCATCACGAGCATACTCACCTTTGCCGTGACAGACCGTTTTATGTCTGAAGCCCCAGCTTTCAAGGTCATCATAGATGTTGTATTCATCGGTATAAATCTGGCTCTGTGGGGCTACGTGTTTCTTGATAAATGGTTCGATTGTCGCCTTCTTAACGTTCGACAGCATGTTGATAATGACCTGACCTCCCCTTTGAATCATTCCCAATACCGGCGGTTTGTCTTTTTCAAGAGTCCCACGGCCCGGAGCGCCTTTAAGCCTTCTTTTTCTCGGTGGACGATCCAGATTTTTTTAATGCTTCAGGGTGTCCCTTGTGACCAGCTACAATGTAGACCTCGTCGAATTCAACTTCGCCATCAAGAATCACTTCAGGCTTTCGGTCAACAACACCATTTCGTAAGACTGTGGTCATATGGTGTGCATCACTGACACACAGATCAAGTTCCTGAGCTATCTGGCTGTTGGAGACGTTCAGCCCCATTAAATAGAGACAGGCAATCCAGACTTTGAGTGGTCGGTGGTGTCCTGCGAAAACCGTATTTGTCAGGTCATCGAAGTAGCGCTTACAGGACTTACAGTAATAGTGCTGGCACTCTACCTGCACATTGTCGTGTCCATTCTTTTTGACATTCTCAGAATCACAGTGCGGACAGAGAACAGTGCCATCTGGCCAGCGGTTCTCACGGATCATCTCAAAGCAGGTGTCATTACTGATGAGATCTGAGATTCGGCCTATATTCATGGTCAATGCTGGCGATGGCTAATTATATCCACCAAGGATAGTTCAGCAGTTCGGAATTCGAAAAGAGCCAAAGAAATTTGTCGGCTGCTGGAACGGGGACAAACACTGACAGCGACACCGCTTTATGAATATACCCATCACAACCGAGCCGTAAAAGATGCGGCCAGAAAATGCATCTACGCTGGCAAAGAAGAGCGGCATCAGCATTATAAAAAACTGCTGCAGTTGACCCGAAAATCCCGGAAGGTACTTATCGAAGCTACTGTCACGCTAGCAAACGCCCGTCAGCAGGGGCAGTGTCTCCTGGCTGATGATGCCGACAAGTGGCAGGCCGATGTGGATCACCTGTTACCCCTGGTGGATGCAATAGTCTCCCAGACAGAGCGCAGGGTCTTTAAGGGTGAAAAGGTGCCAGCCCAGGAAAAAGTGGTTAGCCTGTATGAACCCCATACGGATATCATCGTAAAAGACAGGCGGCAAGTACAGTATGGCCATAAACTGAACCTGGTTCAGGGAAAAAGTCGATTGATCCTGGACCTGGTTATTGAGGAAGGTAACCCAGCGGATTCGGACCAATTCATTCCGATGATGGAAAGACAAAAAGAAATTTATGGTCGTGTACCTCGCCAGACAAGCGGTGACGGCGGATACGCGTGTCGCGCTAATTTGGAAAAAGCCAAGGCCATGGGAATCAGCGATGTAGCTTTTAATAAGAAGCGCGGACTTGAAGTCGAAGAGATGACTAAAAGTCAGTATGTGTATAAAACGCTCTTTCGCTTCCGGGCAGGTATTGAAGCGGGAATTTCGTGGCTAAAGAGATGTTTTGGGCTATCACGTTGCCACTGCAAGGGTTCTGAGCGTTTTGATTCTCATTGCTGGTTATCGGTGGTCTGTTACAACCTGGTGATTCTGGCCAGACACCCGGCACCATCCTGATAGCCACCTCCACGCTACATGAAAGTACCTTTCCAGCATGGTGGGAGGATGTTTTCTGCCTGCTTTTCGCGTTTTTCTCCAATATCCGTCCCAGATTAGAGAAAAAAAGGGAAGAGTTTTTGCGGCTCTGGAATTTCAGGAAATATCAAAACGCACGTACAAATCTAATTATGATTGCCTGATGCGTTTTTGGACGAGAACTAGCTATTGAAAAAACGAAAGCTTCAGCATTTTCTTGGCTGATCAAATATTGACCTAAATTTAGCCTGTTTTGGGGTAAAAATTGCGTTTTTACCCTTTTGCTTGCCTTTATGCTGCCATTTTAAGCCTTTTTGCTTCTTCAAGACGGATTGATCCCGTTGAAACCGATTTGACAATTTTTTTGAAATTATAAGCACTGCAGACCAGTGAAAATTCTCCAGCCACTTTTTCCTTACCCCGGACACTGAACCCTCTGAATCCTGAGTTCTTGATTTGGCCAAAAGGCGGTTCCGCAATCACCTTGCGACGCTCATAAACCGCTTTGGCCTCTTTGGTTTCCATTTTGCGGTTCATCGCCTGGCGTATGGCTTCGTGGCGGTCTGTGCGAATCACTTTCCCGGGTCTTTGTTGTCACCACTGCACCTTTTACGTAACGGGCAATCCCGGCAGATATCTTTACTGACGCGGTAGCTTTTGTGTTTTGCTTTGCTAGCCGTGTTATAAATCAGCTTCTCACCGGCAGGGCAGGTAAAGCTGTCGTCTGCTTCATGGTAAATAAAATCCGCTTTGACAAACTTTCTGTCAGAGTCTTCCAGTCCCTCTGTTGCAGGCTTCTCCTGTCGATCCGTAGCCATGTAAGCGTCAATGTTCGCATCATCAAACGCTTGCAGGTTGGGCCCTGAGTAATAGCCATTATCCTCACTCATTTTGCCAATGGACGCGTTATCTGTTGCTTCTGCAATGGCTTCAAGTGCAGGCTTTACTTCCTGCTTGTCATTGGCATGCTGGCTGATGTGCTGGCCAACAATGATACCATTATCGCTGTCGACGCTGATCTGGGCGTTATAACTGTACTGATAGCCACTGCCTTTTTTACCCATGATCCTGGCATCATGATCAGCAAAGCTGATTTGCTTTTTGTCGTCTATCGGCTTATCGGGATTCAGGGCCTGTTCCCGTTCTTCAAGCGCTTTTTGGCCTCCTGGATTTTCTCTAACCGTTCCTGCTTGAATTGCAAGTCTTCAGGAATGCTGTAGCCAGTCTCCTGCTGATAAGCATCGTCCTCTTCACTGTCACTGGTTTCGGCTTTTTTAATCAGGGCCTCAACTTCAGCCATTAATTCAGCTTCTTTGGCCTTAAGTCGTGCGTAGCTCATGGCCTTATGCTTTGATGAGTCGGCTTTGAATTTGGAACCATCAAGAGCGATGTGGCCCAGCGAGGCCATCTGTAGTTCCCGGGCGAGCAGCACGCTCTGTTTGAAACTGCTTTTAAAAAAGGTGGCCTGGTTTTTACGAAAGTCACTGAGCACCCGGAAATTTGGCAGTGCTGTTTGGCGATATACATGAAAGCCAAGTCCTGATTGCAGCGCCGTTCAATCTCCCTGGAGCTGAACACACCATGGCTATAGGCATAGATCAGGATCGATATAATCAGTCGTGGGTGGTAGGCATTCTGGCCAAGATGGTGATACTGCTTTTCCACTTCAGAGGTGTCGATATGCTTGAAGATATCTTCAAAAACGAAGCAATCATGATCTGGTGGCAGCAGGTCGAAGATGTTCGATGGGAACATCAGGTGCTGGTCAAAATCAGCAGGGTTATCTTTGAATTTGATTGATGACATCCGTTTCGGCAACAACAAAGTGGGCAGAAAATGCCTGATTATACTTAATCAGGCTATTCTCGGACAGCCTCCTAGGAGGCTGACCGAGAATAGACTGCCCTACTGCGGTGGCAGCAAATTGGTCTAAAAAGCCGGAAATTTTTAGCAAATAGAACCACTATTCACTAAAAATTTCCGGCTTTTTATCCTCAATTTTCTGCCATCCTCGCTACGGGCGCTATTCTCGGTCAGCCTCCTAGCCCACCGTACGAAGTCCGATATCTGAACGTTGAATCGTTACCCGATCGCCCGGCAGGTCTGCTGGCGCTTTGGCATAAAAGTGAAGTTCCCGTTGCGGGAATGGAATGGTGATTCCTTCACGGTCAAACCGGACTTTGACTTCGCGGGTGATGTCCCAGTATACGTCCCAGTAGTCGTCTGTTTTTACCCAGGGACGAACAATAAAATCAACGGATGACTCGTTGAGAACATTCAGGCGAATTATATGCTCTGGTGTTTTCAGTATTTTCGGGTGGCTGATGACAATATCTTCAAGAATCTCTTCTACCTGCTCAACACTGTCTCCATAGGCAACCCCAAAGACCATATCGACCCGGCGGATACGTTCTGAGGTGATGTTCTTGATGGTTTCTCCCCAGATTTTGGCATTGGGCACCATAAAGACCTGGTTGTCGAACGTGCGAATCGTGGTGTTTACCAGGCTCATCTTGCCGACTTTACCGGCAACACCGCCGGCCTCAACAAAGTCACCCACATCAAAAGGACGGTAGATCAGGATCATCATCCCGGAGGCAAAGTTGGACAGGGTATCCTGCAGGGCAAAACCGATGACAATACCGGCAACACCCAGACCGGTCAGTACCGGTGTCAGATCCAGACCCACCTGTGCCAGGGCAAACAGGAAGCCGAAAACCACCACCAGATTACCGCCAACACTGATAAAGAAATCCTGAACCAATGTACTGAAACGGGCTTTTTTATGGGTGACGGCACGGGATATCACCCGCCGAACCAGGCGCGCCAATAGGATGGCTACTGCCATCAGAGCGGCAAACAGGAAGAGGCGGGAGAGTATGCCACCCATATTGGATTTGAACCAGTGAGTCAGGTCGTCCCAGAGTCCGGCAATCACCGTACGTAGAGTATCAACGTTAACCACCGCTTCGGCGAGGTTGCCGGTGGTTTTGAAAATCAGTTCATTGTAATGATCCACCGGCAGTCCCTGCGCTTCCATCATTATTACGATCTGTTTCAGGTTGTTAACCGCACTGCGAACCAGACGATCCTGAGCGGCAATTTTGCTTTCCAGAGAGCTGCGGGCATCGGCCGGCAGGGATTTCAGCTCTGCCTGTAACAGGGTTTTCTGGCGGGTGTTGTTGTTCAGGTAGGTAGCCATAAACTCGGCGTAGAGTGTTATTTCCTGGTCAAGTTGCTGCTGTTCAGCGGTGGTATCGACCTTCCAGCTTTTCAGTAGATTCAGGTTGTCCAGCCGTTCATTCTGCAACCAGTTTATGTAGGCATAGAAGTCATTGATATTGAAAAGGACCAGCAGCTGTTCATCGCTACTGGCCTTCTCATATTGTTCAAATAATTTACGCAGGTCTGATGAGGCGCGGTTCAGCCGGGCTTCAAAAAAGCGGTTCTCGGTATTTACCACACCCTCGCCCAGTGTAATAGCCT
Organism: Endozoicomonas sp. SCSIO W0465; assembly: GCF_023716865.1. Classification (NCBI taxonomy): domain Bacteria; kingdom Pseudomonadati; phylum Pseudomonadota; class Gammaproteobacteria; order Oceanospirillales; family Endozoicomonadaceae; genus Endozoicomonas; species Endozoicomonas sp. SCSIO W0465. The sequence goes on from NZ_CP092417.1 coordinate 2,269,892, forward strand.
CCGGGGTATTAATCGTCTGCACCTGATCAAGGAACTGGTTAGCCAGTCGGGTGGTGGTGCGAATATCGGAGACGACCTGTTGCTGAATCAGGTCCCGGGTCATTTCAGAGGTGGTTTTCTCCCAGTTGGACTCCAACTGAACCACGCGTTTGTTGGTGGCTTCAATATCGCTTATTACGGCGGTATGAGCAGCAATGAGCCCGGTTGGTGAAAGTGGTTGGGGCGTCGTGTTTTCTGCCAAGGTGTTGAAGGAAAAAAACAGTAATATCCAGATAAGGTTGCTTAACATCGGCAGTCTCCGAAAGGAACATCAGGAAATTAAATAGTCCGAATGACTCTGCAGGGATTGCCAACAGCAACGCTATTGGCTGGAATATCTCTGTTCACGACGCTACCCGCGCCGATGACACAGTTGTCTCCAATGGTAACGCCCGGAAGCACCGATACATTGCCCCCGATCCAGACATTACTGCCAATGGTGATGGGTGAACCGTACTCGGTTTTCTGTCGTTCAATTGGATCAATAGGGTGAGTTGCGGCAGAGATCATCACGTGAGGAGCAATCAGTACATTGTCTCCGATAGTGACTTTGCAAACATCAACAATGGTCAGGTTGTGGTTGGAGTAAAAGTTACTGCCAATCTCGATGTTGTAACCGTAGTCACAAAAGAAGTTCGGCTCTATATGGGCAGTATCTTTGAAGGATAACAGGTCTCTGAGAATGGCCATTCTGCCATCCAGGTCCGTTGGATCAGCCGAATTGAATCGGGCACACAGACTTTTGGCGCGCATGCGGTCTGCCAGCAGTTCTGACTCCCAGGCATCATAAGGCATGCCTGCCAGCATTTTTTCTTTTTCAGACGTGTATAGCATCGTTAGCCCGCACTTGGTTGTCATTCAATAGAAGAGATCAGAAGAAGGAGAAATCTGCCCGATGATATCAGGCAGAAGGGGGGATGGGTATTGCCTATATCGCTACCAGGCGGGAGTTTCACGGTTAGAGGGTTATTTCCGATCAAGTTTGAAAACATGCTCGGTAATTACTTTCAAGCCTTGAGCTTGTTTCCGTGGTGACGGTTTGGTATCCCGGGTTTCAATCAGGTCGATCTCGAAGTGTTCACCGTAGAGCTCTTTTACCCGATCCGGTGGAATACTGAATGGTGGCGCAGCGGCGGCAACATCATCGTATTCAACAGTAATCAGCAGTATTTGCTCAATATCCGGGGCGATGCGCAGGAGCTGCTCTACATAGGCTTCCTGCCTGCCGGGTGGGAGAGCCACCAGGGCTGCCCGGTCGTAAACAAACCTGGCCGGAATGCTCTCTTCTGCCAGGGTAAAAAAGTCCCCCTGAATGATGGCCAGACGATCACTGGACCAGTACTCGTGTTCACCTGCATCATGTGTCGTGTACTTGAGGTTCTGTTCCGTGAAGAACGCTGCCACGGCAATCTCGCTCAACTCTGAGCCAAGAACAAAGTGCCCCTGCCGGTGCAGTTCAGTCAAATCCAGGCTTTTACCGCACAGGGGAACGAACACCATATCCTTGGGTACTGCGCGTATTTTGGGCCAGTGTTTAACCAGCATGGGGTTGGTCTGATCAAGATGAAAGCCAATGTTATTGTTCTGCCAATGAGACCGCCAGTTAATATCGTCCATCGCTATGGATATCCCGTTATCATGGTAGGATACTGATTCGGATAATTTTGCATTACCAACAACAATACCGGCTGTCAGCAGGAAGATAAATAGCTGAGTATATTTCATGATCAGCCTTACCCTCTGAAATAACAGAATGGTTTGATGAATAAGTAACCGGTCGGCTTATGGCGCCGTTTGGTAAATGATGATTTTCAGCCGATTTCGAGCTTTCCTCAATTCTCAGCAAGTGTAGCAGTCTGTCAGGAATTCTAGAAAATAAGGTTGGAAGACCTGGCAGAGAGAGCGGGTACTACTCAACTGTTACCGGGTGAATGACCCGGTGAATAACCAGATTTTATGAAGCCTGCCTGATAATCTCAGCTGCCGCATTGGCCAGCACTTCACATCCGGTGATCAAGTCCTCTTCGTTGGTATCCTCATCAAAGCTGTAGCTGATCCCTCCAATACTGGGAACCAGTAGCATTCCTGATGGCATAACACGAGAAAAAATTACATTGTCGTTTATTGCGCCGCTGGACATGACCTGCCAGTTGTCGGGGCAGTGCTGTTGGGCTATGTGACAAAGAACTTCCTGCACTTTTCCGTCCAGGCGAACAGGGGGAATATCGGTCTCTTTTTCGATTTGGATGTCAACTTTCAGATCCTTTTGCAAAGCATTTGCCATTTGCCATAACGCCTGTTCCAGCCGATCCATTTGGGCTGGAGAAGGGTCTCTGAACTGCAGGGTCATCGTGGCTTTACCGGGAATAACCGAAGCGGCTCCCGGATCAAATTCAGCGTGCCCAATGGTCCAGACCGATTGTTTTGTTCCGGTCTGACGGAATCGGCGATTGAGAGTGGTTGCAAACTCCATCAAGGCCATACCGGCATCACGCCGCATGGCCATTGGGGTTGAGCCTGCATGGTTGCTCTCACCAAAGAAAGAAATTGCAAATTCGCGACAACCGGATATCCGGTTAACAATGCCAATCTGTTTTTGTGAGATATCCAGTCTTGGCCCCTGCTCAATATGTGTGCTCAGGTAGGCAAGGTAGCGTTCGGGCTCATATTGCTCGCTGATACCATTAAGGCCCGCAGCATGTAAGGCATCCTTTAGCCGAAGCCCGTCAGCACGAATGGCTGTGTTGATTACCTGCGGGGGTAACTGGCCAAGAAACCCCTTGCAGCCTAGAAAACCGTGAAACGTGTTTTCTTCGTCAGCCCAGGAGGCGATGTCCAGGGACATTTGGGCAGTATCCGGATTTTCTGCAAGGGCTCGATACACCTCAAGGGCACAGATAACACCATAGGCACCATCCAGCCAGCCGCCAATGGGTTGAGTGTCTGTGTGAGAACCCATCAACAGGGTTCTGGCGGACTTTCCGGAATAACCGATCACATTGCCAAGGCCGTCTATCCGGGCATCCAGTCCGGCACGGGTCATTCGTTCCCGTAGCCACTGTCTCGATTCCATATCTGCCCGGGAATACATTTGACGAATAACGCCGGTCTTGTACTGGCCGAATTTCCTGAGTTCGTAAAGGTCACTCAGCAGACGGTCTGAATTAATGGATACTGACTTCATTATTTTTATACCGCCCTGAATGAAAAGACCTTGGTGAATGTATGACAGTTCGGAGCTCAACAGGTTCTGGAGACATTCTATGCTGGCAGAATTTACAGGTGTTGAGTTGGGTCAATGGAGAGCGAGGTGCCGGGGAATAAAGGCAGTGCAGCAGGTGGAATGTCGTCTGCTGCAAGAGAAGCGTTACAACCGGTCAGTGAAAGTCTGTTGACTGCAACCAAAGGTTTTCCGGTAGCGTATTACTGCCTGAAGAACTCACCCAGTTTGGCAGCCAGCATCATGTTGCCTTCAGTGCGCAGTTTTCCGGTCATGAAGGCTTGCATGCCGTCCAGTTCGCCACTCATCAGGCCGACAAAGGTTTCGCTGTCCATGATCAGAGTAACGTGAGCGTCATCTTTTGTGCCCTCAGCAATCTCCAGTACACCGTCTACGATAGCCGCGTAGTAAGTCTTGTCATCGGTGATATCGAATTGGAACGTCAGGGTTTGGCCAGCAGCAGCCGACTCGTCAAAACGGCCCTTGATATTGTCGAGTGTTTCCAGAACAGGTAACTATTCAGCACTGAGCAAAGGCATATTACAGTAATTCCGAACAGCTCTATGAAGTGATTGATATATGTCCATTCCCTGTTTTCTGGCAGACGACAAATAGCTGCGAATCCGTGCAAACATAGAACCACCGTCTGCACTCCTGAAGCAGCCTGAGATTTTCTGCTTTAACTTGGCCATTCGAACATCCCGCTCACTGCCATTGTTATCGAAGGGAATGGTAAAATCTGACATGAAGCGCAGTGTCTCAGCCTTGAACTCAGTGAGTCGTTTGAAGAGATTGTAAGCTTTAGTATTCTTGACTTTCTTGCGCTTAAGCTCCTCTCGTTGCTTCTCCATATAGACGACTTCTTTCATTAGAGCCCGCTGAAGCAACCGGTCATAAATCTTCTCGATTCGTTCACAGACAACACTTGGCATCTGTAGCATACCTATGGTCTTAAAGCCCTTGCAGTAATGCCAGGAAAGCCTCAGTAGCTTCATCAATCGCAACGCCAGTTGATTGCTGTCCCTATCAACAACACCCAAAAGCTCCCTCAGGTGATGGGCATTGCAAAGTACGTGAGTTGCCGCATATGCAAAATAGGATTTCCAATGATCATGAACCAGAACGCCTGCAAATGTTAGCAGTATGCCCATCGTGTCCATGGCCTCACGACCTCGCTTTTCAGACAAGTAGTAGAGCGTCCATTGTTCATCCCGCATAACGTGTAGCCAGTGCAAAGAGCCCTCGGCCCGCATACCCGTTTCATCGGCTCCGGCAACAGACGATTCCCGCAAGGCGTCACGAATAACCTCTTCAGTAGAAGCCAGATTTTCATAGGTTCTGGCCACAAAATTGGCGACAGTGCCTGCACTTACACTCATTTTATAGAGAGTATTAAAATACTCTGACACGCGCTTAAAAGGCAGGAAATGGTATTGGTTAAGATAGACGGCCATAGCCTGTGTGGCTGAGCCATATTGTGCGGCAGCGGTAACACCTTCCGGGAATTCAGCCTGATTCCGACAACCACAAGTGCAGATTTTTACTTCAGCTCTATGGGCCGTTACTTCAAATTCACCCGGTCTCCCTGGTTCAAACACCTGTCGTTCAATATATTTGACCGGCTCACTATCAAGAAGAGACGCCTGACATTTATTGCATTCTTTAACCGGAAGGTACTCAATATAGTCAGGGATATCGACCTGTTTAAGACAAGTGCCCTGATGCCCTTTCTTTCCACCGGCTTTATTACCAGAAGACTGTCTCAGACTTTTAGGATTGGGTTTTTCATCCGATGGATCGGTACCTTTATCTGCGGAAAGGTCGTCAGAATGATCTGGAGAATTACTGTTTTTACAAGGTTTTTGATAACCATCAGACGATGGCGGCTTGCTGCTGTTTTGACTGTTCTTGCCAACCTTTTCTTCCAATTCTCGACATCGCTCTTCCAGACAGGCAACTCTCATCCGCAGCTCTGCATTCTCTTTCAAGAGAATCTCAGCCGACATAGTTGCGGGTAGTTCTGGAATCATGCTGGCGAATATTGTGGAAAAATGGTGCTTAAGAGGATGGTATAAAAATCAGAAAATTCCAGATTTATGTGGGGGTGCTGAACAGTTACCAGAACAGTAGCATTAATTCAGTAAAGGAACCCTGTATTCACCACCATAAGCTATGCTCAAAAGCGCTTAACAATAATCTTTTACTATTAAGGGTATTTATATGTCAGTGGTTGCAGAACGATTAGCCGAACAGTCAAGCTTATTAGTGCGTTTATTATGGTGCGATAATGCTAACTTGATTCGAGCCAAGTCTTTTCATCGTGATTCACTGAACACTTTCCGGGAAACGGGTATTGGTATTACGGCGGCATGTCAGGCATTGTCAGTGATCAGTGATGCGCTTTGTGTTGATACAGGGCTATCGGGTACCGGTGAAAACTGGCTGCAACCGGACTGGAATACGTTGAAAATATCCGATTCTTCATCTGGCCATGGGGCGGTCATTGCCGATATTGTGCAGTGGAATGGTGAACCATGGCCGCTATGCCCGAGAAACTTTTTGCAGCGGATGGTAAGTCAGTTAAAGGACGAGTTTAATTTGTCAGTGAAAGTGGGCTTCGAATATGAATTTTACTTGATGGAGGACAAAGAGGGCCAGTGGGTACCTGCTGAGGACTTTACCTATGCATCTGACTACGGATTTTCAGTTTTACAGCCTTTGGTGGATGGTATTATTCAAAGCCTTGATAAACAGGCCATTAAGGTTCGAACCACCCACGCGGAAAGTGGTCCGGGGCAGTTGGAGATGTCGCTGGATTACGGTGATGCCCTCAAGATGGCCGATGACCAGCTTTTCTTCCGAAAAACGGTTCATGCCATGGCCCGGCAGCATGGCTATGTCGCTTCATTTCTGCCTAAGATTTTTGCTGATCAGTGTGGCTCAGGCATGCACCTCCATCTGAGTTTATGGCAGGAGGGTCGAAATATCTTTGCCGATGGCGATTCCCGCAAACTTTCTCCTGAAGCAGGACAGTTTATAGCGGGTATTCTTCATCATTTGCCAGCACTGACCGCAGTGACCACACCAACATGCAACTCATTCCGGCGCATTACTCCACACTGCTGGAGTGGGGCTTTTACGGCATGGGGCTGGGATAACCGCGAAGCAGCGGTCAGGATTCCAAGTCAGCCAGGGCGTGTTGCTCCTTCCAATATGGAACTGAAAACTATTGATGCAAGTGCAAATCCTTATTTGGCGCTGGGCAGCATTATTGCCGCAGGTATCGATGGATTGCGAAATAGGATGGACTTGAAAGAGGAGTGCAGCATTGATCCGGGCTGTATGTCAGAGCAGGAACGTAAAGCCACCTCTATCAGTGCTTTGCCGGAAGACTTGTCGGCCGCACTATCCTGCTTTCGGGAAAATCACGTACTGCTGGAAGCGATGGGGGAAGGGTTAGCCACATCCTATATAGGTGTTAAGCAGGCAGAGAATGACCATTTTTCAGCAATGTCACTGGAGGATGAGGTCAATTGGTTACTTCAGCGTTATTAGGCCAATCGTAAATCCTGAATGGTTTTGTAGTGCTTCATCCTGCTCATGCCGGCAGGTCTGAATTCTGATTGAATACTGCCGATGATGCAGGGAGACGTATCAAAAAACAGGCTTATATCAATAAACGGTAGGATATAAACATGCCACAAGGGATTGAAGGCCGGGGACCGATTGGTGTTAATACTCCGAACAGTGGCAATGGCACAGTAAGGCCTGCTGAAGAAAGGAATGATGGCTTATATAAGGGGATATCCGTCTCCAGGGTCAACGTTCCTACAGAGAGTCAGGTATCTAAAAAAGTTGATGGCGATAAACCTGACACGCTTATCACAAGTAGAGATATCAAAGAACAAGATAGCCCTGTTGAGCGGTCAGGTCGCTATAGTACCGCCAGGCAGCGCAGACGGAAAAGGATCCGTAATGCAGAGGTAGAAAAAGTCGGCTCTACCCAGGCGTTGAAAAATCAAGGCAGAGAGATAATAGAAGAAGCAGCCAGTGTTGCTGAGGATTCGGGTATCAGTGAGGCTGAAAGCATTGATAGCCCGCCCTCTTCGCCGAACGCCAGCCACCGGGAGAGAGCGTACGATAGCGGTATTGAGTATGACGTACGTTCGCTTGATGACTCAGACCCTGATATGCAAACCTCTGGTCATCCAGTGCAGGATAAGTTGCTTGAGCGTTGCCAGCGCCTGGCCATAAAAGTAGAAAAACTGGATGAATATAAAGGCAGAGGGGAGAGTGGCTATCTACAAGAGCTTGAAAGGCTTGAAAAGGTGCATGCTGAAAATATCCACGATGATAAGGGTGAAATTCAACATTACCTGGCGAGTGACAAAGCTTTCATGGGTATTTCGAAGGGAAAAAAGAAACTGAAACGGGAACAGAAACTGAAACCTTTGAAAGACGTAGCGAAGTCGCTAAACCGGACATCAAATAAGATTGCTCAAGAAATTGTAGACCGGGCTATTCACCAAAAAAGACCGCTTCACCCGGTAAGACGAAAGGTGACAGTACCGGAAATGGATCCTGTAACGGATTCGGTAATGAAAAAGATTGGAGAAGATTTCAACGACGTTGTTACGCTGATCAGTAACCTTGAGTCTGAACTATCGTTATCTCCTGCCAGCCAATATGTGGATGCTAAAAAAATATTTATGGAAACAGTGCCAGAAGTCCAGTGGGCAAAGAAGGATATGCAAGAAGCTCATTCTTTACAGCAGCATATCCAGACATTAAAGGCCACGATGTTTGAAGAGTTGAACATTCTGGATCATAACGCCATTGAGCCAATGGTTGATCCACACATTCGAGACAGTGCGTATGTTTGTGCGCTCGAGGCTGCACTTGAAACCATCGATATGGAACCTGCTGAAGCAGAAATACATCTGAAAAATCATCCGGGGATGCAGAAGCACCTGAAAGAATTGGATTATCAGGAAGATCTGGAGCATCCATATGATCTGAAGTATCTGGAAAATCTGAATGCAATGGAACGTCTTGATGCGAAGGATTATCTGGCGGAGTTGGGGAAATTCGATAATCTACTGTTAAAGCGGGGTGCCAGTGACGGTTTGAAACTTAAATACTTGGCAAAATACCTGTCACAAACAGTTCGACGTTATTCAAATGAAACAATAAAGCACTCTGCCTTCAGAAACAATATGAAAAATTTACTGGATACCCTCAATGCCCGGGAACGGGATATTGGTATCAAGCTTCAAGCAAGGGAAGAGGAGTATGAACAGCGATGCGAAAAACTAAATGATGCCCGTAAACAGTTAAAAACAGCGATGAACGCATACAAGAAAAGCGGTAAGGATGGTGTTGATATAGTCAGGCAGAAAGAAGTGCTAGCCAAGGCTGAAGACCTTAAAGCGTCGATGAAATCGGTGCATGATCAGATTGAGCATATTACCAGCTATCAAGATCCAGAGATGCAATGTGCCTATCTGGAGAAGCAACGTGATGAGCTGGGTAAGCAATATGCCTCTATTGATAAATCGATTAACGAGTGTCAGGAAAAGCTTGATAAAGCCAAAAGCAAAGATAAGCCTCTGGAGGCTATTCAGAATAAAATGAATGACCTGCAAAGTCAGTTTGCTGAGACCAAAATTCAGTATTCTGTTCTTGAACAGGAATATGTTACTTTCCGTCAAGCGTTAGACAGATATTATAAAATTCAATCGGCTATGGATCATGATGCGCAATCGGGCGTGGATGATGATAAATGAAGTCATTGTCCAGGATTTGATGGGTTACCCTGACGATAGCCTTGCTAGAAAATCATACTCTGTTTTCCTCCAATCTTCACCTTTGAGCCGCTCCTGTCTGTCAGGGGCCAGTTGGCTAGCTTTGGTAAAAAAGGCAGAAACCAGGTTGTTCAGTTCATCCCTGGAAAAGATGCCCGGTGCTTTCCCTGCAGGGATTAATGCTGCGATACGAAGACAGTGGCCTAACTGACTGGAAGATGATGCATTAAAATACTGACTTTTTTCCATTGCATTACATGCACGGTTAATGGCGTTGGTCAAAAGCCCTAAAATGTCCTTATCCTGGCCAGAAGAAATGCATTCTCTGAAATAACGAATGCTGGTACATAAGTCCACTTCCGGCCCTGAAAAACCGTTGTTCTCAAGCTGCATTTGGTCGAACTGATGCCAGTTCATTAAATCGACATGAATATTGGCAAGGGCCAGTTCAATGTCCTTGTCGTTGCAAGGCGTGCCTTCATGACCGGAGCGGTCGGTGCGCAGTTTCTCAAAGATCGTCAGCGCCGCCTGATGCTGGTCCATGGTCTGGTATAACCGGCCAAGGGCTAATTCAATTTCCTTATCGTTGCAGGGCGTGCCTTCATGGCCGGAGCGGTCGGTGCGCAGCTTCTTAAAGATCGTCAAGGCCGCCTGATGCTGTTCCATGTACTGGTATTGGCGGCCAAGGGATAATTCAACTTCCTTATCGTTGCAGGGGGTGCCTTCATAGCCGGAGCGGTCGGTGCGCAGCTTCTTAAAGATTGTCAACGCCGCCTGGTACTGTCCCATACACTGGTATTGTCGGCCAAGGGTTAACTCTATTTCCTTGTCGTTACAGGGCGTGTCTTCATGCCCGGAATGGTCGGTGCGCAGTTTATTAAAGATCGTCAGTGCCACCTGATGCTGTCCCATATGCTGGTATAGACGACCAATGGCCAGTTCAATTTCCTTGTTATTGCAGGGTGTGCCTTCGTGCCCGGAGCAGCTGGTACGCAGCTTCTTAAAGATCGTCAGCGACTGCTGATACTGTCCCATGCACTGGTATTGCCGAGCAAGGGTGAACTCTATCTCCTTGTCGTTGCAGGGCGTGCCTTCATACCCGGAGCGTTCGGTGCGCAGCCTGGTAAAGATCGTCAGCGCCTCTTGCTGTTGTCCCATGTCCTGGAATAGCCGACCAAGAGCCAGTTCAACTTCCTTGTCGTTACAGGGCGTACCTTCATGTCCAGAGCGGTCAGTGCGCAGCTGCCTAAAGATCGTTAGCGACTGCTGATACTGTCCCATGTACTGATATTGCCGGCCAAGAGCCAGTTCAACATCTTTTTCATTGCAGGGTATGCCTTCATGACCGGAGCGGTCAGTGCGCAGCCTCTTGAAGATCGTCAGCGCTTCCTGATGCTGTCCCATGCTCTGGTATTGCCGACCAAGAGTTAACTCTATGTCCTTGTGGTTGCGAAGAGTGTCTTCGTGCCCGGAGCGGGCGATGTGCAGCTGCCTAAAGGTCATCAGCGCCGCCTGATGCTGTCCCATGACCTGGTATTGCCGACCAAGCGTTAACTCTATGCCCTTGTCGTTGCAGGGGGTGTCTTCATGCCCGGAGCGGTTGGTGCGCAGCTGCTTAAAGATCGTCAGTGCTTCCTGATGCTGACCCATTCTCTCGTATTGCCGGCCAAGGGCCAGTTCAACTTCCTTGTCGTTGCAGGGCGTGCCTTCATGCCCGGAGCGGTCGGTGCGCAGCTGCTTAAAGATCGTCAGCGCTTCCTGATGCTGCCCCATGTACTGGTATTGTCGACCCAGGGTTAACCCTATGTCCTTGTCGATGCAGAGGGTGCCTTTATGTACAAAGCGGTTGGTGTGCAGCTTCTTAAAGATTATCAGCGCCTCCTGCTGCAGCCCCATGTTCTGATATAGCCGACCAAGGGCAAGACCATTAACTTTTTTATCGTTGTCCTTTTTTGAGTGATTGTTATAAAGGTCCCTCAAAATAGGCAGTGCTTCCCAAAAGAGATTTTTGGCTTGAAATGCTCTGCCTTTGGTCATCAGCAATCCATAGTCAAGGGGAGGTTCAACCTGTGCTATGGTTTGCAGGCAATCATCAATTCTTCCTGAATTTAACAGGGCTCTTGCTTTGAGTTGGTTTGCACGTTGATAGACGCATGGACTCAAGTTGTAATTTGTTCCTAATATCTCTTCTGCCAATATGAGCGCCTGATGGTTATCGCCTTGCCTTAACAGTTCAAACCCTTCATTAATACCCGGCATATTCCTCTGTCGATGATAGGCCGCCCCTGGTTGAGAGTTGAGTGGGGCGCAGATATGAAAATCCTGAAAAGTCTTTCCGCATTCATAGGTGTTTAGCCTGTCGGGTGGATACAGATGCGTTGTATATGATCGTCTTTGTGACGGTAGTGTGGGTCTAATGGTTCTGTTAAAACGTGTTCTCTTATAGGGGGGAGTCTCACTTCTGTGGTATTGGTTATTCTGATGATGAGCCAGTGAGAGGTCAGGACAGTTCAAATAGTCGTTATGATTATGCATATACATCGAACACCAATACACAGAATCAGTAGTTATTTACTTATTGTTGTTTAAACACTTCATTATTGGCAATACTGAGCTTACAGGCAAGGTGCTATATAATGTGGACTTATTCCCGTGCTGGAAATGACGTCCATAATATCCTTATGCCGGTAAACCCCGCATTGCAGCAGCAATGTTTTGAATCCCATGGCATTGCCCCCCAGAATATCGGTATATAGAGTGTCCCCAACCATCAGAACTCTGGATGGTTCGGTCATCTGATGTTGCTCCATTGCCATTGAAAAAATGATACGGTCAGGTTTGCCAAACAGTGTCGGTTTTGCCTTTTGATTGGTTTGTTCTACCAGGTCTGCGACAAAGTAACCCGGCGTGGCAGTGACATGCTCACCATGAGGCGCGCCGATATCCGGATTGCCGACAACCAGCTCAAACTGACGCCCATTGGCTGTACTGACCAGATTTTCCTGCATTTTTGCGGTCCAGCCTGCACCGGTCAGGAAGAGCAGGGTATCAATACCTTTCGGGATCTCTCCATTACAGCCATTAAGCCGAACCATGCCTTCCAGCAGATGGTTGGAAGGGTGCTCCAAAGGCGCAATAACGGCGATATGATTCCGGTTTGTGAGTCCACCAAGGTACTGCTCGGTTATATCAAGACTGGTCAGTACTTCATCACCGGTGAAATCAAAGCCCCGGGATTGATACCTTTCTGCGGCAACGGATCGGTTGGTCAGGGTATCGTTGGAAACCACACAAAATGGGATGCGGTTTGCCCTTAACTGCTGTATTGCCTCAGCGGCACCGTCAATGGGCGTACTACCACGGCAGAGAACACCATAGGAATCCAGCAGGACCAGGTCAAATTGCCCCATGATATCTGCCAGTCCATCAATAAATTCTGGCGCAGACGGCGGGTTGGCAATAGCTGGATACCAGTCAAGATGACGGGCATACATCTCGTTCATAGAGTCGGGAGAAAGGACAATCATGGAACTCTGCCTGATGCTGAAAATAAACGTCATTTAATGCCTCTGATTATATCAGATGTCCGGCGGTTAAATACTGATAAAGCCTCTGATAACTCTGATCTCAGTCAAGCAGGATATTTTATTTGTGCTAGCTTGAAGTACTCTTTCTCTGGCCGTTGAGGTGTTTGGTGGTGAGGCTGAATGGTATTGCTAAAGTCGTCTGCTTTCTGTTTCTGGCAGTCTCGATATATGGGTACACGGCAGGTCCGGGGGGAACTGACTCCCTGCCGGTATATTCGGAAGACCAGGGAGTCAGGGATTCGATCATCAAAATCTATACCTCGTTTAACCAATATGACCATCAGAATCCATGGAGTAAACTTGGCCCAAGACAGAAGTATGGTTCCGGTGCCATTATCCAGCTGCCAGACAGTGGCCAGAGGGTCGTTCTGACCAACAGTCACGTGATCAGTGCCCATACGTATATTGAAGGCAGGAAAAATGGTCAGACGGACCGTTATAAACTCAAGCCGTTGTGGGTTTCACACGAATTGGACCTGGCCTTGCTGGTACCCTTCCATGACCATGAGAAAGCGCTGTTTTTCAGCGGTACCACACCTATCCCTCTGGGCAAGGTTCCTCCTCTGCAAACGGATTTGATGCTGCTTGGCTATCCCATTGGTGGCGATACCATCAGCGCAACCAAGGGGGTTCTGTCCCGCCTGGAATATCAACCTTACAGCAATTCCGGCTTCTCATTTCTGGCAGGGCAGATCGATGCCGCCAGTAACCCGGGCAATAGTGGCGGTCCCGCAGTGGTTAATGGCGAGATCATTGGTGTGTTAATGCAGGGATACAGTCCTTTCGAAGCCAGCAATATTGCCCATATTGTGCCGGTCAATATTATCAGACACTTTTTGCAGGATATTACTGATGGTCACTATAGCGGGATTCCCAGTCTGGGTATCGAAACGGAAGAGCTGGAAAATGGTTTTTTTAAAACCGTCTATGGGGTGAAAGAAAACAAGGGAGTTCTGGTCCGCCATGTCATACCGGGTTCTGCGGCTGACGGGGTGTTGCAGCCGGATGATGTTATCCTGGAACTGGATGGGCATGGGGTAGGCCATGATAAAACCATCGTGTTCCGGGGCAGTGAGCGGGTTTCCATGGATTATGTGGTTCACTCACGTCAGGTTGGAGAGGAGCTTCGGGTCCGGGTTATTCGTAATAAGCAGATACTGGATCTGTTGGTTACGCTCACTCAGCCAGTGAATAATGATTTGTTGCTCGGTGTTGATGGTCAGTCTGCCCCTTCATACTTTATTTATCAGGGCCTGGTGTTTACTAAAGTGACCAGAGAGCTCCTGATGGGAGCAGGTCATGACCTGATTTCCTATGCAGGCCTTACCCCTTTGCTGCTCAATAATTTCCGGTTTGCTGATGAAGATGAAGTGGTGGTCATCCTGAAAGTGCTTCCCCATGAGGCCAACCGGGGTTATCACAATATCTTTCTGAGAAAAGTCGACAGTGTTGGCTCTGAAAAAGTCAAAAACCTCAGGCAGCTGGTCGACTTGATCGAATCCGAAGAGCAGGACTTTCTGGAATTCAACACCGGCTACAAGGGGTTGGAGAAAATTGTCCTGAATACCCATCTGGCAGATATGGTTAACGCGGAGGTCATGTGGCTTAACGGTATTCAGCATGATCGCTCTAAAAACTTACGTATTAACCAATACCATCTTGCCGGTGAGAATACCCAAAAAATAGAGGACGTCATGAATGTTCAGCGGTTGCAGCATTATCAGGAAATGATTAGCGGTTAACTTTAAGAAGTAGCTTTTTTATGAGAGTGATATAAGCGGTCAGTAAATAACTGACCACTGTATTCGATAACAGTACTTTATCAACCACCTTCAGCTCCTGACTTAATGGTTCAACAGCTCCAATATGCCAGTATTCATTACGGTTAGTCCGTTCAATAACGACAACAGTGGCAATGAGGTGTTGTTACCCCCCAAGATTTAACTGGTTATTAATATTAAAAAAATCTCTCTGAACTAACAACGTGTAAGCATCAACGGGATAGAGCGTTTCACAGAGATGTTTATCATTGCCGATATGATTCAGGTAGCAGTCGGTCGGGTCATATTCACCTTTGGCAAGCTGATCAAAGCCCGGCTCACCAGGCTGCAATGCCGTCCAGTAGAGCACCTCCTGCGCTACCCGGTTAAGCCATGCCTGGTACTCATGCTCTTCCCGGCCCAGGAGGGATTGAAGTTGATTGCGTGTGTCAGGCATAGGCATAAGTCCCGACAGGAATTGATTGCAGGCCGATTCAACAAATGAGGCTGTTTCCTTGAGTGCCTGAGGGTTTTTGTAGTGATAACCGGATTCCCCCTGACGTAGACGTGATCGCACCAGGACTGCCGATAAAATGATCTCACAGATGCTATTGGCCAGGGCAATACGCTGTGAGACTTTCGGCGGATAGCAGTGGTCCGAAGTATCTTTCTGCCGTAAACAGCTCTGAATATCGCCAAAGGTTTCATAATCACCCAGGTCACGCATGCCACAGTACCCAAAATCGATCTTATCAGTTGCAAGGGTATTCCATGCACCCAATGTGCCAGAGTAAACACTGTCATGTGCTCGGTCACACGCTCGATTCATGGCCGCGTGCAAGGCGACCCAGCCTCGTCCGGACTCGGTATCGTGCAGGCACTGCAGCATACTGGTTGGCACCAGCCCCATGCTGATCATGTAACCGGCATCGTGACAGGCCATGAGGATGCCCTGCTCCGGGCGTTCCCGGGGACAGTCACCTTCTGCTTCTGGTGAATGGGCATAGCGGTGATAAGCGTCAGGTGCAGTATATGAAAAGATATTGATGTACTTCTGGCCATCTCTTGTGATGATCTCCACCGGGTCATCAAAATTGCCAATCAGAAACATCAGTTCATCGCTCAGGGGCAGCTGCATAAAGGCCTGGTACTGCGGAAGTTCACTCTTGAATGCCAACCCTGGCGTATTGGCGATGACTTGGTAAAGCAGCCCTTCCCTGGCCAGGGTTTCAAGGGGTTCCCCGGCCCTCTGGAATTTAAAATAAGTGGCCTGGCCATCTGTTTTCAGACATTGAATTGTCCGTCCACCGACAGTCCGGATTGCTGATGCGTTGGCCGGGCTCAGCCCTTCGGGTATGTCCTGTAGCCTGAACGAAGAAGGCATGTGCCTGGCGATATACCGGTTAATGCTCTCCCCAACAGCGGCGTTTGGCAGGGTAAATCCGGTGACCTGGTGAGCGGTTGAAATCAGGGGTATCAAAAACAGATTGGTATGCAAAAAGTCTAAAGGAGACTTTTGGCAAATCAGTGGTGCCGTCATTACCTGATTCGGGAAGGTGTAAGTCGGGAAATCCAATGAGTCAATAAACCTGAGTTTGTCTTCCCGCTTAACAGAGGAACAGGTTAAAAATGCCAACTGCATATCCGTTGGTACATAGGGTAATTTGTTTTCCATTATTAATTGGTTTCGTAAGTCTTGTTTATTTGAATACAAAAATGGATTCATCATCAATTTTGAGACTGATGCTTTGAGACAAATCTGATCGAAACTCAGGTTTTCTTCGGGAACATATTTCAATACCGACACATCTTTTGATAAGGCAATATCAAGGATTGCTCCCTTTCTGAAGGATTCAGGCACATCTTTCAGCGCCTCGGGTGACAGGCTTAGGGCTAACGAATAAAGCTCCAACGCTTTATCCTTTCCAACGAATCGTTGAAGGTTAAGATGTTCAGTCCAGTTAAGGGGTGTGTGTCTGTATTCCTTGCTAGTACAGACTGACTTGAGGAAGTCATCAGTAATAAAATGCTCTGGAGTACGCATAAATGTAGATGCTTCTCCACAAGCGAAGGCAGTACGATATATTTCTATTTGTTGTGCTTCCGTTAGAAAATCAAGACGCTTCACGGGGAGTTTGCCGCCTTTGGAGGCTGCCAGACACATTTCAAATGTTATCATTGCTTCTGGAATTAAGTAGATGGCTTTGGGGTCATTATCAACAGCCATTTGGCATAATGCTGCGGTTTTGAATTTATCAGGAACATATTTTAATGCTGACCCATTACGCCGAACAGCGACCTCACAAAGCTCTGCTGTTTTTTTATGATCCGGGCAAAACTCCAGAACCCCAAAGTGTTTGATCGCAGTGATTAGTAAGTGATCGCTAATAGGTTTGTTCTCTGGGTAAAATCTCAGCGCGTCGGGAGACTTTTTGCAGGCAAGTTCAAAAAGTGCATCAGTTCTGGCTTCCCGGGGAACGAGGTCTATGAATTTTTGATTTTTTTCAATGAGCACGTCAAAAAAACCATCATACAACCATTGTCTTTTAATCTCGTCAGGCACAGAAATAAGTGCTTCATATTTTTCAAGTGCCAAAGCCCGATAGAATTCATCGGTTTTCAACCTGTCGGGTAGATACGGAGAATCCGCATAAGGGAATATTCTACATGCCTGTACACACACATCCAGGGTTAACTTCTCCTGGGGGACCTCGTTTATCTCGACTTTAGAGTTTTAAGAGCACAATAGTTCCGGCGCATAATCTGCTAAAAGCAACCATCCCCAATGACGAAATTCGAGATGGTTGCCATGCTCACTTCAGATCATCAAGTAATCCTCAGGGAGCTCGCTTCATATACAACCTTTCTTGCTGGAGCGCTATCATCAACTGCAGTACCAACGTTCTGCGAACTGCTGTTCGGTTGCATGCTTTCAGCCGACGGCTTTGTTACACAGGCGTTGTTAACAATTGATTTTCATTGTGTGTGGAGCAGCTACCACCACTGGCTATCTCAGGGCAAGTGGCAATGGAAGAACTTGGCACGCCACTTGATCCGTCTGGTCTGCTCCAAAGCTCCTGAGAATCAACCTGTGGTCCTGGGGCTTGATGACTGGGTAATCGAACGGTTTTCCGACAAAGCCCCTGCTTGTCGTACACATCATCAACACAGCAAGAAACGCAATCGGCCGACGTACATCTGGGGGCAGTGTTGGGTTTCCCTGGCCATCATATTTGAGCGGGCTGCAGATGAAGTATTTACCGCCATACCGGTGATCTCATTTCCGACACCAGCTTCAGGTAACACCAGCAAACTGAAAATTGCCGTGGCCATGCTCAGGGTGGTACGCAATGAAGTGAAGGATCGAGTGCTACGCCTGCTAACCGATTGCTGGTATATGAACTGGACACTGATAAAGCCAGCTCTGGAAATGAACATAGAAGTTGTTGGTCAGATACCTTCAAATCGGGCCCTCTATGCTTTGCCGCCAGCACCCACCGTAAAGAAGCGAGGGCGCCCAAAAAAGTACGGCATCAAGATGACGACAGAACAGGTTAAGAAACTGCCGGAAGAAAAAGCAACAGTATGGATGTACGGCAAATTTCGCAAAATACGTTATCGTACCCTGATCTGTCGCGCCAGATTCCTTAAAGGTCGTGAAGTACGCGTCGTCTGGAGTCGCTTTGAAAATGACAAAGGTCTGACCGAAAGCAGAATATTCATCTCGACCAATCCGGAACTTGAGGGACTGGAGGTGCTTCGTGCCTATTCCCGGAGATGGCCGGTAGAGCCAATGTTTCACCAACTCAAACATGCTTTTGGCTGTTGCCATTTATGGCAGCAGAAATTGCGAACACTGCTTCGATGGATGCATTTGAAAATGGCAGGCTATGCATTATTGCAGTTATTAACCGTTTGTAAAAATCAGGCATGTCTGAATATTTCTCGGATACCCTGGAGAAGCCCGGATACAACCACTGCAGGCATGATGAAAATTGCTCTTTCAGGAATTATTCCGAGGTTCTCTATTCGCAAGGGCTGGAACAGATATAAGCAAAAATATGAGTTCAATTTTCGCGATCTGATCGACCAGTTAATACCGGATAATTCAGAAGCAGCATAACTAAAGGCTTTTAGGCAAAAAACGGAAGTAATAACGAACTTGGAAAAACAGTTCACTGATTTCGGCTTGCTTCACTATAAAAAGCTGACCGAATTATCGTTTTATACAGACTCTAAAGTCGAGCTCGTTTATATCAAGGGGGTTTTTTTTAATTTTGATCAGGTAAGCTTCAGAATCAAGCTGATCAGGGGCAGCATCAGGAGGTAACTTCCCGAAGTATTTTATAAATGCTTGTAACTGTTCAGCACCCCCACATAAATCTGGAATTTTCTGATTTTTATACCATCCTCTTAAGCACCATTTTTCCACAATATTCGCCAGCATGATTCCAGAACTACCCGCAACTATGTCGGCTGAGATTCTCTTGAAAGAGAATGCAGAGCTGCGGATGAGAGTTGCCTGTCTGGAAGAGCGATGTCGAGAATTGGAAGAAAAGGTTGGCAAGAACAGTCAAAACAGCAGCAAGCCGCCATCGTCTGATGGTTATCAAAAACCTTGTAAAAACAGTAATTCTCCAGATCATTCTGACGACCTTTCCGCAGATAAAGGTACCGATCCATCGGATGAAAAACCCAATCCTAAAAGTCTGAGACAGTCTTCTGGTAATAAAGCCGGTGGAAAGAAAGGGCATCAGGGCACTTGTCTTAAACAGGTCGATATCCCTGACTATATTGAGTACCTTCCGGTTAAAGAATGCAATAAATGTCAGGCGTCTCTTCTTGATAGTGAGCCGGTCAAATATATTGAACGACAGGTGTTTGAACCAGGGAGACCGGGTGAATTTGAAGTAACGGCCCATAGAGCTGAAGTAAAAATCTGCACTTGTGGTTGTCGGAATCAGGCTGAATTCCCGGAAGGTGTTACCGCTGCCGCACAATATGGCTCAGCCACACAGGCTATGGCCGTCTATCTTAACCAATACCATTTCCTGCCTTTTAAGCGCGTGTCAGAGTATTTTAATACTCTCTATAAAATGAGTGTAAGTGCAGGCACTGTCGCCAATTTTGTGGCCAGAACCTATGAAAATCTGGCTTCTACTGAAGAGGTTATTCGTGACGCCTTGCGGGAATCGTCTGTTGCCGGAGCCGATGAAACGGGTATGCGGGCCGAGGGCTCTTTGCACTGGCTACACGTTATGCGGGATGAACAATGGACGCTCTACTACTTGTCTGAAAAGCGAGGTCGTGAGGCCATGGACACGATGGGCATACTGCTAACATTTGCAGGCGTTCTGGTTCATGATCATTGGAAATCCTATTTTGCATATGCGGCAACTCACGTACTTTGCAATGCCCATCACCTGAGGGAGCTTTTGGGTGTTGTTGATAGGGACAGCAATCAACTGGCGTTGCGATTGATGAAGCTACTGAGGCTTTCCTGGCATTACTGCAAGGGCTTTAAGACCATAGGTATGCTACAGATGCCAAGTGTTGTCTGTGAACGAATCGAGAAGATTTATGACCGGTTGCTTCAGCGGGCTCTAATGAAAGAAGTCGTCTATATGGAGAAGCAACGAGAGGAGCTTAAGCGCAAGAAAGTCAAGAATACTAAAGCTTACAATCTCTTCAAACGACTCACTGAGTTCAAGGCTGAGACACTGCGCTTCATGTCAGATTTTACCATTCCCTTCGATAACAATGGCAGTGAGCGGGATGTTCGAATGGCCAAGTTAAAGCAGAAAATCTCAGGCTGCTTCAGGAGTGCAGACGGTGGTTCTATGTTTGCACGGATTCGCAGCTATTTGTCGTCTGCCAGAAAACAGGGAATGGACATATATCAATCACTTCATAGAGCTGTTCGGAATTACTGTAATATGCCTTTGCTCAGTGCTGAATAGTTACTTACTGTTTTTACAAGGTTTTTGATAACCATCAGACGATGGCGGCTTGCTGCTGTTTTGACTGTTCTTGCCAACCTTTTCTTCCAATTCTCGACATCGCTCTTCCAGACAGGCAACTCTCATCCGCAGCTCTGCATTCTCTTTCAAGAGAATCTCAGCCGACATAGTTGCGGGTAGTTCTGGAATCATGCTGGCGAATATTGTGGAAAAATGGTGCTTAAGAGGATGGTATAAAAATCAGAAAATTCCAGATTTATGTGGGGGTGCTGAACAGTTACAAATGCTTTATAGTCACTGACGGGCAATGGTTGTTGCTTGTCTCCACAATTGACAACGCTTGTCAGTAACTCTTTTAGTTCATGACCAAGGTTGCCCTGTGGGATGTCATGTACAGAAGACGGGCAGGCTGGCACAGGAAACCATTCGATAGGAGTTTCGGTGGCAATGTTTTCATTAATAGTGGAAGGCTCTTTATTAACCACTTTTCGGGTTACAAATTCAGCCTCTGTGTTGTCAGTTGATGCCCTTTTGAGTGATTTAACCCTACTTCCACTATTTGTTGAAACAGCGGCAGTTTCGGTAATGGTTGATGGATCAGACATATTTCTGACCGATAAGCCGTCTTGTTTGCAGCCCCCTGAAACTGCTTTAACATGATATTGGCGCCAAGGTTCATATGACAGGTCCCCGGAATAGTCATTTTGCGGGGGTTGAAGCTGCTGAAAGCTTTGCGAATTATGACCAGTTGAGGATGAATAAGGCGAATTCTGTGAAATATCCATATTATTGACTCCTTTAATAAGCAATTATTATTCTAATTAGTAAGACAATAAAGACAGTAAAAAGTTTCCTGGGTCATTTTCAGCAGTAAGCAGTCGACGTTTTTTCTACTAAAGCGAACATTATGAATTAAGGCTCTTTTCGAATTCCGAACTGCTGAACTATCCTTGGTGGATATAATTAGCCATCGCCAGCATTGACCATGAATATAGGCCGAATCTCAGATATCATCAGTAATGACACCTGCTTTGAGATGATCCGTGAGAACCGCTGGCCAGATGGCACTGTTCTCTGTCCGCACTGTGATTCTGAGAATGTCAAAAAGAATGGACACGACAATGTGCAGGTAGAGTGCCAGCACTATTACTGTAAGTCCTGTAAGCGCTACTTCGATGACCTGACAAATACGGTTTTCGCAGGACACCACCGACCACTCAAAGTCTGGATTGCCTGTCTCTATTTAATGGGGCTGAACGTCTCCAACAGCCAGATAGCTCAGGAACTTGATCTGTGTGTCAGTGATGCACACCATATGACCACAGTCTTACGAAATGGTGTTGTTGACCGAAAGCCTGAAGTGATTCTTGATGGCGAAGTTGAATTCGACGAGGTCTACATTGTAGCTGGTCACAAGGGACACCCTGAAGCATTAAAAAAATCTGGATCGTCCACCGAGAAAAAGAAGGCTTAAAGGCGCTCCGGGCCGTGGGACTCTTGAAAAAGACAAACCGCCGGTATTGGGAATGATTCAAAGGGGAGGTCAGGTCATTATCAACATGCTGTCGAACGTTAAGAAGGCGACAATCGAACCATTTATCAAGAAACACGTAGCCCCACAGAGCCAGATTTATACCGATGAATACAACATCTATGATGACCTTGAAAGCTGGGGCTTCAGACATAAAACGGTCTGTCACGGCAAAGGTGAGTATGCTCGTGATGATGACAAAGACGGTATTTACGAGGTGCATGTTAATACTATGGAGGGGTTTTGGTCACTTCTACGCTCGTGGCTAAGGCCTCACAGGGGAATATCCCAAGAGGCTTTACCCCTTTACCTTGGCTTTTTTGAGTTTTTGCATAATATTGGCCGAAGAGGCAAAAGTCTTCTTCAGCCCTTAGTCAACTTGCTGGTTACATAGCAGTCTGGAATTGGAAAAGAGCCTGAATTAAATACAATAGGGAACAGGACCCATCAAGAGCCCTGTGTTTTTAGAACTTAATACGATAAAACAACGAATAGAGCACCGGCACCAGTCCCAGCGTCAAAAGGGTTGAGAACAGCAATCCGGCAATAATGGCTACTGCCATAGGCTCCCACATCTCACCCCCTCCCAGGTACAACGGAATCATGCCAAGAACGGTGGTTGCTGTTGTCAGCAGAATCGGGCGTAGCCGACGTTGGGCTGCGACAATAATCGCTTCCTGAGCACCAAGACCATTGTCGTTGATCTCATGTCTGATCCGTTCCAGCAGAACAATGGCATTGTTGATCACAATACCGGCCAGAGAGATGACGCCCAGTAAGGTCATAAACCCGAAGAAGGACTGTGCAGTCAGCAGGCCGATGATCACGCCAATCAAACCCAGTGGAATGGTAGCGAGAATAATGGCGGGCTTACGCAGGGAATTGAACTGGGCCACCAGAAGAATCAGGATAATAAAGGCCGCCATGGGTAGTTTCTCACCGATGGACTGGTTAGCTTTACCGGAACTCTCCGCTTCACCGCCCAGTTCATAGCGATAGCCGGCCGGCCATTGTACTGACTGTTCATCCAGCCAGGGCTGCAGTTTGGCAAAGCCGTCAGATGCCGTCATACCGGAGGTCAGTTGTGCCCCCACTGATACGGTTTTCAGGCCATCACGGCGCAGTATTTGTGCCGGCTCCCAGACCACTTCAATATCCGCAACCTGTTTCAGGGTGACCGACTCTCCGGTGGACTGGATATATACCGAGAGGGTTTCCAGCTTGTCGATATCCTGCCTGTCGGCCTCTACCGATCTCAGCAGTACCGGAATGGCATCTTCACCTTCCCGGTACTGGGTTAGCTCAAGTCCGCTCAGACCACTTTGCAGCGATATGGCGATATCCTGGCTGGTGGCTCCCACTCTGAGGGCCCTGGACTGGTTAATCACCACTTTTAGTTTCTTGATCCGTTGACCCCAGTCATCGCTGATATTTTTCAGCCCACTGATTTGGGACATTTCCGCTTTCAGTTGCTCAACCAGCGAGAACAACGGGTCAGTCTCTTTGCCATAGAGCCGTATTTCTACCGGGTTGGTAATGGATACGCCGCTCTCGATACGGCGGCTGGTGATTTGAAGGTCGGGAAAGTGGTCAAAGGCGTAACGGTCCAGCTGATTAATCATGTCATCAATGACTTCTGAGGAGGTGGTATTAATGACCATCATTGCATAGTTGGGGCTGGCCGGTTCAGGGCTGTGCTGAAGCACAAACCGTGGCCCACCGTTGCCAATATGGCTGATCCAGCTGGTGACGCCTTCGGTGCGGTCAGCATTGACCAGCAATTCTTCTTTTATAAACGCTTCAAGTTGTTCAACCAGGGTTACTGTTCGTTCTATTGCAGTTCCCAGTGGAAGTTCCAGCTCGGTTTTGAAATAGAGGCGATCAGAAGGGGGGAAAAAGATTTTCGGCACATAGTTGAAACCGCTCATAACCAGTGCAAATAACACCGCCGTGGCAGCAAGGGAAATTACCCGGTGTTGCAAAAACCAGGTCAGCAGCCTGCGGTATTTCTGGTAAACACCACGGTTGTAGTCGGTGTTCTTCCTCTTGGGTTGCAGAAACTGAACGCACAACAGTGGTATCAGGGTCATGGAGAGTAGCCATGAGCAGAGCAGGGTAATGGTAACCACCAGGAACAGAGAGGCAGTAAATTCACCCACCGCAGATTCCGCAAGGTAAATGGGTAAGAAAGCGGCGGCTGTCGTTAAGGAGGACGTCAGCAGGGGAATCCGAAGCTCACTGGCTGAATCAATGGCCGCATCCACTGGCTTTTTGCCATGGTTCATCTGAACCATGATGCTCTCGGCCATGACAATGCCATTATCGACCAGCATGCCCAGGGCGATAATCAATGCGGCCAGTGAGATTTGATCCAGTCCAATATCGAAAAACGACATCACCAGCATGGCTGAGATCATACTCATGGGGATCAGTGAGGCAACAATCAGTCCGGTACGAGGCCCCAGGGCAACCAGCATAACGGTCGCAACCACCAGAACCGCCTGCACAAGATTACTGACAAAGTCATTAACCTTGTCTTCTACCTCTTTTGGGGAAAAGTTAAGGACGTTGAAATCAATCCCGATGGGGTAGGTTTGGTTCAGGTAATTCAGAACTTCCCTGACCTGATCTCCCATGCGGATATTGTTACCACCTTCGCGCATGGAAAGACCCAGCCCCAGGGCCAGCTGGCCAGAGGAGTGGACTTTGGCAGAGGCAGGATCAACGTAGCCGCGCTTGACAGTGGCAATATCTTCCAGGTAAACGACATGGTTGCTGCCGGGGATGGAGACTATAGTATGGCGAATATCATCCACTGACTCAAAGTTACCGCTGGGCTCCAGCTCAATACGCTCCATATCCAGCGTAATGGCACCACCGGGAACTACAATATTGCGGTTCTCCAGCATTTGCATCAGTTGGGTAGGAGAAAGTCCCAGTTCTGAAAGACGGGCATTGTCGTATTCAATAAAAATACGCTCTTCCTGGGCACCGTAGATTTCCACCTTGGACACTTCCGGAACCCGGAGAAACTCATCTCTGGCCTGATCAGCGATGTCTTTCAGTTCGGCGTAACTGAACTCGGAGCCGGTGAGCGTCACCACAATGCCAAAAACATCCCCAAACTCATCATTAACCTCAGGCCCGATGACGCCATCGGGCATGTCTTTAGCAGCACTGTCGATTTTGCGCCGAAGGTTATCCCAGATAGGGCGCATGTTGGTGTAACTTTCCTGAATGCTGACCGTGATAATGGATACCCCGGTTCGTGACGTACTTTTGACAAAGTCCAGTTCAGGTATTTCCTGAATAACCTTTTCCAGTTTGTCGGTAATCAGCTGCTCAACCCGCTCCGGGCTGGCTCCGGGAAAGTGGGTAATGACTTTGGCGACCCGGATGATAAACCCGGGATCGTAGGCTCTTGGCAAGTTCTTGTAGGCCTGAAGGCCAGCAATGATCAGCACACAAATCAGTACCAGGGCGGTTCGGTTATTGTTTATTGTCGCTCGGGTAATGTTCATCGCGCGGCTCCTTCCTGGAGTCGGACTCTCATGCCCTCGCTCATCTGGCTCATGCCGGCAGTGACGACCCGGTCACCAATAACAAGCCCGGACTCCACAATCATGCCCTGTTTTGACAATTGGCCTGTGGTGACGGTTTGACGGGCGATGCGGCCGGTTTCGTCGCCTTCATCATTGACTACATAGACGAAACGACCATGCTTATCTTCCATAACGGCATAGGCAGGAATCAGGATAATGTCACTGCGGGGGGACTTTTGCTCAGCCCTGACCACCACCGACATCCCCGGCAATACCAGGTGATTGTCGATGGCTGGCATGACAAAAGTCATGGTATAGGTTTGGGTGCTTTCATCCGCCTGGGTTGAGGTTTCTCTCAGGGTGAGCGGAAACAGGCGACCCGGGATGGAGCTGAAGCGGGCATGAAAAGTGTAATCGTCTTTGTGGTTTCTGGAGCGGACCAGGACGCTTTCGGGCAGTTCCATTGCTACCAGCAGAGCGGAGGTGTCCTGTAGTGAAATGATTTCCTGTTTGGCCGACACTTCTTCATAATTATCAATATAACGTCGTGCGACACGTCCGTTAAAAGGCGCCCGCAGAATGGTATAGTCCAGCTCCTGCTGTGCTGCCTGAAGTTGTGAGGAGGCGGTGCTTACCTTGGCTTTCAGGTTGTCCAGTTCCGCACGGGCAATGGCGCCTTTTTCGATCAGCTTTCTGGCCCGGTCATAATCCGCTTTGGCGACCTCGTAGGAGGCCTGCCGGTCTGTTAACTGGATGTCAAAATCCACCTGGTCGAGCCTGGCAATTTCATCCCCTTCGTTAACGAACTCACCTTCCCTGACCAGAATATCCCGGAGTTTTCCGGCAACGCGGAAACTGAGCCTGGCTTTCTGTACCGCATCAACGGTTGCCGGAAACTCTTTCACCCAACCGGATTCAGGGGCGTTAACAATAATGGAACGAACCGGTCGGAGCAGTTCTTCCGGTTCAGGCTGCGCCTGGTTACACCCCGAAATAAAACACATGGTCAGAGCGGTTACTATTATTTTTCCCAAAGACTTCTGATTAAGCTTCATCCTTACTCCGTGCATGGCGTTTCTGGTCATTATTGGGTATATGGTATCAAAAAAATGTCGTATGAATGTTTCCCTGATGGTGCGGGTATTACGAGGAATGAATGTCAATGACTGAGGTCAATAGTTGTCCGCAGTGTGGTCAGCCGAACCAGTGTGCTTATGCAAAAGGGAAACCATCGGAAAGTTGCTGGTGTATGCAGTCTCTGGCACCTGAAAGTAAAGTGGAAACTCCAGTATTGCTCCCTATTCCAAAAGAGAAGACCAGTTGTTACTGTGCGCGCTGTCTGGAAAAAGTAAAGAAGGAATCGGGTTGTGCTCAAAGCGGTGCTGGTTAGTCTGTTAATGTTTAATTTGATAGCTTGTACCAGTTTGCCATCCGACTTTCGAGCAGCACCATCCCATGCTCTGGAAACAACGACTGCATAACAAAAGCTTTATTGTTGATAATCAGCTGGCTATTCTGGGTGGCCGAAATATTGGCAATGAATATTATCGCAACAGTGCCGTTGAGTTTGCCGACCTTGATATGATCCACAGGGGGGCTGTGGTTGCGCAAATTTCCCATGAATTTGACCGCTATTGGAACAGCCCGCTAAGTTATCCGGCTGAATCAATCATCATAAGAGCGATAACTTCTGCAGATAGACAACAGCTCAAGAATGCGCTGACCAAAGCGGCTGATTCGGTTGCAGGACAACAATACATCAGTCGTCTTAAGCAGTCTTCATTGCTTGAACATATTGCCAGTGGATGGACCCACTGGTACTGGGGAGATGTCGCTGTTTATGCTGATGAACCGGGGAAAATTCTGGCCCCGGTTTCAGACCGGTCAACCCATCTGTTTCCCCGGCTATTACCCTACTTAGACAGTGCCACCAGGGAACTGGTGATGTTTTCCCCTTACCTGGTGCCGGGAAAAGAGGGGGTGAATTTCTTTGCTCGCCTGGTCAACAGGGGCGTCAGGGTGGTATTGATTACCAACAGCCTTGCATCAACTGATGTCGCTATTGTCCATGCCGGGTACAGCAAATACCGCAAAGATTTATTAGCGGCGGGTGTTCGCCTTATTGAGGTGAAGACTCAGGCCGAAAAGGGCCGAGTCCATAAAACCATTACCGGCTCCAGCAGGGCCACGTTACATGCCAAATTCTTTATTATTGACCGGCGCTATCTATTCGCTGGCTCGGCAAATCTTGACCCAAGGTCGGCACTATTGAATACCGAAATAGGCGCGATCTATGACGCCCCTGAGATGGCGGAAGACTTTATCTCCGGTTTACGTCGGCTGGACAGTGGAGGATTCTGGGAATTAAAACTGGCAGAAAATGGTATTCAATGGTTTGACTGTAATCCGGACTGTCGGGCCATCAGCAATAATGACCCGGAGAGTTCAGTGTTGACCCGAATGGGCATTGTCATTCTCTCCATGCTGCCAATTGAGCAACAGCTGTAATAGAATTTAAATGACAAAATAATTACAACAGAGTTATAAGAGAGTTATAACAGAGCTTCAGGGAGCTTGACCCATGTCAGATCAGCAGAATCATGTCCTGATCGAACAGCAGGATGGTATCCTGACGATCCGCTTCAACCGAAGGGATAAAAAGAATGCGCTGACCACGGCGATGTACGCTGCCATTCTTGAAGCACTGATTGCCGCTGATCAGGATGATAGTGTCAAGGTTATTCTCTTTGCTGGCCAGCCCGATATGTTTACTGCGGGCAATGACCTTAAGGACTTTTTGGCTCAGGACAGTGCTGAAGAGCCAGAAGCCATGAAAATGCTGCGTCAGCTTGCGGTCCAGAAAAAACCGATGGTGGCTGCTGCCAGCGGTGTTGCGGTGGGTATTGGCGTGACTTTGCTGCTTCATTGTGACCTGGTTTATGCAGGTGAAAACACCCGGCTGCGTTTGCCCTTTGTGAATCTGGCAGTAGTGCCGGAAGCGGCTTCAAGTTTGCTGTTGCCAGACATAATGGGGCGACAGCGGGCTTCAGAGTTGCTGATGCTGGGTGATTTTTTTGATGCCCGGTGTGCCCGTGAATATGGGATTGTCAATGCCGTCATTGCCAATGAAGAAGTGTTTGAGTATGCCCTGGCAAAGGCCAAAGCGCTGGCAGCAAAACCCCGGGAAGCACTGTTGCTGACCAAGCAGCTAATTACCAGGGCCCGTCGTAGTGATGTTCAACAGCGCATTGATGATGAAGGTATCCTCTTTGGTGAGCGAATGGTTTCTGAAGAGGCCCGGCAGGTAATGGAAGCCTTTTTCACTGGTTAATCCTGCCAGGGCTTGCTGAGACTTGCTGAGACTTGCTGAGACTTGCTGAGACTTGCTGAGAAAAGTTTCAACCGGTGAAAAATCGATCAACCCGTTCAAAATGAACTAATCGACAAATGGCTTCTCTAAGTTATGTTGTGTTCAATACTGTTTCGGGAGCCTCAGCGTTTTGCCTGTTGACCTAGCTATTCAGCCCATGACAGCCCTGGAAAAGGCTGTTCTGGCGGATGAGACTTTTTTAAGGCCATACATCGGGAAATTTCAATCCCGTTATGTGACTGACGGTTTGTTGCGTTCTGTTTTGCAGCTTCCTGATGCCATTCGGGATCCACTGCTGCCTCCTTTACCTTTATTAAAGTTAGAGCAACGGCACTCTGTTGGGCGAATAACTTATATCGATCATTACACGAAACATTTGTTGCCTATCGATCGAGTAATGTCCTCAGTGCTGGACCAAAAAAATAAATCTGAATTAAGATTTCATCTTAAACCGATAATGGCAGGCAAGCCTGGTTTAGCAATACCGGAAGACAGAGAAACGTTGGAAAATATTGATGTTACGTCAGTGGTCGTTGTACTTGATTCAAGCGTCACCCGTGCCAATGAAAAAGACGTTAAATGCCTGACCAACCAACAACTGAAGGAGGGCAGCTATCTTGGGGTTTATCACCCATATGATGCATCTCACAAGAAGACCAATCTTCACTGCAGGGATGGGCAGCCCATTACCTTATCACCCGGCGAAGGCTAAGTTACCGTTAATGGTTGAATCAGCTAAACTCCCATAAAATCTACGTTGTAGGGGAGTGATATGCAATCTGAACTCTTCCAGAATTTTATTGATTCCATTTCAACATTAACCAGTGAACAGCGAGACATTCTTAACAACTCGCTCCTTAGTACTCAAATAGAGGTTACCGAGGTAGTAGAAACCACTGACTCTGAACCTGTTTACAGTGAATCTATACCCAATAACGATAATGCAACACCTGACGTAGAAAAGAGCATACTTGCCCAATTTGCCGAAAACCCCAGGTGCCCCAAATGCAAAAGCCATAGCGTTGGTCGCTGGGGCATACGAAATGGCCGACAGCGCTACCACTGCAAGACTTGCGACTCAACGTTTAACGCCTTTAGTGGAACGCCTTTGGCAAGGCTCAGGCACCCTGAAAAATGGAACAAGTACCTCGCAGGTATGACTCACTCTATGGTCTTGCGACCAGCTGCTGCTGAGAATGCCATTGACTTGAAAACTGCGTTCCGCTGGCGTCACCGCTTTCTTGAAGTGATTAATAATGATCAAGCAGAAGAGCTTTGTGGCATTACTGAGCTTGATGAAACATTTTTCCGTGAATCCTTCAAAGGGCAAAGAGAAGGCCTTCCACGGCCAACCCGAAAGCGGGGTAATGATCCCAACAAAGCCCGAAAAGTCCCGGTAATGGTGGCTCGGGACCGTAATCGAAATACCGTTGACGGTGTATTAGAAAACGAAAGTGCTAATGAATTGTGCAGGCATTTAAATGGCCGCATATCGATACAGGCCACGGTCTGTGCGGATGCACACCTCGCTCACGAAAAACTTGCTGACAAGCTTGGATTTGTCTTCAAGGAGCTGGTGACATCAGCAGGTCAACATGTTGTTGAAGGCATCTACCACATCCAGACTGTAAATTCTTATCACAGTCATTTAAAACGCTGGATTGGCGGCGTATTCCAAGGGGTTGCAACTCGTTACCTTCCCCATTATCTGGCCTGGAGGCGAGAACTGACGGCAGCAAAAAAATTAACTGTTGGCCGGTTGATCAGCAGAATTACTGAACATTGGTGCTTCCAACCATTAACGGTAACTTAGCCCCCGGCGAAGGTGTGGTGTTGGAGTATAAGATATTAGATAAGAGGTTGCCCTACTGGGATAAAGTGGCTGGTTATCATCATGAAGATCGAATGGTTCAAATGAACCCTCTGCTTCAGGAGCGACTGGATTCAAACCATGGAACGATCAGTAATGGGGAGTATCATCTGCCGGTTAGAGCGATTCAGGATCTCTCTGTGCTGAAAAGAAAATCCGGAACCCGCCCAGCTGTTTATTATTGTGGCCGTGTCAATGATAAAAGCGCATTAAAATCGTTAAAACAATATGTCTCTGGCATGGTTGTCAATGGAAGAGGTAAGGCTGCATTCAGTTTACTGGTTGTGAATGTTTCAATTTCACATATGATTGCTGTCAGATTTATTCAGGCAGGGCGAATAATGGTTGTCTATTTGCATGAAACGATTGATTCAGGATGCCCTGAGGCCACGGAGACAAGAAATTTTATCATTAATGGCATATCTTCTGGTGTTGAAAAAAATAGCCAAGATACAAGCCTGCATTTTTTGACCACGCCGACTTCCGAGTATCTGCAGACAGATTATCACAGCTGCTCAATAACGGCATTTAAAGTATTATTGGCTTTTGATAAAGTGCGCAACGGACTTGATCCTTTTTTTATACAACTGGTGAGGGATGGTTATACAAATCAAGTACTGGTTGATTATCAGGCTTTTGAAACAGAAGGCCTGGTTAAGCAAGCTAAAAAAGGCAAGATGCTTCTGAAAAATATAAAGCTGGGGACTGTACCATTAACATCATTGCCTGCTGTTCTGCTGAAGTTCTATCAAGGATGTCAGGATGATCTTTCTGATGGCCAAAAAAAAACGCTGGTGAGTTATGCCAAAAATTTAACGCTGGAGCAATATTACCAACGGTATGCTTTTCTGGATAAGGATACGGATACCACTGCTAATCTGGGCTAAGTTACCGTTAATGGTTGGAAGCACCAATGTTCAGTAATTCTGCTGATCAACCGGCCAACAGTTAATTTTTTTGCTGCCGTCAGTTCTCGCCTCCAGGCCAGATAATGGGGAAGGTAACGAGTTGCAACCCCTTGGAATACGCCGCCAATCCAGCGTTTTAAATGACTGTGATAAGAATTTACAGTCTGGATGTGGTAGATGCCTTCAACAACATGTTGACCTGCTGATGTCACCAGCTCCTTGAAGACAAATCCAAGCTTGTCAGCAAGTTTTTCGTGAGCGAGGTGTGCATCCGCACAGACCGTGGCCTGTATCGATATGCGGCCATTTAAATGCCTGCACAATTCATTAGCACTTTCGTTTTCTAATACACCGTCAACGGTATTTCGATTACGGTCCCGAGCCACCATTACCGGGACTTTTCGGGCTTTGTTGGGATCATTACCCCGCTTTCGGGTTGGCCGTGGAAGGCCTTCTCTTTGCCCTTTGAAGGATTCACGGAAAAATGTTTCATCAAGCTCAGTAATGCCACAAAGCTCTTCTGCTTGATCATTATTAATCACTTCAAGAAAGCGGTGACGCCAGCGGAACGCAGTTTTCAAGTCAATGGCATTCTCAGCAGCAGCTGGTCGCAAGACCATAGAGTGAGTCATACCTGCGAGGTACTTGTTCCATTTTTCAGGGTGCCTGAGCCTTGCCAAAGGCGTTCCACTAAAGGCGTTAAACGTTGAGTCGCAAGTCTTGCAGTGGTAGCGCTGTCGGCCATTTCGTATGCCCCAGCGACCAACGCTATGGCTTTTGCATTTGGGGCACCTGGGGTTTTCGGCAAATTGGGCAAGTATGCTCTTTTCTACGTCAGGTGTTGCATTATCGTTATTGGGTATAGATTCACTGTAAACAGGTTCAGAGTCAGTGGTTTCTACTACCTCGGTAACCTCTATTTGAGTACTAAGGAGCGAGTTGTTAAGAATGTCTCGCTGTTCACTGGTTAATGTTGAAATGGAATCAATAAAATTCTGGAAGAGTTCAGATTGCATATCACTCCCCTACAACGTAGATTTTATGGGAGTTTAGCTGATTCAACCATTAACGGTAACTTAGCCGCTAATCTGGCATCCTTCTATAAAAATAGTAAAGCTTTTGCCTTATGGAAGGATATGATCAGAAATTTTACACCATTGTTTATCCGGATTTTAGAGTTTGATTTTGATAAAACTACCAAGGGTTCAGTGAATCGCTGGTTAGATAACTCGATGCATTTAGCTATCAAAATTAATGATAATGATTTGGCAATGTTAAAGCTATACAAAAGCTTTGTTACTATGGAGGCGGAGTTAGATTCATATTCTGAGGATGCCTTGTTAATGTGGTGGAATCAAAGTAATGAGTTATTGCTTTGGCTGAAGGGAATAAGTCAAAATGCTTTGACTACCGATGTGAATCGACTGCTGTGGTGCTGGTGTCAGTTTTTAAATAATAACCTAAATTCTGATTCTGAGGTGGAAAGGCTGTGGGTTCGGCGGGATGTTGGCTATGTGATTGAACGGCTTGACGCCCGGTTGGAATTATTGCGAAAAACCGGGCGGTCTGACTTTCCCTTTCACGTTGGTGAAAGCATCTACAGAGAACCAAACAGCTTGCCTGTAGCTTCGTTTGTGGGAAAGCAGAATTATAGAGGTACTCAATATTTCTATATCAAGACTGAAATTAAACAGTCTTTGACTGATCCCGGACGAATTAACAGGATTGTCATGACTTTTCCAAAACCCTTACTGTTAACAGCTGCTGAAAATGAAAGTGCTTTCAAGGATGCAGAAGTGGTTCATAGTGGTAGAACTCAGGGGTTGCACCCCCTAAAAAGAGAGCGAACTGAATTGAAAAACGATTTATTGGCCCCTTCGATAAAGAAACAACGATTATTGCCAAATATTCATGCTGAGCGTCAGTCTTTCAATGCGGTCCTTGAGAAATCGTCAGAGCCCAATCAAGTTAAGGGAAATATTAGTTATTTTGTACCAAAGTTGCCAAATAGGCCAAATAGAGTGTTGCCGTCTGGTGATTCTGTAGTATCCGATATCGTTGGGCAGGCAAAATCAATAAGAAGAATTATTGAAAAAGATGAATGCAGGGTTGCATTCGAGTTGCTTTCCATGGCAGTCAAGGGTACATGGATACTGGATTTAACAGGCAACATGAAAGCTGGTTATAAACTAAAGATTATCAAAGAAGCAATCCAGAAAATCTGTGAGATTTCCAGAAGTAGAAATGACTTTGATCAGTACAAGAAGCGCAGGAATATTTTGGGTCTTCCTGGTCTGACTGAAACCCAAAAGGCAGTCCTGAAGATTTCTTTGGGGCTTGATTATCTTTTTCAATTGTTATGCGCTGCTGGTGAGCAGGCTGTTAATGAACCTCTGGCTATTGTCACCGCAGCAAGAATTTTTATTATCAAGAATACTGAAAAAATGGATAGTAGGGTTGTGAATGGAGGTAGTTGTGACTTAAGGCCAGGAGAGTTTCCCACACTGCCTGAAATGCCGGGTGATTCTGGGTTGCCTGAAAGTCAGAGTATCGAAAAAAGGGTGTGTGAAACGAGAAAAGAGTACAGGGCTGTTCGATATTTAATGGCTTGTGAAAGAATTAATACAACTTTTTTTTCTGGAACCGTACATGGGAAAATCAAGTTGCTTAAGTTGTTGATCGATAAAGTCTGTTCTCTTTCTGGTACTGAAAATGGGTTAAAAAATTTTCTGGACAGACAAATGTTTTCAAAAAGTATTAATTCATATCAAAAGCAATGGATGCAAACTGCGGCTATGCATGCATACTTATCATCGATATTACCAGAGCATCGTTCTGATAAATCAATGACTGCAGTTATGCTAGTTGCTGAAAGGTATCTTAAGGAGCAGGCTGAGAATAGTGCTGGCAATTAGCCTGCTTTAATCCAATGGCACTGACTTAAGCTCACTTCCTGTGGAGGAAGTAGTTCTCAAAGTGCGCATCTCCTAACAAAATGTTGCCATCCTGCAGATGGAAGTGCAGTTTCATTAGCAAGGCTTATTCCCCGGTTTCTTTCCCTTCGCAGGCAGCTACAGCAAAATTAAGCAATGCACCACTGCCAAGAGATATTAAAACGAGGATTTATCATGCCTTATTCGCAGATCCAGAATTGGCAGATGTAATTTTTTTGCTATTTGCTGCATTATCAATAGCCATTTTTCAGAATCAGGATCTTTTGGTTTTGGTATATAAAGATGATGACCATGACCGAAAAAAATGCCAATAATTTTTGCCTGGCTACGTTTACCCTCATGAACAACATTGGGATAAAAAGCAATTTCATTTAAAAATGAGCATTCGCCAATTTCTTCCCGAGTACAACAATGCTTGTCTATTGGTCCAAATGTTTCACGTTTCCGTAACTCTTCTTTACGCTTATCCACGGCTTTACAGTAAACAGCAAAATGATCAATAGCTTTAACACTCTTATAATTTGGGTAGTTAAATTCTTTTGCTGCTTCATCAAATGTTGCATTAACTTCAGTGCTGGAAAGTGGATTGGGTGACCGGTAGATGGACCTGAATATCTCTTCATCAGGCATTTTCGGCAGCTCAAAGCCCAACTTGCCCAGCATGCGAATATTGGCATCATGAGGGGATGCGGCAAAAATATTTTTTGACGGAACTTGATATATATAACCAAAAGGATACCAGAATCCCATTCTGGGTTTGTCTACTTCAATGCTGGCACATGAAGCAGAAATCGTTGGTCGGTTAAGTGCCAGATAATACGAGGATCGTAATATATCTGACGGAGTCATTGTATCACCGTCCTCAAAAATAAATTGGCAAAAGGTTAAGTAAGAGTTGTGTCCAACGCCACCGGCGATGATGGTTGTTGGATCATTTTTTTCTTCCTCCCAGCTTGCCACTTGATCAAATCGCTCAGCAATAGTGCCAGCGAGATCAAATGGTTGACTGGGAAATGATCGAAAAGGCTCTGTAGTCGGGTTTTCAAGGGAGCCATCGGGCTTTGAGCGTATTGTCAACGATGCCAGCTCGGGTGGCATGGTCAACATATCAAGGGTAATACCACTGGTAAATGGTGCATCTTCAGGGTTGATGACAAAAGGGCTGGAAGCCAGTTTATTACCTGCGCCACACTCCGCAAAGGACGCACCATTTTTTGTTATGTTACCGACAGATGGGTCATTAACTGATATTTCTTTTGCCAATAAACCTGGCTGATCTTTCTTGTCAAAAGTGTGAACAACAGGCTCGCCAAGTTCATTGCCAGAGACTGAAACGGTAGAAATACTACGACCGATAAGCTTATGGGTGGTTTCCGCTTGTACAGGAGGCAATGGGGGGAGATTTTCAGTTTGAGTAGAATCAATCTGTTGTATGCCGATGTTCATCTTAATATCTCTTTATTAATGATTTAATAATTAAATATAATGTTTTTTTAAGAATCACTAACAAGAGCGTACATTCTGGCTAACCGTGAACACTCATTCTGACAGAATCAGATGTGACTCCCCTTTGCAGATGGCAGGACGATAAGTCAATATCAATAGAGGTTATTTCCCATCAATAGGGCTTACCTCACAAGTCTCTCTTTCATTCAATAGAACCTGACCCTGCGTCTTTTTTTGTTGTAATCGCAGTGGTAGCGAAATAGGGCGGCCTGGCTACTCCTCCACGTTTGGTCAGGTGGACGCTGGATGCATTAGGCCTGAAGTGGGGCGAAAGTAGGTCATATCCCAAAAGCTATTAGCCTAAAGTCTAAGATGCTCCTGTTTACACATTTGTTACTGTGGTATCCGCACACAGTCCTGAGGGGCTGAAGAGTAGAAAAACAATAATAATTTCAGGAGCCTCTATACATGTCTACCGATAGTGCGTATTCTGGTTAACTTGAACACCTATTCTGTTTCATTTGAACACCCTGAACTCCTTACACATTGCCCAGTGTGATTTTTAGACCAGGTGTTCAACTGCGTCCAATTTTCCAAGCTTTTTGCGCATGGATTCGCCTTTGAGTTCAATCCGGTGGGCATTGTGCATAAGCCGGTCAAGAATGGCGTCGGCCAGAGTTTCATCACCAATGCTGGCATGCCACTTCCGGGTGGGCAATTGACTGGTAACCAACGTGGAACCTTGCTCGTGCCTGTCATCCATGACTTCCAGCAGATCGTTCCTTTGTTGCTGCGTCAGTGGTTCCAGGCCCCAGTCGTCCAGAATCAGCAAGTCTACTTTTGCCAGTTGTTTCAACTGCCTGCTGTAGCTGCCATCACCGTGGGCAAGGATCAGTTCATCCAGTAGCCTGGACATCCGATAGTACCGGACACTGTAGCCTTTCAGACAAGCCATGTGCCCAAGGGCGCAGGCCAGGTAGCTCTTACCGGAACCACAAGGTCCGGTGATCAACAGGTTCCTGTACCGGTCAAGCCAGCCTCCTCCAGACAGGCTGGCCATCTGGTTCTGTTTGAGACCTCTGGGGTGTTCATAGTCAATGTCGTGTATCCGGGCAGCCAGTTTAAACCGGGCGCTTCTGAGCAGCCGAGCCAGACGTTTATTGTTTCGCTCTGTTTCTTCCTGCTCAGTAAGCAACGACAGTCGTTCTTCAAAGCTAAGGCTACTGTAGGTGCCCGGCTGGTCCAGCTGTTGATTGAGGGCATCTGCCATTCCGGTCAGTCGCAGTGACCTAAGGCGAGCCAGTGTTTCATTGATCATGTTCGCCTCCGGTTATTGATAGCAAATAGCGCCACGAATATTTTCGTGATCATCATGCAAGGGACCTGTCGTTTGTTTTAACTGTGGCTCCAATGGCATCAGGTCTTTGCCTGACTGGAGGATTGATCGGACATTTTTTAACCGATAACCCCCGATGTTCCTGGCATGGGCGCAGGCGCAGGCGTTGTTGAGTCGTTCAGTTCCATATTCCCGCTGCAGGTTTAGCAGCCCCAATGAAGCTCGATAGGCTTGTTCAGGATGCTCCTTGCTATCCAGCAGTGATTGAATAAAACAATAGACTTCCTGACCAATGTCGTTAGCCCAGTTAAGTAAACGCTCAGGCGTCCAATCCTGATGGTGACGATGTCGTTCCGGCATATGAACTGCTAACGTCGTAAATCCACGTGTGTGCTTGCGAGCGTGGCTGGCCACCACTTTACCGTTAGCGTAGATCGTGACGCAGTGCTCAGTCGCCTGTACTTCTACTTCCTGCCTTCCTGCCTGGCAAGCTGATGGGGAACCGAGTAGGCGTGCCCCTTGCAGATAATATGATAATCCACATTCACCCGGGCCTTGATAAACTCAGCGAACACAAAAGATTGCTTCGGCAGTGGCTTGAGGGCTGGTTCATCCAGTTGTTCAAACGCACTACGTCGCGTTCCTGGCAACTGCTTAAAGGGCTTCAGGTTCAGTTCGATTAACAGCTCACGTATCCGCAGGTTCAGCTCTGCCAGGGTAAAGAACATTTCATGACGAAGCCTGGCCAGTATCCACCGCTCCACTACCTGTACACCGACTTCTGCTTTGGCCTTGTCTTTGGGTTTGTAGGGGCGTGCCGGAATGACTGCCACCTGGTAGTGACAAGCCAGGTGCTGGTATGATGGGTTGAGATCCGGCTCGTACCGACAGGCTTTGATAACTGCGCACTTTGGGTTGTCTGGCACAACAATTTCTGGCACCCCACCAAAGAACTCAAAGGCCCGTTCATGAGACCCCAGCCAGTCCTCTGTTTTTTGTGACAGAGTCGCTTCAGCGTAGGTATAGTTGGACGCTCCCAGCACTGCCACAAATATCTGGGCATTGTGGGCAATTTCGCCGGTGTCCGGGTTGATGATTGGCATGGTTGGCCCGGCATAATCAACAAATAACTTTTCACCTGCATTGTGCAGCTGTCGCATAGATCGCTTTTGACAACCACGCCACTGATTGTAACGGTGACAGTACTGGGCATAGCTGTAGGCATTGAGGGGGTGGGCCTGACAGTATTCTTCCCAGAGTCGTTGTTTGGTCACTTCCTTGCGCTTCAGTTCCTGATGCACCTCAGCCCAGTCAGGATCAATCAACCCTTTTCGATTGGCTATCGAGGCATCGGGAAACAGCGCCTGAATAAGCTCAGGCTCAGATATATCCTCTGCCAGGGGCCAGCTTAATTCCGATTCCTGAAAGGCCTTAACGTAGTTGGATACCGTCCCCACACTGACCCGTACACTGCGGGAAATTTGTCGGAAGCTGAGTTGGCTGCCAAACCGCATCCGGAGTATTTCTAGTAGCTTACGCATGGTAATCCTGTTTTCTGTCATGGCCGGTTCCCTCTCTTGGTACAGATAAGAACGGCCAAAGTTATGGAAAATCAATGCATAAGAAGATATTTGTTAGCTGTATTAGACCGGTTTATGGTCTGTTGAACAGCGTTTCTGGAAGCTTGAACGGTGATTCTGGAAATCATCAAAAAGTGTTCAAAAGAAACCAGAATAGGTGTTCAAGTGTTACCAGAATGGGTGTTCAAGTGTTACCAGAATGAGTGTTCAAGAGTTACCAGAATATGCAATCTGGTTTGTCGTCTCATTTGGTTGCGGCATACTTTTTGTGGAGCAGCTGGATCAATTCAGCTTTTTTGGTTTTCCATTGGGCTTCTGGTTTGCCCAGCAGGGCTCCATCTATACCTTTCTGATTCTGATTTTTGTCTATATCGGGTTGATGAACCGGTTGGATAGAAAATACAACGTTCAGGAGGAAGAGTGAGATGGCAACTCAAACACTGATCTTCCTCTTTGTCGGCTTATCGTTCGCGCTCTATATCGGTATAGCTATCTGGTCCAGGGCTGGATCAACCAAAGACTATTATGTGGCCGGTGGCGGTGTTCATCCGGTTGCCAACGGTATGGCAACAGCAGCGGACTGGATGTCGGCGGCCTCCTTTATTTCCATGGCCGGAATTATCTCCTTTATGGGGCGTGATGGTGCCATGTACCTGATGGGGTGGACCGGTGGTTATGTGCTGTTGGCTATGTGTCTCGCACCCTACCTGCGCAAGTTTGGCCAGTTCACGGTGCCGGACTTCGTGGCCGAGCGCTATTACTCTCAGACAGCGCGAGTCGTGGCAGTTATCTGTGTTATCTTGTAACTGTTCAGCACCCCCACATAAATCTGGAATTTTCTGATTTTTATACCATCCTCTTAAGCACCATTTTTCCACAATATTCGCCAGCATGATTCCAGAACTACCCGCAACTATGTCGGCTGAGATTCTCTTGAAAGAGAATGCAGAGCTGCGGATGAGAGTTGCCTGTCTGGAAGAGCGATGTCGAGAATTGGAAGAAAAGGTTGGCAAGAACAGTCAAAACAGCAGCAAGCCGCCATCGTCTGATGGTTATCAAAAACCTTGTAAAAACAGTAATTCTCCAGATCATTCTGACGACCTTTCCGCAGATAAAGGTACCGATCCATCGGATGAAAAACCCAATCCTAAAAGTCTGAGACAGTCTTCTGGTAATAAAGCCGGTGGAAAGAAAGGGCATCAGGGCACTTGTCTTAAACAGGTCGATATCCCTGACTATATTGAGTACCTTCCGGTTAAAGAATGCAATAAATGTCAGGCGTCTCTTCTTGATAGTGAGCCGGTCAAATATATTGAACGACAGGTGTTTGAACCAGGGAGACCGGGTGAATTTGAAGTAACGGCCCATAGAGCTGAAGTAAAAATCTGCACTTGTGGTTGTCGGAATCAGGCTGAATTCCCGGAAGGTGTTACCGCTGCCGCACAATATGGCTCAGCCACACAGGCTATGGCCGTCTATCTTAACCAATACCATTTCCTGCCTTTTAAGCGCGTGTCAGAGTATTTTAATACTCTCTATAAAATGAGTGTAAGTGCAGGCACTGTCGCCAATTTTGTGGCCAGAACCTATGAAAATCTGGCTTCTACTGAAGAGGTTATTCGTGACGCCTTGCGGGAATCGTCTGTTGCCGGAGCCGATGAAACGGGTATGCGGGCCGAGGGCTCTTTGCACTGGCTACACGTTATGCGGGATGAACAATGGACGCTCTACTACTTGTCTGAAAAGCGAGGTCGTGAGGCCATGGACACGATGGGCATACTGCTAACATTTGCAGGCGTTCTGGTTCATGATCATTGGAAATCCTATTTTGCATATGCGGCAACTCACGTACTTTGCAATGCCCATCACCTGAGGGAGCTTTTGGGTGTTGTTGATAGGGACAGCAATCAACTGGCGTTGCGATTGATGAAGCTACTGAGGCTTTCCTGGCATTACTGCAAGGGCTTTAAGACCATAGGTATGCTACAGATGCCAAGTGTTGTCTGTGAACGAATCGAGAAGATTTATGACCGGTTGCTTCAGCGGGCTCTAATGAAAGAAGTCGTCTATATGGAGAAGCAACGAGAGGAGCTTAAGCGCAAGAAAGTCAAGAATACTAAAGCTTACAATCTCTTCAAACGACTCACTGAGTTCAAGGCTGAGACACTGCGCTTCATGTCAGATTTTACCATTCCCTTCGATAACAATGGCAGTGAGCGGGATGTTCGAATGGCCAAGTTAAAGCAGAAGGCTCTTTTCGAATTCCGAACTGCTGAACTATCCTTGGTGGATATAATTAGCCATCGCCAGCATTGACCATGAATATAGGCCGAATCTCAGATCTCATCAGTAATGACACCTGCTTTGAGATGATCCGTGAGAACCGCTGGCCAGATGGCACTGTTCTCTGTCCGCACTGTGATTCTGAGAATGTCAAAAAGAATGGACACGACAATGTGCAGGTAGAGTGCCAGCACTATTACTGTAAGTCCTGTAAGCGCTACTTCGATGACCTGACAAATACGGTTTTCGCAGGACACCACCGACCACTCAAAGTCTGGATTGCCTGTCTCTATTTAATGGGGCTGAACGTCTCCAACAGCCAGATAGCTCAGGAACTTGATCTGTGTGTCAGTGATGCACACCATATGACCACAGTCTTACGAAATGGTGTTGTTGACCGAAAGCCTGAAGTGATTCTTGATGGCGAAGTTGAATTCGACGAGGTCTACATTGTAGCTGGTCACAAGGGACACCCTGAAGCATTAAAAAAATCTGGATCGTCCACCGAGAAAAAGAAGGCTTAAAGGCGCTCCGGGCCGTGGGACTCTTGAAAAAGACAAACCGCCGGTATTGGGAATGATTCAAAGGGGAGGTCAGGTCATTATCAACATGCTGTCGAACGTTAAGAAGGCGACAATCGAACCATTTATCAAGAAACACGTAGCCCCACAGAGCCAGATTTATACCGATGAATACAACATCTATGATGACCTTGAAAGCTGGGGCTTCAGACATAAAACGGTCTGTCACGGCAAAGGTGAGTATGCTCGTGATGATGACAAAGACGGTATTTACGAGGTGCATGTTAATACTATGGAGGGGTTTTGGTCACTTCTACGCTCGTGGCTAAGGCCTCACAGGGGAATATCCCAAGAGGCTTTACCCCTTTACCTTGGCTTTTTTGAGTTTTTGCATAATATTGGCCGAAGAGGCAAAAGTCTTCTTCAGCCCTTAGTCAACTTGCTGGTTACATAGCAGTCTGGAATTGGAAAAGAGCCAAGCAGAAAATCTCAGGCTGCTTCAGGAGTGCAGACGGTGGTTCTATGTTTGCACGGATTCGCAGCTATTTGTCGTCTGCCAGAAAACAGGGAATGGACATATATCAATCACTTCATAGAGCTGTTCGGAATTACTGTAATATGCCTTTGCTCAGTGCTGAATAGTTACGTTATCTTTATCTCCTTTACCTACGTGGCCGGGCAGATGCGTGGCGTTGGTATCGTCTTCTCCCGTTACCTGGAAGTGGATATCAATATTGGTGTGATGATCGGCATGGGGATTGTCTTTGTTTATGCCGTACTCGGCGGGATGAAAGGTATTACCTACACTCAGGTAGCGCAATACTGTGTGATGATTTTTGCTTACCTGGTGCCAGCGATCTTTATCTCCATGATGATTACCGGTAATCCAATCCCACAGTTGGGCTTTGGTAGTGATGTTGAGGGTACCAGTCTCTCGGTGTTGGAGAAACTGAATGGATTGTCTCAGGAGCT
Organism: Endozoicomonas sp. SCSIO W0465; assembly: GCF_023716865.1. Taxonomy (NCBI): domain Bacteria; kingdom Pseudomonadati; phylum Pseudomonadota; class Gammaproteobacteria; order Oceanospirillales; family Endozoicomonadaceae; genus Endozoicomonas; species Endozoicomonas sp. SCSIO W0465. The sequence goes on from NZ_CP092417.1 coordinate 2,312,575, forward strand.
AGGGTTTGCCCAGTATACCGATGGCTCCAAGTCCACCATTGATGTGTTCTTTATCACCATGGCTCTGATGGTGGGTACTGCGGGTTTGCCACATGTTATCGTGCGTTTCTTCACCACCCCAACGGTGCGTGACGCCCGTAAATCTGCCGGTTATGCGCTGTTGTTTATTGCTGTGCTGTACACCACGGCTCCGGCGGTTGCCAGCTTTGCCCGTATCAATCTGCTGCAGACCGTTTCTGAAGCTGAATACGAGCAGTTGCCTGAATGGTTTGCCAACTGGGAAAACTCTGGCTTGATGGCCTGGGTCGATAAAAATGACGATGGCAAAATCCAGTATCATCCGGGCGCGCCAATTGAAGGCAAACCATCGTTTATTGAAGCCCGTGGTGACAGTGGTGAACGACTGGTCAGCAATCACCAGACGGATAACGCCAATGAACTGTATGTTGATCGTGACATCATGGTTCTGGCCAATCCTGAAATCGCTGATCTTCCCGGCTGGGTCATAGCTCTGGTGGCTGCCGGCGGTCTGGCTGCAGCTCTTTCTACTGCCGCTGGCTTGCTGCTGGTCATTTCTACTTCCATATCTCATGACTTGCTGAAACGGAATCTGATGCCGGGCATCACCGACAAGCAGGAGCTGCTTGCTGCACGTATTGCTGCTGCAGCGGCTATTGGTGTGGCAGGACTGGCAGGCATCTACCCTCCGGGCTTTGTGGCGTCAGTGGTGGCCTTTGCCTTTGGTCTGGCTGCTTCCTCATTCTTCCCGGCAATTCTTTTGGGGATTTTCTACAAGCGGATGAACCGTGAGGGAGCCATTGCCGGTATGGTGACCGGTCTGCTGTTTACGGCCTCTTATATCATCTACTTCAAGTTCCTGGGTGGTACACCGGATCAGTGGTGGTTCGGGGTTTCGCCTGAGGGAATCGGTACTCTGGGTATGCTGATTAACTTTGCAGTATCCATGGTGGTTTGCCACGTTACCGAAGCACCACCCAAAGCAGTACGGGATATGGTTGACGATATTCGTATTCCTCGCCGGGATGGCGTAGTATCAGGGCCTTTGGCGGAGGGTGAAACGGTTCGGATATAATTCAGGGCTTTATGTCTGCTTAATCATAAGCCGCTTTCAGCGTGAAGGCGGCTTTTTTTGTTGATGCCTCGATTTTGGTAGGCCCTGTTGCAGTGAATACGATGGCAAAATCCAACTTAAATGGACGGTTGATGGGGTTAAGACTGACTTTAGTAATCACCATTTACAGGCCAACAGGGTTAGTCGTCAACAATTTCTATAGGCTCTCGTGCGGCCTGCCAGTATTGCTCCCCATAATCAATCCATAGGCTTTCATTAGCGGGTATGGGTTTTATCGCGATAACAAACACCACCCACTGCCCTTGCTGATTTCTGTGCCTTAGAAACGAAACATTCTGTTCCGGGGAATTTTTTTCCCTAATGGCATAAGTGCTAAAAGCATTGATTAACGACGTTATATTGCCTTCTCTGAACGCTGAGATGAAAACACCATGAGTTGGAGCAAAGCTATAGCGGTCAATATTTGCTAATACAGCGCCCATGAAACGTGCTCCCTGTTGGTATGTGTTGTCATGGTATTGCTTACCTGCATAGTGCCCCAACAGCTCCCATTGCGAAATATCCCTGCTGGCGACAACCTCTTGCTGCCCTTTTAATTCACTAAAGATCGATCCATCGTTTTTTTGAACGGACATTCGCTCTTTTAAATACTGCTCTCTTTGCTTGTCATCCAGCGCTTGATATTTTGCTATGGATTCATTAATGCTTTTTCTGATCGATCTGTCATTTGGTATGTCGATCTGACTGAAGAAGGTTGTTGGTCTTTGCCTGCTTTCACCAACTTCCCTTTTGACAGATTGTTCTGCCAGCCATAGCGGAGCCTGATCGTTGATACGGTGAGGCAATGAAATTAACTCTGTTGCCTCTTCCTTTATAACGATTATCTCATTGTCCCGGGTATTTTCGGCTCGCTGCTTCAGGAAGGCTTCCACTTTCCCTTTTTCTGGTAAGCCTTTGCCATTAAACAGGTAGGAAATGCAGCTGATCAGTGTCCAGTCCAGTGGCTTGTCCTTAACGGCCTCGTCATCGCCCTGCCATCCCTCTTTCAGGCAGCCGAGCTGCAGAAAGGCTTCCACTTTCGCCTTTTTCGGTATGCCTTTGGTATGACACATGGAGGAAATGCGGGGGATCAGTGCCCGGTCTAACGGCTCGCTCTTAACAGCCTCATCAACGCCCTGCCATCCCTCTTTCAGGCAGGCCAGCTTCAGGAAGGCTTCCACTGATGCCTTTTCCGGTAAGCCTTTGCCATTACACATGGAAGAAATGTGGGTGATCAGTGTCCGGTCCGGTGGCTTGTCCTTAACGGCCTCATCAATGCCTTGCCATCCCTCTTTCAGGCAGGACAGTTTCAGGAAGGCTACCACTTTCGCCTTTTCCGGTAAGCCTTTGCCATTAAACATGGAGGAAATGTTGGTAACCAATGCCCGGTCGATCGGCTTATCCTTAACGGCCTCATCAATGCCTTTCCATCCCTGTTTCAGGCAGGCCAGCTTCAGGAAAGCTTCCACTTTTGCCTTTTCCGGTAAGCCTTTGCCACAAGACATGGAGGAAATACTGGTGACCAGAACCCGATCGAAGGGCTTGTCCTTAACGGCCTCATCAATGCCTTGCCATTCCTCTTTCAGGCAGGCCAGCTTCAGGAAGGCTTCCACTTTCGCCTTTTCCGGTAAGCCTTTGCCATGACACATGGAGGAAATGTGGGTGATCAGTGTCCGGTCGAGCGGCTGGTCCTTAACGGCCTCATCAATGCCCTGCCATCCTTTTTTCAGGCAGCCGAGCGTCAGAAAGGCTTCCATTTTCGCCTTTTCCGGTAGCCCTTTGCCATGACACATGGAAGAAATGTGGGTGACCAGAGCCCGATCGAGCGGCTTGTCCCTAACGGCCTCATCAATGCCCTGCCATCCCTCTTTAAGGCAGGCCAACTTCAGAAAGGTTGCTACTTTCGTCTTTTCTGGTAAGCCTCTGCCATTACACATAGAGGAAATCCTGGTGAACAGAAACCGGTCGAGTGGCTTGTCCTTAACGGCCTCATCAATGCCCTGCCAGCCCTCTTTCAGGCAAGCCAGCTTCAGAAAGGCTTCCACTTTCGCCTTTTCCGGTAAGCCTTTACCAGAAGACATGGAGGAAATGCTGGTGACTAGTGCCCGATCTAGCGACTTATCCTGAACGGCTTCATCAATTCCCTGCCATCCCTCTTTCAGGCAGGCCAGCTTCAGGAAAGCTTCAACTTCCGCCTTTTCCGGAAAGCCTTTACCAGAAGACATGGAGGAAATGTTGGTGAGCAGTGCCCGGTCGATCGGCTGGTCCTTAACGGCGTCGTCAATGCCCTGCCATCCCTGTTTCAGGCAGGGCAGTGTCAGGAAGGCTTCCACTTTCGTCTTTTCCGGTAAGCCTTTAGCAGAAGACATGGAGGAAATGTTGGTGAGCAGTGTCCGGTCGATCGGATTGTCCTTGACGGCCTCGTCGTTACCCTGCCATCCCTCTTTCAGGCACCCCAGCTTCAGGAAAGCTTCCACTCGTGCCTTATCCGGTAAGCCTTTGCCATTATATAGGGAGGAAATCTGCTTTAAACACGGGCATGCAGCAATTGCAGCTACATCCCCATCTGTCATGCTCGTAAACAGGGTTACACTGCCTTTGCTCTTCAACATGCTGGTTAAACAGCCGGTGTTCTTCATTGTTTTGCCCACAGCCGAAAAAAACACATCGGCTTTTTGAAAATACCCTGAACAAATCTGATGCTCTGTAGCAATATTGAATTGCTCAAGTTTTGAAAAGAGAGTCGATAGGGGAGGGTTGCCTCTGCTCATAGATAACTGAATCCCCCTTTTTTCAAGCGTCTTCAGTAGTCTGCTGGCGTTAGACAGTACAGCTTTGACGCCCGGGTGACCCAGGGATGGCATTATTTGATGTTGATGAGCGGCGGTAAACTTTGCGATGATTTCGCTGTGATCAGGTTTCTCATCAACACTTAACGATTCAGGTCGCCCTGACGGGTGTTCAGTAGAAAATAAAGAAGAGGAATCTTCACCCGGGTCAATATCCATTGGCTGTGGGTAGACGATAACCGAAGGGTGTAAGGCACTGGCTTCATGTCTCACCAGTGGTTCAGTTGGAGTACGCCCGGTTGATGCTGATGTAACCGTCTCACCGGCATTCACGCGCTGTCGACATTGCCGTTTTTTCGGATGCCGTTTCGATTCACAAAACTGCTCTCTGAAATCCTCTTGACCTTGCCTGTTTTCCCGATCAACAGGTTGAACTCTATGTCCGGAGAAATGGCGCTTTCTGTTTTTTCTGTTATTGCCCGGTGATGGCTCGGTGGAACCGGTAGCTGGGGAAGTGATGAAAACAGGGTGGTTTGATACGGGTGTTGACATAGGGAGCACGATTTTTTATCTGAACGGCCTGTAGGTGCCTGTACGGCACTGATACTGACCAGATAAAACCAACATGGTTCAATGAGGGATACGATTGATAGCCAATTTTTGCATTAATGTTTTACAATTGGTGGTTTTTGGCGCACCCAATCCATAGTAAAGTAAGCTGTTTTCAGTTAGACAAAGATAGATCCAACGATGGCAATAAACTGGTATCCCGGCCATATGTACAAGGCCAAAAAAGAGATCCGTGAAGTGATACCAAAAATGGATCTGATTATTGAGGTGCTGGACGCCCGACTTCCCTTCAGCAGTGAGAACCCGATGGTTGCATCCCTGCGCAAGGACACCCCCTGTATCAAGATTTTGAACAAGAGTGACCTGGCAGATCCGGCGGTAACCCGGCAGTGGGTAGACCACATCAACCGCACTTCTGGCATGAAGGCCATTGCCGTTAATCTGAAACAGCCGGACAAAATTCGCAGTATCCTGAATATGGCCCCTGCCCTGGTGCCTGAACGAAACCTGGATGTCAGCCAGCTGAAGGCCATCATTGTGGGTATTCCCAATGTGGGTAAGTCCACTACTATCAATATTCTGGCCAGTCGAACGGTTGCCAAAACCGGTAATGAGCCGGCAGTCACCAAGCAGCAGCAGAGAATCAAACTGCCCAATAACATGGTCTTGCTGGACACCCCCGGCTTCCTCTGGCCAAAGCTTGAGCCGGAGGATTGCGGCTATCGTCTGGCCATCAGTGGGGCCATTAAAAGCACAGTAATTGAGTTTGAAGACATTGCCATGTATCTGGCCGAGTTCATGATGCGGCATTACCCGGATGCTCTCCTGCAGCGCTACCAGCTGAAAGAAATCCCGCAAACCGGTATCGAGCTGTTTGATAGTATTGGTCAGCGTCGGGGCTGTATGCGCAGGGGAGGCATTGCCGATACTCATAAAGTTGCAGAAATTCTGATCAATGAATTCCGGGATGGCCAGCTGGGTCGCATTAGCCTGGAAACACCGGAAATGATTGAAGCCCAGCTGAAGGCCATGGAAGCAGCAAAAAAGGCAAGCGAAGCAGAACAGGCTAACGAATAACCGACCTCTTTACCAGACACTGTGGTTAGTGTTCGGTAGAGAGTGTTAACCTCTCAATAATCAGACTGTTAAACAGGATTACAGGAAATAATGCCGATGAAGAAGTTATTATTGGTACTGATATTTGCATTTCCGATGATGGCTTTTGCCAAAGCAACGGACAGCACTCAAACCAAAAGCCGGTTTCAGGAAGGAACCCATTACCAGGTGGTTGAAGGGCTAACCCCATATACCAGGCCAATCGTGACCAAACTGTTTTCCATTTACTGCGGGGGGTGCTATCAGTGGGAGAAAGGGCCACTGATTCCCCTGAAAGATTGGCTGGCTCAGCAGAACATCGAGTTCAAGCAGGCACATATGGACTTTATGGGGGCATATGCCAAACAGGCCTCTATGGCTCTGGCAATGACTCAGGGCACTCCACGCCATAACCCGGTAAAGCAGGCGCTGTTCAGTCGTATTCATGTGGAGCGCAAGGGAGACTGGCGCAATGATGCGGAATTCTTTCAGACCCTGGAAAAGGCCGGATTGAAACAGTCTGACTTCGAGGCGAACCAGAATAACCTGATGGTGATGAATACCGTGCTGGACTGGAACCGGTATGGCGAATACGTTCATGCCGTTCCCAGCTTTATGGTGAATAACCGTTACCTGATCAATATGGGCAGCCTGAAGTCCCACGACGATCTGAATGCACTGATCACCTACCTGACCGGGCTTCCAGTGGAAGACGCAAAATAAATCAGGCCGATAGCTTTCCGGTCTCCGATTGGAAAGTCAGCGGTAACTTCTGAGGGATTCAACCATTGACGGATAAACAGAACTCCAAAAGCCTCTTTCAACATTTGCAAGACAGCCCCCTGCAAACCATCCATGGCTGGCAGAATTTACGGGTCACCTGGCTCATTATGTTTGCCACAGCACTCTTTCTGGAACTGTGTGCCCTGGGTTTTCAGTATCTTTTGCACATGGACCCCTGTGAGCGCTGTGTTTATCAACGGCTTGCCGTGCTGGCGTTGATGTTGGCTCCATTGGTTATCATCATTGCACCAACCCGGCTGGTTTTCAGAATCTCAGGGTACAGTCTCTGGATGGTCGGTGCACTGTATGGGTTGAAGGAAGCCATTGCTCAAACCGCAGACTACGCTGAGTTTAATCCGTTTACTTCCAGCTGCAGCTTCCGACCGGTCTTCCCTTTTGACCTGCCACTTTATGAGTGGTGGCCTTCCATGTTTATGCCTACTGGAATCTGTGGTGCCGATGACTGGACTTTCCTGATATTGAATATGGCCGAGTGGATGGTAATGATTTTCTCAATTTACCTGCTGGCAGCTGCCACCTGCATAATCAGTTCGTTGTATTGTACGATCGCAAGAAAATAAGGGGGGGTAAAAGTACTCCATGAAAGCAATATCCGCATTCCTGAGGATATCTCGATTCTCAGCATCAAACGATATCAACAGTCTGTTTTGTCTTCCCACCACTATTCATGAGAACCTGTGAGAGAGCGGTCACCATAGGTTCTCTCATAGCTCAACCATAGCCCGGCCTTGTTTTACTAACTGAAGTTACGCAGCTAACAGCTCTCTCAGCTGCCCCAACGAAGCTTTCAGCCCTGCCATATAGATTTTGGCTCTGAGCTGAAAGTGATTCAGATTTACTTTCAATGACAATACTTCCAACCTGAAGGCTGAGTAAATTGAAAGAAAGATATGATTACTCTGTGTTCTCACAGTATGCGCCGGTGACTTGGCCATTGACGCATTCGATTTCAGCGTTTTATGGAAGACCTCGACTTTCCACCGTTTCTCGTAGATTGCCTTGAGAGTCTCGGCATCACAGTCAAGATCGCTGCAAACCAGATAGAGAATGCCTGTGCTTCCGTCTTTGTTTTTAAAGACCTGACGGTATAGCAGAACAGGGAAATCGACACCTGCTATCCACCCTTGTACAGGCTTATCTTCTGAAAAATCAACAGTATCTATACGCTGTGAACGGCCTTGTAATTTGTCGTCCAGACTGAGGGATACCTTGCGGTTTGACTTCATCGCCATCAGGAAATGTTTATTACAGTCGTGTCGAATAAACATCATATTGTCGTTTGAGCAAAACCAGCTATCTGCAAGGACATAGCGGAACATAAGCTGGTTATGGCAGCAAATCATCAGCATCTCCCGCATCATTTCATTTTTGGTTTGCTCTGCATATCGTCTTACCTTTTTTGTCTTCAAGTCGGTGTACAGGATGGTTTTCTCGATCAATTTATAGGCGACAGGAATCGACGCATCTCCGGCATGGTAGTGTGCATTGAGCAGATTTATACCTTTCACGGTGCGATTTTTTGTATGATCAAAATGCCAGGTGTTCAGGGCATTCTCTTTGCTGAACTGCTTTTCCTGAATCGTATCGTCAAAGATCAAAACCCCATCACTGCACTCAACCTGTCGCACGACGGGTTTAACGTAAAGCCATAAGTCACGACTGGTAAACTCATTGTTTGAAAGCAATCGGGTGAATTGGTCATGACTGTAGACATTATCCAAAAGCTCTGACACTCCCGTTGCAGTGGTCTTCCCAGACGACGACAACAGGTAGTCAGAATAAAGTTCTATGAGATCATTTTTCATGCCACCAATAATGGCTGATTTTCAGCAAGGTGCGTAACTTGAGTTACTAACCCTACCTCCAGATCACGGAACTTTTTCTGCCCGCTCCTGTCAAAAAAATGTAGGAATTGTATTGAAACAACTTTCCTGTTTTCACTCTTGGGCTTCGTTCGGGTTGAGCTTGTCGAAGTCCGCTGGCACCACCCTTCGACAAACTCAGGGTGAACGGAAATAGGTAAATAATTCAGGGACAATTCCAATCATTTTCATTTGCCTGAAGGTACGTTCTGAAATTGAAACTAGTGCCAGCGAACAAGGGCAATGGATAATTGTGAATTAGAATATCAACACACTATGGATAGGTCCTAAATATGATTACAGAAATTTCAACTGTATCTGGTTCGAGTGATCCGGCTCCATTGCAAGATCCCCGGACTGATGCACATCAAGACAGCACCCAAAAGGCGTGGGGACCACGGTTTATAGGGTTGTCCGCCGTTGCCATAGGAGGCTTGGCAGTTGCAAAGTGCCTGAACCATGGCACGCAATGTTCCATACCGCGTTCGCTTTTAAACTACGCAGTATGGCAGTTACCGACCCTTATTGGTTACCTTGCCACGAAGCCAATGAGCTTCACTGAACCGTTCCTTGAACTCGCCCAGTCGCTTCGCAGCATGGTTAAAGAAGAAATGGGCATTCCATCGGATCAAGGTATTTGTGCAGCAACATCTGCAGTTTGGCTGACTACACCTGACGCTTTTAAGGAAAGCCCAAAAGTCGACCTTGTTACTCACATATACGATGGTAACAAGCTTAAAGAGGCGATTAAACTCATTTACCCCGGATACCAAAGCGGTGATTTCCAAATAGACCTGGAGAGTTTTAATCATTACCTTTTACAGCATAATGTTAAAAATATTGACCGATTTTTAATACCAGCAAAACTTTGTGAACAGCTTGGTGCTTACGATAATCCAGCTAAAGCAAGAGAAGAAGCCCAAAGAGCGGTAGAGTCTCAACTGGAACATATGAAAACAGTAAACGTAAAATCTGTAGACTCTTTCCCTCTTGAGCAGCTTGCAGTTGGTGAAAGTTTTATCTGCATAATGGTAGGTAACCTTCAACAAGGCGAAGCCACATCTCACATGCTCACCTTGACCAGGACAGCAAATGGGTTTGTTATGTTTGAACCCACAATGGGAGTTCCATCGACCATCAAAAACCTGGATGAATGCAAGAGGGTGTTGGAGAAATTGGAAAGTATCTATAGCAAGAGTTTCTACCAGTTTACCCGGTACAGCAGTGCTACCCCTGATGGATCAAGTGAATAGATGAAATATATCTTTTAAAGTTGATTGGGGAGCTTAGGGTTTACCTTTAATAAGTTCCCCGTTGACGTTCAATTCATAAAAAGCGTAATTAAAATAGTCAGTGTCTTTGAAAAGACAGTTGAATTAATCTGTTTTTCAGAGACTTTTATGTGATTGAGTCTTTGAGCTTTCCTTTTTCTGCCTGATCAATACTGTGGTAACCGGACCAGACTCTGAGAGCCGCAGTTAACATGCAAATGGCGGCAAACCCCAGGGCAAGTTGTGGAAAATAACCGGGCAGCAAACAGAAAAGAATAAAGAGGAAAATGGTCTCTGTTCCTTCTGCCAGCCCCCCCAGGTAATACAGGGATTTATGTTTGAAGTTTGGGTCAGGAAGCTGATGTTTCTCAGCCATGATGGCATAGGCAAGAAAGCTGGCTCCGGTGCCCATAAATGAAAAAATAAGGACGCAGGCGGCGACCGCATTTTTTGCCGGTGCCGCCAGGGCAAATCCAAGAACGATGCCGGAATAGAAAATAAAATCCAGCGTAATATCCAGAAATCCGCCCGCGTCTGAGGGGCTGGCCAGCCTGGCCAGTGCCCCATCAAGACCGTCCATGATCCGGTTGCCAAGAATCAGCAGCAAAGCCAGTGAGTAGTACTCACTGGCCAGCAAAGGGAGTGCTATCATGCCGATCAGAAAACCGGTGATGGTTACCTGGTTCGGCTTGATACCATGACGTTTCAACCATAACGCAGTGAGCTTCAGCGCTGGCTGAATAAGTGGCGTTGTCCATTTATCGAGCATGTAAGTAGCTAACCATATGAAATCATATATTTCTGGCTCCTTGTGCCGGCACTCCCGGCAACTGCTCCTGCGTTGCTCTAGCTCCTGCATCCATGCAGTCGTGCTTCGTTACAACTCCGGTCACATAGCTACGGCTATGCTCCCTCCGTTGTGCCTCGCATAGTACCAGCCCAAGTAGCCAGAAATATTCGATTCCATATGGCCAGCTACTTAATATTAGAAGGCAGTGTTTGTAAACGGTATGATCGCATCATACCGCTCGCCTTTCCCTGTGCCAAACAGCTTCTTCAGATGTTTGGCAGTGGACTTATTGAGGATGGAGCAAAAGTTTGCCTGTTTGTTTGTTATGTTTTTTTGGCTTGTGTATAGTCCTGCCGTTCAGTTATTCAGAATAAGGCTTATCCTTTTAATTAAGGTGGCGGTTAGTAACGGTCAAGAAAGGGTGGATAGCTTTGCATCCCGACAGTGGCAAGCTCAGGGTTATACGCCATAACCCGAAACGAGATCAGTTAATTCGATTTTTTCTATTGATATTTATTGCTTTGCTGGGTGGCTTTGCCTATTGGTATGGTGGTAACCACGCAGGCCAGACTCTGGAACAGGTTCGGCAGCAGAATATCAGCCTGGAAAGCAAAGCCAGCGTTTTACAGGAAGAGAATAACGAGCTCAGGCAGCGTTTGGCGATTCTGGAAAGTGCCAGCAAGATGGATCGTGCAGCGGTCAATAACGTCCGCTTGCTAGTGAGAAAGCTTGAGGAAGAGAAAGAGCAGTTGCATAAAGAGCTGACCTTTTTCAAGAGCATCCTGGCTCCGGAAGATATGTCGACCGGTGTTCGGGTCGCTGACTTTAGTCTGCTTGAGGGAGATGAATCCGGTCAGTACCGGCTTCGACTGGTTATTTCCCAGGTGGCGAGAAGTAACCCGTTTCTGAAAGGAACGCTATCGGTATCGCTGATTGGCGAGAAAGATGGCAAGGTGCAGACCCTACCGCTGCAACAGCTGGTAGAGTCAGATCAGATCACCACACGTTTGGGATTTCGCTACTTTCAGGCTCTGCCAAGTGACAGAGAGTATCTTGACATCTCTATACCAGAAGGTTTTCAGCCGGCAGAGGTCAAGGTGGTGGTGCAGATCACCAGCGGAATCAGACAGAGTTTTGAACAAATTTATCTATGGGATAAGGAGCTGTTAGCGGATGTTCGGCAAGAGCAAAACAGCGGGTAACGTCGTGGATAAACAGGGCAGTACGACTCTTATATCGTCAGAAACCATCATTGACGGTGATATTCACTTTTGCGGTACCGTTCATATCGAAGGGCGTGTTAAAGGTAATGTTTCAGCAGACCAGGGCCTGTTGACCATTGCTCACAACGGTAGTGTGGAAGGTAATGTTCGTGTCCAGAGAGTGGTGGTTGATGGACATGTTCGTGGTAATGTTTATGCCGAAGAACATCTGGAGCTTGCTTCCAGGGCAGTGATTACCGGTAATGTGTTTTACAACGTCATAGAGATGACGAAAGGGGCCCAGGTGAATGGTAATCTTGAGCATCACGCAAACGGTGTGCCTGTTGGACCGCAACCTCTGCTGGAGCGTTCAGACGACAAAGTGCCCGCAGGTGAAGTGATTGACGTTGTGGAAAGTTGACTGTAATAGTTGGTTAATCAGATAATGGCCGACTGAAAAGTAAATGACGGGTCGTTGCCTTGACATAAGACAACGGCACGGGAGGGTCAATGAGCGTAGTAGAAACAGTGATACCGGAGCCAATCAGTGTTACGGAAGCTGCTGCCCGCAGGGTAAGTGAATTGCTGGCAGATGAGACCGAAGAGAATCAAAGGCTCCGGGTATATGTTACCGGTGGAGGTTGTTCCGGTTTTCAGTATGGCTTTACGTTTGACAGCAGTCTTGCTGATGATGACACCCTGATTATCAAAGATGACGCATCCGTTGTGGTTGATTCCCTGAGTTACCAGTATCTGGTGGGCGCAGAGATTGACTATGAAGAGGGACTGGAAGGTTCCCGTTTTCTGGTAAAAAACCCGAATGCCAAGTCTACCTGTGGCTGTGGGTCATCGTTCTCGATATGAACGAATAGCCTGAAACATTCGTCAGGACAACCGCAAAGAGCACGAAGAATACAAAGGAAAACTTTCTCCTGTGTTTTCTCGTCATTTTTGCTGTTTACAGGTCTTAAAAAAGGGTACTCATACCAGCTGGTCCATAGAAGCTTTAAGGGTGTTTGCAGAGTGTTGAATACCCGCGAGTTCCCCTTCATCCAGTTTGGGGGCAATAATATTCTCCACTCCATCACTGCCAATCACGGCTGGCAGGCTCAGGCAGATGTCTCTGATGCCGTACTCACCATTTAGCCGAACCGATACCGGGAGAACACTTCGCTGATTATTGCGTACCATGCGAATGATGTAGGCAATAACCAGACCAATAGCCCAGTTGGTATAGCCTTTGTTGGCAATTATCTCGTAAGCGGCTCTTATGACCCTGGTGACAACAGCTGCCAGAGCTTCCTGGTTGTATTCACGACCATTAATCGTATTGCCTTTGATGGCCAGTCCGGCAATGGCGGCTGAACTCCAAACGGTGACTTCAGAGTCGCCGTGTTCCCCGAGAATATAAGCGTGAATAGACTGGGGTGAGACATCATAGTAGTCGGCAAGAAGGGTTCGCAAACGGGAGGTATCCAGCAGGGTTCCGGTGCCAATTACCAGATTATTGGGACGATGACTCAGGCTTTGCATGGCATGGGTGAGAATATCTACCGGGTTGCTGGCAATCAGTAACATGGCTTCCGGTGCGTGCTGATCAAGCTCACTGGCAATGGTTTCCAGGACTTTGATGTTCCGCTGCAGCAGTTGCAGTCGGCTTTCATCCGGGCTGGACTGACTGACACCGGCGCAGATGACGATAACTCCCGCGCCTTTGAGGCTGGAAAAGTCACCGGCGGTAACCTCGCAGCGCCCAACCAGTGGCTGGCCATGCATCAAGTCCAGTGCTTCACCATGGGCTCTGTCATGGTTTTTATCGACAAGAACAATTTCATTGGCCAGCTTTTGTTGAAACAGGGAGTAGGCTGCCGCCATACCAACAAAGCCCGTGCCGATAATGCCAATTTTGTTCATATTCATGGTGAGTGCCTGTGCCTTTGAAGTGTGCTCTGTCAACAATAAGCTGAGATGGGCGCATTCATCAGGAAAGTGAGGAGTGAGTGAAGTGGCTAATACATAATAAACCAAAAGTAGCTCTGTAATATGAGCCAGCCTCAGGACAAAGCTGTATAGAATTAATCTAGTCTTACTTTGTTGTATTTGGTAGGAACTGGCGAAAAGTAACTTTAGACTTTATCTTGAACTCCATAGGTAAGTGGATAAATATTTTATCAGACGTTTTATTTTGGTTTTTTTGATGCTTATTTCATGAAAATAAAACCGATAATCAGGTAGATAAATTACTATGGGTATTACAGGCGCAGCTTCAGGTAATGAATTACAGCATCAACAGTCTATTGATTCTATTCCGGGTATTCTGAAGCCTCCATCTTCACAAACCTCCGCCAAGGCTAAAGGGTTTACCGGAACCAGAGTCGTCATCAAGGCTGAACCAGATGCCATTTTTGAGTATAAAACGGAACCGATGGAACAATTTACCCGCCGGCATGACAAACCCATAGCGAAAAGAGGGATTTGCCGACAGGGTTGCCAGGAAGCCTGTTTTGGTAAAACACCTGGCAAGACTATTAAGGCGATGGGTGGAGGGGTTTGTCTGGTTGCTGTTGGGCTGTCACTCCTGGCACTTGCTGGCAGTGGTGTTTTTAGCTCGCCCAACAAGCTGCCATCAATTGGCAATGCCACCAACTCAACATTGTCCTTAAATTTAACCAGTGATAACAATTTGACTAAAGTATTGCAAAATGCTTCATCAGTCGCTTCACATCAAGATGATAATGGCGTTTCTGGTGCTGGAGGACTTTATATTGCCAGTGTTGTAGTTATAGCCTGGGGGCTTTTTGGTATTTTGCTGACACGCTTCTGTCAAAGTAATGATGCTAAAAAAACGTACCCGATCAGTAAAAAAGCTGCCGGTCCTTCCCGATTATGCTCTGGCGCTGCAGGGAATAATCCAGGCGTTAAAAAAACTGATGCCATTGCCATGGAAGACTTTTTAACCCCAGAGCAAATAATAGCGGTAAATAGAAACGCGAGGCTTGAATCCGTAAGGGGTTGTCCTGTGCTGACAACGCCACACAATGTGAAAGCAGGCTGTTTTACCGAGGGGGTCGGCGCCTCGGTTAATGCAGAATATTTATCTTCAGATGATAGTGATGAAAGTGAATCATCGCCTTTTATACCCACTTTGATTACCGTTGAAGTTGATGTCACGCCACCGCTTTCTGCATCAAAACGTTTCGGAATGGTGGGTAGGTATGCCAATGAGAGGACTTCATCTACCCGGCGGATGGAAGGAGAATACATTGATGAGATTGATGAGATTGCATTCCATCCACAGGAAAGGGATGGCGCTGACAGGCTTTATCATTTTATTGAAAATAGTGCCTTTGAGTCCCTTGAGCCAGATGTGAGCAGGAAATTTAAGAGACATCTGTCAAAAATGAGCAGAGTGGCTTTCAAGGCATTTGCCAATGATGTTTGCGCCAGAGATGAAGGCAGAGTCAGGCAATCAATCAATAACATGGTGACGCGTTCATTCCCTGATTTTGGTCATGAAGAGAGAGCACAGTTAGTTCAGGCAGTTGCAGAAGTTATCGATGCATTTCCGGTAAGCCCGCCGGAAGGTGTGTTTGCCAGGGATGATACAGTGTAAGGTATTTACTGATCGTGGGGTGTTGTCAAAGGCTAAGCTAAGACGGGTAATAACGTCCACCAAGTAAACGCAGACCCGATGCTCCGGTAACTGCAGGCAGATTGCCAGGTAGTTGCGACATATTCTGTCTTGCTAACCAGGCAAAGGCAATGGCCTCTACCCACTGGGGGTCAACACCCAGTTCTGAAGTGGAACCCAGTCTTCGGCCGGGCATCTCTTCTTTTAGCATTGTCATAAGGGTGTTGTTATTGGCACCACCTCCACAGGTAAACACTGCATCAGTATCGGGAGCATGCTGTTGTATCGCATCGGCAATGCAACGGGCCGTTAAACGACAAAGGGTTGCCTGTATGGTGGTTGGGGACAGCCCACGAAAACCGTCGAGCATTGAGTTGAGCCAGGCAGGGTTGAACAGCTCCCGGCCAGTGCTCTTGGGTGCAGGTAACCGGAAAAAGGGTTCACTCAACATGGTTTCCAGCAGAATCGGGTCATGAGGTTCTCTGGCTGCATGACAGCCACCTTTATCATAAGGTTGTCCCCATTGCTGTTGACACCAATAGTCCATTAAAAGGTTCCCCGGCCCGGTATCAAAGCCGGTTACGGAGTTTTGCGCACTATTTTCAGACGGCAAAATAGATAGATTGCTGATACCTCCGATATTGACGATCACCCGGCAGGAAGTCCGGCTGGTAAAAACCGCGTGGTGAAAGGCGGGTACTAGCGGCGCTCCCTGACCGCCTGCTGCCATATCCCTGCGCCTGAAATCGGCAATAACCGTAATACCAGTCTGTTCCGCCAGGATATTAGGGTCACCGATTTGCAGGGTGTAGCCTGACTCTGGTATGTGTCTGATAGTCTGGCCATGACTGCCTATGGCCTTGACTTGATCTGCCCTGAGTCCTGCTTTGTCCAGAAGTGCATTGACCGTTTCTGCAGCTACATAAGCGATGGCTGGATCCACTTCAGCCAGCAAACGAATTTCATCATGGCCAGGCAGACAGAGTTGTTGAATTTTTTCCTTCAGTTCGGCGGGCCATTCAGTACTGTGGCTGGCAAGGAGTGTTGGGCTGTTTCCAGAAAAGTTAACGGCTGCAGCATCCATGGCATCCAGGCTGGTACCTGACATAAGCCCTATATAGATATCTGACATGGTTCACCCCGGGGCGGAAGGTTTATGGATCGATTATTGTTAACCGTAAAGACGCCGGGGCACAAAGAAAACACTAGTGCCTCGTGTGCCCGGAGGATATGGTGATCTTTAATGGTTACTGAGTGGCCAGCAATGTCCCGCTCTGCTTTTCAAGCCTGGCCATCATCAGCTCTGATCTTTTCTTGAAGTTAGCCATTTCACCCCTGGCGATGGGCGCTGCATCCGGAAGCTTAACCGTCATCGGGTTTCTGTGAACGCCATTGACACGGAACTCATAATGCAGGTGAGGTCCGGTAGCCCAACCCGTTTTGCCAACATAGGCTATGGTCTGACCCTGACGAACTTTCTGGCCTTTTTTCAGACCGGCCAGTTTATTGGCATGGGCATAGACCGTGACAATATCGTTCGGGTGCTGAATAAACACCACGTTACCGAAACCATTTTGCCAGCCGGAAAATTGCACACGGCCATCACCAGCGGCTTTAATGGGGGTATTCATCGGAGCTGCATAGTCGACCCCTCTGTGCGGGCGCTTGGTCTTGAATACCGGATGCAGACGATTAGGGTTAAAACTTGAACTGATACGGGTAAAATCGACCGGAGTACGAAGAAACGCTTTCTTCATGCTTTTTCCGTCCGGGGTATAGTAGTCGGTATCGCCGTTACTGTCGGTATAACGGATAGCGGTATACGTCTGTCCCTGGTTAGTGAAGCTGGCTACCAGAATATCACCATCGCCCAGCTTTTCACCTTCCAGATATTTCTCTTCGAAGAGCAGGCTAAAGCTGTCACCACTGCGGATATCCTGAACAAAATCGATATCCCAGCCAAAAATACCGGCCAGCTCCATGGTCAGATTCTGAGAAAGGCCTGCTTTCTGACTGGCGAGGAACAGAGAACTCTCAATGCTGCCACTGGCATAGGTGGGACGAATTTCCGGTGACAGGGTAATCAGCTCTGCCCGGTAGCCCTTGTCCACCTTATTAAAGAAGATACTTTCCAGCCTGGACTTGACGTAGCGCAGCTGGGTCAGGGTTCCCTCCTGATTAATCCGGAATTCCAGAGATTCACCCGGGCGTATACTGGCCAGCGTTTCTCCATACCGGGGTGTGTTGGCAACCTGGTAAACCACACTGGCATTTAAACCCTGGTTATTAAATAACACGGATAAATTATCGCCAGACTGAATGGTGACATTGTGCCATTTGCCCAGCTTTTGCTCCAGGTCATAGGCAGCTTTTGCCAGTGCTTTGGCTTCTGCTTCCTCTTTCTGCTCGTTGATCGATGTTGCCGATTTATCGGTATCATGATTGTCGATAAACGGGGAAGGCAGAGGTTCTTTGGTACTATTGCTCAGTTCCATGGCGACTTCCTGAGGTTGGAAAGCGTCGATGGACATTGGAATTTCGTTGCGCTTGGCTTCTACATCACCAGAAGGGAGAAGCGCCACCAATCCCATGATACTGGCAGCAATCGTACTGGCCAGCAGCAGATGTCGCATGGGGAACTGTTTCAGGCGCTGGTTGATCCGTGTTGCGCCTCTCGGGATGGCTTTATTCATTTAAGGTGTTAACGCTGTCTACAATTTGCTGATGAGTAAATTATAACGGTAAAAAACACCGTAAGTCATATCTGTCAGAAATGGTACGTCAAGACAAGCGTAATTATCATTTTTTTAATGAGTGTCTTGATGATCACGAATTATTTTCTTGTCTGTATCCGAGGGATGGAGGTTGATGAAATTATTGAGCAGTGATCGAATGAAGGTCTGCGTTAGACTCCATGCACGTCAACAGTAACAGAGGTTGGAACCTTGTGTCCTGTGGGCGAAGTTATATTGAGAGGCAGGGTATATACAGCGGCTTTCTCGGTTTTCTGCGAAGATGAAGCTGAGGGTATTGAGGGGATGTCCAATAATCCCTGGTCTGATTCTCCGGAAATCAATCCGGTGGGCTTTGGTTCGATAAGAGGTGGGGACTGATTGATTGCGTGGCCGTGAGGTTGACCATCAACCACCGGATCAATGGCTGGAGCTTTAGGTTCCTGCCGGTTTGAGGGCAGAATTGAGACGGGTCGGGTTAGTGATTCAGAATAAGAATGATGCGTTGGTTCATCCAGTGTTATATAAGGCTCAGCCTTTAGTAGCAGGCCGGGAATATGCAGAATAAGGGAACCCATTACACCCAGTACCCATACGGATGAGGTAATGGAAACGGCCATACCGATAAGCTGCATCCAGCTGTAATTGGACTCTGGTGTTGTACTGGATTCCACCCAGCGCTTCCACCTGCTGGCACTGGCCATTACGTACTCTTCAATGGGAGGATTTTGCAAGGCAGGAGGGGGCTGCAGGTAAACTCTGCTATTTTCTTCGGCTGGCAGTTTTTGCACCGTTCTATTCCCCGGATTCTCGTGAGCATAGTGAAGCAGCCCGATAAAACCACCGAAACAGACACTGGATATAATCACCACTTTTCTCCAGGCAAAATTCAGACATTCGGCGGCTGTTGAAAGGGTTCTCATGAGTACCCAGGCCGCATCACCCACCGAGAAATTTGAACCCGCCGGTTCAGGCTGGGACAAAGACTCTGCTTTTTTTAGAGGGGCTGACGTTGCCGTGTTGGCTTCAGGGTAAGTTGATGCGGTTTGTGCCGACAGTGGTTGCGACTGTGGTTGCGACAGTGGTTGCGGATAATCCAAGGACTTCTCCTTCCATTATGATGAAACCGGTATTGTGGAGATTTAGCCGAAATAGGAAACTGTTCCTGGTAGGACAGCTTCGGCAGGAGACATTCACTGGCCGATTTATCAGAAATTTGCAAGTATTCAGGATGCATTCGACCGTGAGGACTTAAGGTTAGTTCCGATCTGATGGGGTAAAGGCCTGGTAAGGTAAAAATACTGAAATTTACCTTATTTACAGGTCAGGCATTTGTTCTGGCACTGTTTTGTTGTATTTTGAGCGGCTTGATTTGGTGTCAGAGCCTCTGGCATCCAACGCGGTATTCCGGTTGAATCATCGAATCGTCGCAGGAAAAGGTAAATGTCCGATAGTCAAAACCCGTTGCTGAAAGATCTTCAGGCCCGCCAGCTCATCGCGCAGACCACTGCCGTCGAGGAACTGGACGCTCATCTGAGCGAACAGCCCCGGGTGCTCTATTGTGGTTTCGATCCTACGGCTGACAGTCTCCATCTTGGCCATCTGGTGCCATTGCTGGTGCTCAAGCGCTTCCAGGCAGCGGGCCATAAACCGATTGCCCTGGTGGGTGGGGCCACCGGTCTGATTGGTGACCCAAGTTTCAAGGCAGCTGAACGTCAACTCAATACGCCCGACGTGGTGTCCGGTTGGGTAGAGAAAATCAAGGGTCAGGTAAGCCAGTTCATTGATTTTGACTGTGGCGATAACTCAGCGGTGGTTGCCAACAACCTGGACTGGACGGGTGACCTGAACGTTCTCGATTTCCTGCGGGATATTGGTAAACACTTTGCGGTGAATGCCATGATCAACAAGGAGTCTGTACAGCAACGGCTGAACCGGGAGGGCGCTGGTATCTCCTTTACCGAGTTTTCCTATGCACTGCTTCAGGGCATGGACTTTGCGGAGCTGAACCGTCGTTATGACTGTACCCTGCAGATTGGTGGCAGTGACCAGTGGGGGAATATTGTTGGTGGTATTGACCTTGCCCGTCGTCAGAATAAAGCTCGTGCCTTCGGACTAACGGTGCCGTTGATTACCAAGTCTGATGGTACCAAGTTTGGTAAAACGGAAGGTGGTGCAGTCTGGTTGGACTCAAGAAAGACATCCCAGTATGCGTTTTACCAGTTCTGGATGAACACCGCCGATGCGGATGTGTATCGTTTCCTGAAGTTCTTCACCTTCCTGAGCATGGCAGAGATTGAAGCCATTGAGCAAGCGGATGCTGAACGTCAGGGCAGACCGGAAGCCCAGAGGATTCTTGCCCGTGAAGCTACCCGACTGGTGCATGGGGAAGAAGGTCTCAAGGCGGCGGAGCGCATCACCGAAGCACTGTTTTCAGGCGACATTGCCCAGCTTTCCCAAAGTGATATGGAGCAGTTGAAGCAGGATGGTCTGCCCAGTGCGACGATCGAGAGGGTCGGGCTGGAAGGCCAGGCGATGACGCAGCTGTTTGCCGAAGTGGGCATGGTTAAATCAGGCAAGCAGGTTAAGGATGCATTGGGTAATAACGCCGTGTTCTTTAATGGCATAGCCCGTGGCGCTGCAGATAATATGAACCTGCCGGAATGCTTTGCGACAGAAAAAGCGATGTATGATCGATTCTTTCTGGTGAAACTGGGCAAGAAAAATCACTTCCTGTTTGAAGTGGTTTGATGGAATCCCCGGCTGGTTACTATAAAGTCTTGTTAAAAGCTTACAGTCAGCGGACAGTCCTGTTCCGCTGACCGTTTTATCAAGTCGCTGGCCATACGGTTTACTACAGTCAGCTCCTTCTTTCCTCGAATTTAACACACCGATACCGAAAGCACTCCATACCTTCAGGCCACAACCCCGGAGCCATTCCTGCTTTGCTTTTCAAATGAGCCAGAAATTGCCGGGGGTTTGGCAGTTGTTTCCAAACCTGAGGTAAGAAGGTTGCGGTGTATTGAGGGTGGCGAATCAATAATCCGTCGATGCCGGGATGCAGCTGTTGCAAAAGGTCTTTCTCGTCAGTAACTTCCATCCGTTCCTGAGGTGTCAGTATGGAAATTTCGATCTTGATGTCGGTCAGCTCATTTTCTGTAACGGGTGGAAACCGGGAGTCCCGGAACGCACTGGCGAAGGCATTGTGGATCACATCATCCAATAGTGTCCGGTAAGCCTGGGTTGTACCGATACAGCCCCGGAGTTGCCCGCGCTTTTGCAGTGTGACAAAGCTGGCGGCTTTTTGCAGAAAGCAGTCGGTACGATCTTCACTCTCCTCGCTCTCCTTTCTCTCCGGTAGTGATTCCGGTGGCAGGCCCAGCGTACATCCCTCACTGATGGTCTTGCGGGCAAGGCGTAATAATTCTCTTTTCTGGCTTTCTGTGGGTTCGATTTGCACCGTAGAAATTCCTGTTTTCCTGCGCTTGTCAGCGGTGTTTGTCAATACAGTTGTCAGCCTCTTTCCGGTTTTTATCGTCACCCAAAGGAGCCTCTGCACAACGCCTTTATGGAATTGTCCCAAAATAATTTGGAATTGTCCCAAAATAATTTGCACATTTTGAACTCGATTTCCGTTCATCCTGAGCTTGTCGAAGGGTGATTGGCACAATACATGAGGCCGGAGTTCACGCCCTTCGACAGGCTCAGGACGAACGTAGTTTTGAAATTCAGAAATGTGGAAATTATTTCAGGACAGCTCCTATGTCATCTAACCGTGGCTGAAAGTCTCTATGCAGTTTTACGCCGTCCGGGGTCTGGTTTTGCTAAATAATCTGTCTATTGAATGACAAAGGCACCATAACCCACCACCCGGCTTTTATCGCCAGCAGTATCTCCGGAATTGCGTACATCAAGCGTAATGACATCCATTCCCCGATGCTGGGCAACCTTCAATACACCGTTAAGAGGATAGCAGCCACAGGCTTGCCCACCGGTTAAATTATCACTGAGCTGTTCAATGGCTTTCACCGTCTGGTTATCCCGGTAACAGGCCTCTTCATAACTGTGGTAATGACTGAGGTCGGAGCTGATAATGATCAGGGTTTCCTCTGCTCCCCAGAGGTGCTCAATCACTTCAGCGACCGCTATAGGGCTGGTGTCGCCCACCACGATGGGAATCAGTTTGAAGTCATCCAGGCATTCCTGAAGAAAAGGGCACTGGACCTCAAGACTGTGTTCGCAGGTATGGGCTTCGTCGACGGTCTCTATCTGGCTGAATTGTTTTAATTCCTCCATGGCTGCAATATCCAGTGGGATGTTACCAAGCGGTGTGGCAAATGCTTCACAGTCCGGTAGGGCCATGCCCTGCAGAGGAACTCTGTGACTGGGGCCAAGGAGAGCCACCCGGTGAATATTCTTGCGCATTGAGTGCAGCAGGCGGTAGGCGCTGGCGGCGACAGGGCCGGAATACAGGAAGCCGGCATGGGGAACGATCAGTACTTTCGGTGAGAAATCCCTGGGGCGGGCATCACTGAGCATCTCTTTAACCATGCTGGTCAAAGCGCTGGGTGAGTCTGGGTAAAAGGTTCCGGCTACAGCGGGTTGGCGAATAATCATTATGGGTTCTCCCCCGAGAGTGGCTGAGCCCTGCCGACACATGTTAAGCGAAATAAACCACTCTCTTTGCATCGCTCAAATAATGTGGGCAGGGCCTATAATTATAGCCTTGGTTACTACCATCAGGATGACAATCAGGCCGTAAACCTGGTCTGGAGAGGGATTATGCACAGAGAAAAAACACCTTCCGGAAACGTGTCAACAACCTATTGGCATGCACTGGGGGATGGGCGAATCCAATGTGATGTATGCCCGAGGGCCTGTAAACTTCGGGAAGGGCAGCAGGGGCTCTGTTTTGTCCGTGCCTGTGAAAGTCACCAGATTGTGCTCACCAGCTATGGTCGCTCCTCCGGTTTTTGTATTGATCCTATTGAAAAAAAACCGCTGAACCACTTTCTTCCGGGAACCCCGGTTCTGTCATTCGGTACCGCTGGTTGTAATCTGGCCTGCAAATTCTGTCAGAACTGGGATATGAGCAAATCCCGTGAGATGGATACCCTGGCTGACCAGGCATCACCAGAGCAACTGGCCGATACGGCTGAGCAAATGGGCTGTCGGTCACTGGCATTTACCTATAATGACCCGGTGATTTTCCTGGAATACGCCATTGATGTCGCCCGGGCGGCTCATGAAAAACAGTTGAAGTCAGTGGCCGTTTCTGCCGGCTATATCTGTGAACAGCCCAGAGAAGCGTTCTTCCGCTATATGGATGCCGCCAATATTGACCTGAAAGCGTTCAGTGAGAACTTTTATCGAAAGATCTGCGGTGGCGCTCTGCAACCGGTGCTTGAAACACTGGAATACCTCAAGCATGAAACCACTGTCTGGTTTGAGATAACCACCTTGCTGATTCCCGGTGAAAATGATTCTGAACGGGAATTGAACGACCTGTGTCAATGGGTTGTTGAGCATCTGGGCGTGGACGTTCCGATTCATTTCACCGCCTTTCATCCCGACTGGAAAATGCGCGATTACCCCAATACACCGGCTGCTACTTTGACCAGAGCCAGGCAAATAGCAGTGAATCATGGTATTCGATACGCCTACACAGGCAATGTTCACGATGCTGACGGTGGCAGTACCCGCTGTCACCACTGTCACAGCATGCTCATTGAGCGTGACTGGTATGTGCTGGGTGAGTGGGGGGTTAATGCTTCGCAAGGTAAGGGATTCTGTCGGCAGTGTGGTACACCGGTTGCCGGTGTGTTTGAAACACAGCCGGGCATTTGGGGCAGTCGCCGGGTACCGGTTAGCATCGTCTCCTGACCGCCAATCTCCAGACCAGGTTGCTATTGAGCAAGTATCAGTGCGCAGAACCGCAGACAAGGTGGTTAGCCCTACTGACCAGCGTGGGGAATTTTTGGCCTCCTCCCTTTGTCCAATAAGTTAAGTCTAATCAAAAAGGGAATTATATTATGACTTTACCATTAACTACCTCGCCGAATACTCAGCTTCTCACCCCCAATGAGGCTTCCTATCCGGGGAAGCGCACTGCTGACCGGAGTTTTGCTGGTTTTCCCGTAGAGCCAGTGGAGAGCAACGAACTGACTCAACGTACGTTAGAAGCCAGCGTCTGTAGCTTCTGTCACGATCTTGGCCGTGATATTCACCAGGTGACGGTGGAGCAGAACAGTGTCCTGTGTGGCAGCTGCACACAGCGATTTACCGATGACCCAACGATGTCTCTTTATGGCATTGAGCGTTTGGACAAACCCATAAGGCTGCGCAACACGGCACAGATGCTGGACGAGGTTACGATTCACTGCCCTTATCACACGGATTGCGACCAGACCCTGAAGTTTGGCAAGCTGCGTGAGTTTGTTGAGCGGGAAGACCGACCGCTCACTGACGCCGAATCTTACAAGCAGGAGCTTTTTACTCAACTTGATGTGGACTATGGCGAAGAGCGACTTACTGGTTACTGTGAACGTGAAGATCTGGCTTCTAAGCCCCATCTTAAAGATCATCTCTACCAGTGCCAATGGCGTCTGCACAGGTGTCGCTACTGTCGTGAGGTGATGCCCCGGGAGAGCTATCTGACCACCCATAAAACCCAATGCACAAAGTTGAACACCCGAATTGATAACCGAACGCTGACTGCAGTAACTTGCGATCATTGTGGTGATAGCTACTTCGGCACGAAAGGGCAAAAAATGCGCCACAAGAGCGTATGTTTACCGGAACATACCCCGGTCAGGCTTGATGATATCCTGAAACTTCCGCCGGAAAAGCAGGTCGCCCTCATCAACGAATACCGACCGTTAGTGAATTATTTAACCGAAAGACTGGAAAATATGGTCGATTTTTATGCTGAAACTCACAATAATCGTGCTGAGGAAGATCACGCGATAGAAAGACAGTTTGATGACCTTGACAATAAAGTAAAGGAGCAGAAAGCCATTATTAAAAAAATGCGGTCTGACCAGAACAGCACCCGACTTGCTCTTGTCAGCTCAGAGACCGAGTTGCAAAGCACCCGACTTGCTCTTGACAGCACAGAGACCAGGTTGCGTGTGCTTGAGGCCTGCGATGCCCGCCATCGGTTGATTTGTGACCTCAGAAAGCAACCCACCAAACTGAAAGCGATACAGCCGGGGGCACTGAGCGATCGGGAGTGGTTGCGACTGGAAGTGGCCAAAAAGGACGACTGGCTCAAGCCCACCCGTCTGATAGAGCAGCTTGAGAACATGGTTTACGACAGCTCAGATACAATAGTACCACGCAAGGGCTGTACCACTATCACCTCCGAACGAGACCCCGACGTACTTATCTTTCATATTGCTGATGTTAACGCACTCCCCGGGCAGGTTGGAGACGTTTCAGTTAAGGGGAATTTTTATGACGCCGATATGCACATCACGGTTCGCCAAACGGATGATGGCAAGGTGAAATTGGGTTTATCCATCAGTTCTAATGACAAGTTCAACGTGGGAGATTCGGTGTTTGGTCAGTGCCACTTTAAAGTCTTCACTGCCCATCCGCTCTATTGCAGGAAGGGCTTCATGCAGATGAGCAAGCTCCCGGTTAACCCTTGCGACAGCCCGGAACCATATATGGTAATCGATGAAAAATTTGCCGTGCCTCAGGCGGGCCTGGATGGCAGCGCCATCGCTCGAGATATGCTGATTCAGCTCAGGTTTACCGATAATCAGCCCAAAGGCCGGAAGGCATTAACGGCGCCGGTAAATAAGTTAAGAAAAAGCTTCAGGGGAGCAGCACACTGAAGCGTACCGGCTTGTGGTTTATCAACTGATTTCTCTGGGCAGCCATGAAAAGAGAACTGGCCTGGTCTGTTGCAAAAACCACAGGTCCGGCGGGAAAAGAAAGCGGTGCTTTTTTAACTGACGCTGGCCAGTTATTCATTGCCTGTTCCGGTATTCGCTCAGTAGAATAATTTATCAATAACAGGACTAATGCTTTATCGTGTCAGATATGGTTAACCGGATCGAAACCAGAGACATCACTTCCATTAGTAAGTGCGATCAGTGCAGTTCACTGTGTTGCACTTACATCACTCAGGAGCTGGATACCCCACGCAGCATGCAGGCGTTTGATGTGCTGCTCTGGCAGGTTGCGCATCAGGGCGTGCATATTTTCAAGGATGGTAATGGCTGGTATTTGCTCTGTCAGACCCGGTGTGAGTTTCTGCTGCCACAAAACCGCTGTGGCATCTATGAACGACGCCCCATTATCTGCCGGGAGCACAGTAACGAAGCCTGTGAGTTTGATGCGCCGGTCAATGAGGGCTGTGAGCTGTATTTTCAGACGTATGATGAGCTGGATCATTATTGTCGCCAGCGGTTTAAAGGTTGGGATAAACGACTGGAGAAGTTTGAAGCGGAGCGGGCGAAGAAAAAGTAGCGGGTATGCATTCCCACGGGGGAGAGGTTGTCGCAAAGCCTTCCGAACACCTCGTTCCCACGCTCTGGAGGGTGTCGCAAAACCCTCCAGGCACTCCGGACATCTCGTTCCCACGCTCTGGAGGTTGTCGCAAAACCCTGCGGACACTCTGGACATCTCGTTCCCATGCTCCGCGTGGGAATGCATACCGATCCCGCCACAAATACCATACTCGCATGGAGCCCCCGAAAACCCTACCAGGCAGTGGCTCTTTCTCCTGCTGTCAGATCCGTATGCATTCCCACGCGGAGCGTGGGAACGAGGTGTCCGGAGGGTTTTGCGACACCCTCTCTGCGTGGGAATGCATAGTGCGCTGGGATAAGCGGCGTATATCTTGCGGGTGAAAGTCCCGTTGCGGAAGGAGAACCAGCTCCACCGTATAGCGAGTCTTGCGTTGCTGAAGGTAACGAAAGTGATGAAGCGTAGACAGCGAAATATCCGAGCCGAAACCAAATGGTGAACGTGACAGCTCCGAAATACCACTTGTTGTGGGTGCCGATGCTCTTATGCAGGCAGCAGGCCCAAGAGTGCTGTGTAAGGTCAATCTGGGAATCCGAACAGCACTACCCTCCGGAGTCGCAGGCGTCGGCGAGTTTATAGAGATATACGACTGAACCCAGGAGATCCATAGGGCTCTCAAAGGATTGAGTATGTTAAGTACAAGTGCAAAACACGAGGCTTTACAGATGGCTCTATGGAAGTCGGAGTCAGTCATAGTAGTGATGAAGCGGGTAACGACCGTGGAGCGAAGGGCTGGCAGTTAGATCGAGCGTGAGAGAGAAACAATGACCGTACTCAGCAACGACGGACAATCATGGTTAACGAAACTTGAGCGCATAGGTGAGAAATCGGCATACGACAGACAAATGGTGTTCAATAACCTTGGTCACCTGCTAAATGTTGACATGCTGAAGGAGCAATTCCATCGGTTGAACGGGAATAAAGCCGTAGGTATTGACCGTGAGACAAAGGAGACTTACGGCGTAAAACTGGATGAAAATCTGAAACACCTTCTCCAGCGCATTCGCCGTGGGACTTACAGGCCAAAACCCGCGAGGGTCACTGAAATCCCGAAAGAGGATGGGAGCAAACGGCCACTGGTCATATCCTGCTTTGAAGACAAACTGGTGCAACTTGCAGCCAGTCAAATCCTTGGCAAGATATACGAACCGCTGTTTCTACCGTGCTCATACGGATTCAGGCCCGGCTTGAGTTGTCACGATGCTTTGAGGACTTTGCTGCAGTCCAGTTCCCGAATTCGGGATGGTGCTGTGGTAGAAATTGATATCTGCAAGTACTTCAACAGAATTCCTCACAGGGAGCTGATGAAGATTTTGCGAATGAAGATATCAGACCAGCGTTTTCTCAGGCTGATAGAAGTCCTGATTACAGCACCTGTGATGGAACACAAGCAAGTATCCGACAATCGGGAAGGATGTCCGCAAGGGGCTATCCTGTCGCCAGTGCTGGCCAATATCTATCTGCACTACGTGATAGATGAATGGTTTGCCGAGGTAAGCCGTTCTCACATCAAAGGGCGGGCGGAAATGGTGAGGTACGCTGACGATATGGTATTCCTTTTTGGGGATGCCAGTGAAGCAGAGCGCTTTTATAAAGTGTTGCCAAAACGGTTAGAGAAGTTTGGTCTGGAGTTGCATAGAGAGAAATCGCAGATAATTCCTGCAGGATGGATTGCAGCTCAGAGGGCCAATCAATCAGGTAAGCGTCTTTCGACGTTTAACTTCCTGGGGTTCACCTGTTACTGGGGTAAGATGCGAAAAGGTGGTTGGCGACTGAAGTTCACCAGCCGTAAAGATCGTTTTGCATCGAAGCTCAAAGGGTTAAGGGAGTTCCTCTGGAAGCGCCTGAGTTCTGACCGTGTGCAAACGCTGAAGAGAGCGATTCGGGGGATCAAGGGATGGATCAACTATCATGGGATCACAGACAATCAAGGACGGGTCAGGCAGTTCATTCTGCAAGGCAAACGAACGATCCACAGATGGCTTAATCGTCAGGGAGGAAAAGGATACTTGAGCTGGGGAAAGCTGGTGAAAATTCTTAAAGTGTTGGCGTATCCAGAGAGCTGGAAAACGGTGTCAATGTTCCGGTCTCACCGAACATGTGTGGGGACACGGGTCTATCGGGAGCCGGATGCGGTAATTCCGCAAGTCCGGTTCTGAGGAGGGGCTTGCCCGGGTGACCGGGCAGGTCTACTCACCCCGATCCAGCCACAAGTACCATACTCGCATGGAGCCCCCGAAAACCCTACCAGGCAGTGGCTCTTTCTCATGCTGCCAGATCCGTATGCATTCCCACGCGGAGCGTGGGAACGAGGAAAGGGAAGGAGGGCAACCGACCTAAGCTGGATTAGAACCAGATTTCCATCTGGGCACCGTAAGTCCAGCCATCAGATTTGCTGCCATAGGCATTCATAATTTGCTGGGCGTCGGTAAAGGTGTCGAAATATTCAAGGCCCAGTGCGCTGCAAATTTCTGAGGCATTGCTGCTTCCGCTACATGAGTCGGGTATCGCGTTAGCAGTTGGTTCCCCCGGTCCTTGAATATATCCGTGAGCATCGTTCCAGTTGGCATAGGTGGCAAAGATACGAATTTGTGGTCTTATCCAGTTACCGAATTGAGGGTGGAATTGCTGGGCCAGAGTAAATTTCCAGAGTTTGCTTTTGAACAATCCGCTGCTAATAAGATCAGCTCCGTCCACATAAGAAGAGCTGGCGTTTTTAACCTGATCATAACCAATTTCAACGGTTGTACTAGTCAGGTCATTCCAATTCCAGGAAGGTCTGATACCTGCTGTTACCCAAGTCGTTTTCTTGCCAAAATTGGGATACAAATCATTTTTATCATACTTAACTTCTGTTACGCCAAGAAGATACATCATATCCAGTTTAGGCATCAGGGAGACAGCGCCATGATCCATAATGCGCCAGAGTTTGTTCCCTTTGTACCAGTCGGTAGTTTGCAGATACATACCCGCTGAGCCTGTACCAGGGCCTGTCATGGCATCCGTGGCGTACTGGACAATGAATTTATTGAAACCACCCAGTACGTCCCAGGTAAGTTCGCCGGTAAACATCCAGCCGTTCTTATCAAAGGTGCTTTTATGGTAAGTGCCAACGGACAGGTTATCGGCAGGGCTGCCTATCCCGTAGTCAATTCCAAGCTCCAGATTAAGCTTATCCATTATAGGAATTTCGTTCCAGCGGAAGTCAATTATGTTAGTGGTAATGTTTTCTGTTTTATAGCCTGGAGAAGTTGCAGCATTGACTGGTATTACTTCATTTCCAGTGACTCCACCAGTAGGTACTGTAACTGATGCTTTAGCACCGGCCTGCCAGGAAGGGTATATCACTTTATTTTGATTCCTCACCCACGCAACATCAAACTTGCCGATCCCTACATCAATGTTCTCGATACCAACACCTGGTCCAGATAGGTTCCAGTAGTAGTAATCAATGATATAGACATCATGACGATTATAAAAACGTTTGCCGACCCACAACATTGAACCGGGCAATGCGTCTCCAAAGACACCAGTGGCTTTCAGGTTCATCTCCCGAACCGCAGGCTCAGTGGTTTCATAGTCATCTTGCTGGGCAACTTTGTAGGCAATATTGGTATCCAGGTAAAACTGCACACCATCCTGATCAAAAAGATTCGCACCAAACCTCATTTCTGCATAGGTTTCGCACTCATTACCCAAACGATACTTTGAGGGGGCGCCTGCTGCTTTAAAGCATAACTGCTGACCCCCCTTGTCAGTGCTGCCAATACCTGAACGGACATAAGCAGTGAAATTAATATCATCGCCTGTTACCGCCATTGCACAGGTGGATGCAGAAGCAATGGCAACTGCTCCAAAATACTGGCATGAGCGACGGGAAACCGATGAAACCATTTGGGATAATGTTTTCAGCCCGGTGTTTGGGGTTGACGTTGATTGATGCCTGGAAAGCATGTTTAGCCTACCTTGTGTGTTGCTCTGGCTCCGGCTCTCTTTTATCATCCTGGCGCTTGCAGAGCGGCAGGGTGTGGTTGAAATAACCGCTTCACGCTGGGTAAACGGGCGTTCATAAAAGCAGGTAGCCATCGGTTAATGTGTGTTGAAAAAGCAAGGCCCGCTTTCCGTGCAGGAAAAGGAGTAATAAGCGCGTCGTATAAATTGAGCTGCATTGAACGACTTAACACAGCCTCGACGAAAGGTTGTTGGGTATCCCGGTTTTTTATCCCTGACTGAGCGCCAGAGTCCTTTAAGAATTTAGTTCAGGGTTTAGAGATGGGCAAAAAAATGTTCACTATATGGACTTTTTTTCTGTATTTATTGCGCAATGTGCGTGTTGTTGAGCAGTCTTTTCAAGTGATCGAGCAGGATCAGCTTATCCTGTCGGTTCAGGAAAGAGCCCAGCTCCAACTCCTTACCATGCGAGCGAATGTGAATGGACGGTGTCTGCCATGGGTGGGCTGCCTCGTGAATGACCAGCTGACACCACAGCCGGTGATAATGGTGCGTGCTCAGCGGCTGATAAAAACCCTTTTGAACAGTGACCTGGTGTTCCTGAAACGTGATCAGTTCTTTCCGCTGGCGCTGCCAGGCACAGTAATAAATACCGGCAGATAAGGCGATGACTTCCAGCATGGAAAAGGGCAGGATGGCTTTAGCACCGGCAAGATAGAAGCCGACAGCGATGGCCAGTGACACCGTAACGATCAACCCCAGTAACAGCAGATTCTGTCGCCAGCTCATGGAGTTATTGGGTTGCAGCAATATACTGCCATCCCTGCTTTTGGGAGCGAAGTTGATCGTTACCATAACTTCTGGCTACATCTATGACTCGTTTTCAGGCTCTAAATTGGTCCATAGCAATTAGGAACAAGCCAATCAGATAGAGTACTGGACGATGGTTCACTAGCCCGGCAATAAAAAACATTTCGAACAACTGACCACGCTGTAATGGGAGTTTAGGGTCTGGAGGACAATGTGGCGATATTTCCGGGCTATGGTCATAGATCAGCTGTTATTTAACGGCGATAGCTACCAGGCCATAAGCTCCCACAAACAATGCGGTGTATTGAGCGCTGCGAACCACATTCCAGAAAAAAGGTTGCCATGTTCTCAGGTCGATCTTCGGGTTGGCTTCAACGGGAATATCCAGGCTATTTCGGGAAAAGGATTCATGATGGTAGAAAGGCAGATCAACACTGGTGGATACCTTAAATGTGTACTGATCGCCAGGTATCAGGTCGTTTCTGAAAAAGGGTGTTTTATCTGAGCAGCCGCCGGGGACAAAATAACAAAATGCATTAATCAGGGGGTAAACGACTCCGGGGAGCTGAGAGTGAAAAATCATATCGCCCGGGCTTTGGTCAAATCTGAGCTCACATATTGACGTCCATTCGCTTCTATTGGTATGACCATCCCGGCATTGCAGGTTGTGTTGATTAAAATAAGCCGTTGATCTTAGCCATTCACCCCATAAAAGGCCCGGTTCGTAAAGTTCAACTTTGACTGAAAGCGCCGCATTTCTTGCATTTCCAGACACAGACTCCATGATGGCGTCAAAGATTGGCAGTCCACTGGTTTGAAACGTTAAGCCCCGGGGGTAACCCCGGGCGTCATACATTCCGTTAACATCCAATTCTCCACCCCATATGATTGCGTTAGAGGCAGAATGGTCAGGAAAAGACAGAATGTTGGGCGGATTGGACAGGATCCGATTACCGGTTTCGACTGTAAAGGTAATTCTGTCGTAACCATCCTGGCGGCATTGCAGGCTGTTAATCTCCGGGTCTCTGACACTGAGGGAAGGGGTGTATCGGTTCCTGGCGTCGGTAATATCCAGCTTCGGTAAAAGCCGACCTGACGTACTGCTGATTGTGACAGCAATCGTCTCTTTTTCACCGGGTAAAAGCTCATAGCCCTTAGGCATAATGCCATCGTAACCCTGATAACCGGGATGATGTTGGCGAAGATCTTTTTTTAAAAATTCCACGCTAAAGTCAATTTTGCCCTGACCACAACGTTGATGTGATAGAACAGGGACATCGGCATAACAGGTTCTTGGCAGGTTCCTGCATCTTCTGGATTGTGCACGTTTCTGATGGCCCCGACCGGTTCGCGTGGTTCGCTCGGTGACCTCACATACCTCGTAAGTACCGCAAATGAGGGAATCCAAAATCGGTTGACATTGCTCCCACCGCCAGAAAAGTTCAGTGGGATAGGAAAAAGTAGCGGACTTTTGTGGATTTGCAGATTGGCGCAATCGGTCGGTTACGGTTTCCGGGGGAAGGTCTTTTCTGGCTCGCCAAACGGCCAGATCATCCGGGTCCGGGTGTCTGGAATAAGTGTATTCAGCGTTTTTGCAAGACAGATATTCACTGTGGAAGTTTCGGGTTTGATGCGCAGGAAATTCCGTTCCGAGGCAGACCATACTGTATCGGGGAGGGGGGAAGAATAAGTTTTTTTCAATGCACCGGTTTTCGATTGGTGGAGGGCGATCAATTATGGCGTGTGAGATCTGTTCGTCAACTGGGTTATCCCCATTGTGCGCAGGGTTTTCAGGGGGATTGTCATTGTTGTTCAGTTCTGGCATCCAGCCAGGCCGGGGGGGAGGGGGAATATAGGGCGGGGCTGAAGGGATGGTGGCTGACGAGCTTGCCGTTGCTGCAGACGTTGGCGACGGATTCACTGAGGAAGGCGTATAAGGGCTGGCATTAACGGCAGTTACGCATTTGCCCGCCAGGGTCAGCAGGGTAAGAAAGGCACCGGGAGAGGAATGTAAAGCGCGGGTAATATAATAGGCAGGGTTAGGAATATACCTGGCAATATCGTAGATGCAGGTGAGTGAGTATGTGGCCTGGTTGGTTAGCGTTCGAAATGACAGGGCTGACGCTTCAGGTTCATTACATCTTGCCGCATGATGCGGGCTGAATGAGGGTGATGGTGGTGGTCCGTCGATGGTCATTGGTTTAAAAGTATTAAGTTTGATATAGGAATAAAATTTCTGTCCTTATTGGACCACCGGGAAGAAATTTTGTTCCCGGTGGTGAGTGCTCTCTCAGGCTTTTCGGGTCAGCCCGAGGTTTCTGAACAAGACCCGGTTGTCCTCACTGGTCACTATCTCGTTGATATTACGGGTCAGTTTGCGGCTCCAGTTACGATACTCGCTGCTGGTACCGGGAACATTCACCGGGGTATCCAGCTCAAGTACATCTTCCAGTTGGATCACAATGATCCTTGAGGCGGTTTTGCCCAGGTAGTAATGAATCTTTTCCATCAGTTCCCGGCTATAGCCCATGGAGCTTAAATCACCGGGGTTTATGCCATAAGGCGCTTCGCCAATGTGTTGCAGTGTTTTCAGCATAGCCAGCTTGTCTTCATGCCGGGCAGTCTTTTCCTGTGCGGTTCTGGCCGCATCGTAGATACCCAGTTCTTGTCGTAAATCAAGATCACTGCAGTTCCACCATGCCCTGAGGGTGGGAATGTCGTGATTGGATATGCAGGTCAGGGCTCGTGGTTTGTACTTTTCTGGCATCAGAAAATGGTCGTCGACTCTGGAAAAGAGCACCACTTCATTGGAGTAGCAATGGGCTGCAGGAAGCGCTGCTTCTATTTCCGGCGGTACGGTGCCCAGGTCTTCACCAAAAATCAGGCATTGCTGTCGCTGGCTTTCCAGTTTGATGATGCCCAGCAGGTCCTTCAGTGGATAGTTGACGTAAACGCCATAGTCTGCGGTTTTATCCGGGGGGCACCACCAGAGCCGGAGTATCCCCATCACATGGTCAATGCGCAGTGCCGCACAGTGCTGCATATTGGCATTGACCATATCGATAAACGGTTTATACGCCAGCTCCTGCAGCCGGTTTGGGTCAAAGGGTGGGAGTCCCCAGTTCTGTCCCTGTGGCGCTACGGTGTCCGGTGGCGCCCCGACGCTGGCATTGAGAACATAGTGGTCCCGGTGTGCCCAGACATCGGCGCCGCCATGGTCAACGCCGACGGCAAGGTCCCGGTAGATACCGATACGCATTCCGGACTCAATAGCGGCCTGCTGAGCCTCAGCCAACTGCTGTTCCGCAATCCACTGCAAGTACATATAAAATCGAATTCGTTCTTTTGATTGAGCAACAAAATTCTTCACATGTGAGCTGTCAGGATCCTGATAGTCCACAGGCCAACAGTTCCAGCCCCAGCTATTGATATCGCTGGATCTGAAATGCTCAAAGAGTGCTTCGTAGGTGGCCTGAAGCTCAAGGTCTTGCCCTTTTTCTGCACAATAATGGGCAAAGTTGGCTGATTTATAGGATTGATGTGCTTTGTCGTGTTTTTCAAAATGGCGGAAGGCCATTTCCAGGACAGAAAATTTCAGTGAGGCAACCCGGTTATACTCCACATGTGAGCAGTCTCTTGCTTTGCGCAACTGGCTCAGAAAATCGTCACTGTTTACATATTGCTGTATTTCTGCGGAATCCTGATACTCCTTCAGCGCTGTAACATCGATATACAGAGGATTGATAAAGTTCCGGCTCGACGGGCTGTAAGGACTGCAATGGAGAGGGTTGGATGGATAGAGTGAGTGAATAGGATTCAGGCCGATAATATCCGCCCCTTGTGGTCCGAGTTGGTTCACCAGCTGTTTAAGGTCACTGAAATCCCCCATTCCCCAGTTGTTTTCTGAACGAAGGGTATAGAGCTGAACACTGACTCCCCAGATTTTTTCAGTACGCCCAGGTTGTTCAAAACTGAGGATATCGGGTTCATAGCAGGTCTGTGGCGCGACGATCAGGCGGCAACTTTCCTGATGGGATCCCAGGGTAACGGATAACTCATGGTAGCCTGCAACCAGGTCTTCCGGTAAAGGGCAGAGTAGACGGATTCGTTCCTGTTGGTCCACCGATAGCCGGTCTTCTTCCGGAAGTTCTGACAGGTTTACGCTGAGCGGAATTGCACGGCTGTCTTCCAGAATGATTTCACCACGTAGCGAGTCATTGCGCTGGCGTTCATCAACCTGAATGGGAACCGTAAAAGGGTCTCCGCAGTGAACTACGTGAACGACAGGAATCAACGGTGACCATTGCTTTCTCAGAATACGATCAATGGAAGCCTGAACTTCCAGCTCGTTACCAGCGGCAATGCCCATGGCTTTTAGCGCATTGAGTTTATAGTCCGTCTCAAGGGTGACTGGATTGCCGGCGGCATCAATATAGTGGGCGGGGATACCACACAGCTCTGCCAGAGCATCAATCTGCTTTATCTCGTGCATGGTGGACTCTTTCATGGGTAACGGAACACAACCGTTGATGACGGCGGGAGGTATTAACGATGAGAGTATAGACCGTTTGAATCGACTCGTTCCCACGCAGGAGAGGTTGTCGCAAAACCCTGTGGACACTCTGGACATCTCGTTCCCATGCTCCGCGTGGGAATGCATACCGGTCCCGCCACAGATACCATACTCGCATGGAGCCCTCGAAAACCCTACCAGGCAGTGGCTCTTTCTCATGCTGCCAGATCCGTATGCATTCCCACGCGGAGCGTGGGAACGAGGTTTTCGGAGGGTTTTGCGACACCCTCAGGACCCACAAGGCCTGAAAGCATGGGAACGAGTTGAGTTTATCACGTTGCCGGTTGATTATTGATCGATTTCCGGTGCCCGGGTCCGGTGGAAGGCAATACCGTTGGCATCGAACAGATAACAGTGTTCAGGTGGCAGCTCAACACGTATTTTGCTGCCTTCTTCCCGGCGGAGGGAGTCTTCCACCCGCACAATAAAGTGCTCTCTGATGGTGTCGTGGTTCATATAGATAAATGACTCGGCGCCCAAGCGCTCCAGCGCTTCAATCCGCCCATCAACGGCATTGCCACTGTCGGTTTCCACCAGGGTATGTTCCGGCCGGATACCCAACACGACACGGGAGCCCGGATCGGCTTTGCTGGTATCGGCAAAGGCTTTCAGTGTTTCGCCGGTAGTCAGGCGAATCAGCGTCTCTTCTGCGCCACTTTTCTCAATGACCCCGTCAAAGAAGTTCATTTTCGGTGAGCCAATAAAGCCGGCAACGAACAGGTTGGCCGGGTGGTGATAAAGTTCCAGCGGTTTGCCCACCTGTTCAAGGTTGCTGGCCGCTCCCTGTGCCAGGGGACTCAATACCACGATCTGATCAGCCAGGGTCATGGCTTCCACCTGATCATGAGTGACGTAGATGGAGGTGGTTTTCAGTCGGCGATGTAATCGGGCGATCTCCTGCCTCATCTGCACACGCAGGGCAACGTCCAGGTTTGACAGAGGCTCATCAAACAGGAAGACCCTGGGCTGTTGCACAATGGAGCGGCCAATAGCGACCCGCTGTCGCTGACCTCCGGACATGGCTTTGGGTTTACGCTCCAGAAGCGCCTGCAGTTGCAGGATTCGGGCGGCTTCATCAACCCGCTCATCCACCACGCTTTTATTTGCCTTGGCCAGCTTCAGACCAAAGGCCATGTTTTCTGCAACGGACATATGGGGATAAAGGGCGTAAGACTGAAAGACCATGCCCACACGCCGCTCATTGGGTGGCCAGTTATTCACTTTCTCGCCATCAATGCTTAGTTCGCCGCAGGTGATATCTTCCAGCCCACAGATCATCCTCAGCAGCGTAGATTTGCCACAACCGGATGGGCCAATGAAAGCGATAAACTCACCATTACCAATGTTCAGGTTGATGTCTTTCAGGGTCCAGGTTTGTCCCTGGTCATAACTTTTCGCAATGTTGACGAGTTTGACTTCTGCCATAGGACACCTTTTAAAAGATCGCTACCCGCTTCCCGCTGCCCGCAGAAGTCGGATTACATTTACGGGCAACGGAAAGCGGTTGACGGAAAACGTTTTTTAACCTTTGACGCCTCCCGAGGTGAGCCCTCCGACAATCCAGCGCTGGCAGGCGAGAAAAATAATAGTAATGGGTAAGCCGGAAAGAACGGCAGCGGCGGCAAAGTCGCCCCAGAGATAATTCTGTGGGTTCAGGTACTGTCTTGAACCCACCGCCAGCGTGAGATTATCCATGCTCTGCAGCAGTACGGATGCCACGGGGTATTCGGCAATACTGGCAATAAATGCCAGGATAAAAACAACCGCCAGAATGGGGACTGACAGCGGCAGCAGCACAAAACGGAAGGCCTGCCAGGGCGTTGCCCCATCAATAGCTGCGGCTTCTTCCAGGGAGTTGTCGATGGTTTCAAAATACCCTTTGATTAGCCAGATATGCAGCGCCATGCCCCCCAGATAGGCGAGTGTGACGGAGCCCAGGCTATCCAGGCCGAGCCAGGGGATGTAATCGCCAATCTGGTCAAACAGCGAGTAGATGGCAACGAGCGCAAGCACAGCCGGGAACATCTGCAGGATCATCATGGCCGTCAGCATCTGCTGTTTAAACCGAAACCGCAGCCGGGCAAAGGCATAGGCGCCGGTTGTTGCCAGAATCAGTATCAGGGCAGAGCTGGCGGTTGCCACCTTGATGGAGTTCCACAACCAGGTCAGCACCGGAAAAGGCGGTTGCGTAATAGAGCCATCGACATTCTCCCAAGGGATTCCCAGTGCCAGATACCAGTGTTCAAGGCTGGGGTTTTCCGGAATCAGAGAGCCCGTGGCAAAATTGCCGGTGCGCAGGGAAACCGAGATAATCATGAAAAATGGGAACATGATAACCAGCAGGAAAAGCCACATCACAATACGGGCCGTCCAGACCCGGTAGTTCAGATTTCTTGGTTGCACCATTGCCATGATGACTTCTCCTTTCTTAACCTTCGTTACGAAAGACTTTTAAAGGATGGGAACCACAAAGGCACAAAGTTTTAAAGGGCTTGCCCGGGCCTTGCCCGGCAAACAAAAAAGGCTCCCTTTGTGTCTCCGTGTCTTTGTGGTTCAAAAAAAAAGCTTCCTGACTACTGCAATTGTCGTGTAGCTTTCAGGTTTACCCAGGCAATAAAGCCCACCATCAGAAAGATCACGGTGGCAATGGCAGAGGCCAAACCGTAATCCTGACCATAGGAACCAAAGGCAATACGGAAGGTGTAACTCACCAGAATATCAGTAGCCCCGGCCGGGGTAGTGGCATGGAGCATATCCGGAGCGCCATCGGTTAACAGGTTGATCAGCACCATGTTGTTAAAGTTAAAGGCAAAGCTGGCAATCAGTAGTGGAATCAGCGGCTTGATGATCATTGGAATGGTAATATGGAAAAGATTCTGGGCTGGGGTAGCACCATCAATAGCCGAAGCTTCATAAAGATCATCCGGAATACTTTTCAGCAGTCCGATACAGAGGATCATCATGTAGGGGTAGCCCAGCCAGGTATTGACGATGATGACCATGGATTTGGCCAACAGCTCATTACTGAACCATTCCGGTTTAATCCCGAAGAGCATATCCAGCAGAAGATTGATTTCACCGAAGTTCTGGTTAAACAGCCCTCTGAAAATCAGGATGGAAATAAAGGCCGGTACCGCGTAAGGCAGGATCAACAGCAACCGGTAAATACCATTCCCTTTAAGCGGCTCCCATTGCACCAGGCAGGCCATTAACAGGCCGATGACCAGGGTAAAGGCCACGGAGAGCGCGGCAAAAATAACGGTCCAGGTGAAGATCTTCAGGAACGGTCCCTGAATCCCCGGATCAGTAAAAACCCGAACAAAATTATCCCAGCCCGTGTAGATGGTAAAACCCGGACCAATCTGCTCGGTACCGGCTTCATTGGTGTAATACCCCGTCTCCATGTCAGGATAGATGGTTTCACCAGTGCGGTTATCGATCAGGGCAAGGCTTTGTTCGGGGTATTGCTGGTCAAAGTGGTCATCTGGCCGGTAAACCCTGGCTATCGCGCTGAACTTTCTCAGGCTGGTCATGGCCAGCTCGGTGCCATCCGGCAGCACAATATCCAGCCTCTGAAGGAGCACGCGTTTTTTGATAACTTCCCGGATAGGGAGTACGGCTCCGGGTGGCACATGTCTGGATTCAAAGGCTTTCAGTTCCTGTGGCACATTACTGTCGGTAAAGGGCTCTGTCAGGTAGTGCTTCTCACCGCCCGCAGCATTGGTCAGCATCAGCTGGAAGCCGGGGCCTTCCTGATACATTTTGAAAGCAAAGGATTCACCGCCCGTACGGTAGGTTTTCGCAAGATGTATAGCCCTGGCCCGTTCAAGGGAAAGCAGGTGATTGGAACTGTAGTTGGTAAAGGCGACGTTAACAGTGTAAATCAGCGGAAAGACGATGAAGGTGACAACCCCCAGAAGGCTGGGGTAGACGTAGCGATAGTTGTACCCTTTTCTGCTGATAAAAACCCATGAGCCAACCGATGCAAGAACCAGCATCAGCATGGCAAAAGCCAGTTTTCCCTGGGCATACATCAAGGTCACACCGTATAACAGCACCAGGTCGATAACGGCAACAATGGCGATGACCAGATAGGCACCGCTAGTTCTGGTGGTTCTTGGTGTGCGTCCCGGTGTGCTCAACGTGCTCATGGCGTACTGGCCTCTCTTGGCAGACAGGAGACGGTTAGCTGATGATGCGTTTAGCAGCGTCGTTCAGCGCTTCACGGTAGTTTTGTCTGCCACTGGTAATATTGCGCAGTGCCGTCTCCATTGCCTGACTCTTGATCACATCTCTCCAGCGCTGAACTGCCGGGCTATCTGCCAGGTTTTTACCCGATCCTGCAATTTCGCCCAGCCTTCCCATACCACTAACCAGCCGGGCTGCCCTGTATGCTTTGAATCACCCCAACCACCAAGCCGAGCAATCGTTTGAAGCAGCCAAGTGACTGTTGGCGGCTTATCGGGCAACGCTTTTTTTTCATAGGTTAGCCAGAGAACCTGCCATTCATCATCACTGACCACCTCATTCGCGAGTGTTTTTTCACTCCAAAGCTTTCTGTCTTTGTGCTGCCTGTCATTCGGTAACATTAATGCTTCACGGATTTGCATTAGTCTGACAGCGACAAACATTAATATGACCGCAAGTCGTTCAATGTTATCCGGAGATTGCAGACGAAGCCTTTCTACTCCTGCTCCCGATTTCCAAGCCTTATGGAACTCTTCTATTCGCCATCGGAGCTCGTAAAATCGAATGATAGAGCGACAGTCTTCGAATGTTTCAATATCTTCAGTTGTCAATAGTACCCAGTGCAAACGGTCTTCGGAGTCATTGCCAATCTCTTCAGCCGACACAATATTCATAGTTACCGGTTCCGGCCTGCCGCCTGGCCTTTGCGGCGCCTGTATTGTCATCTTCTTTCTTTTGACCTGCAGCGTTGCCTTTCGCTTCTTTCTACCTCCTTTTTGAGGAACCACTATCGTATATTTCCCCAACACTTCAGTCTGAGCTAAGGAATCAAATAATAAGAGTTCGCCATCCACCAGGATTCTGTTTTGTGTAGCTCTTACAACAAACCGCTGTCGGTTATCCAGTTTGTAGTGCATATATTCGTATATATCCGCCTCCCGGTCGCAAACACTGATGATGTCAGGCATTTTACCCCCCATCCTTTGTTCTGTGTTTTCAGAGGCTCTTTGCCACTTAAAGCTTTCCTTTCCCTCGTAAGGTAGCTGACGACGTTGGTTCTTTTTCCCCCGCTGAACGTCCTCTCTAACCCATCGTTCTTGATCAATAAGCCCAATGCTTCGCTCTGTATCCGCATCAACCAAGAAGACAGAGTGGACGTGGAATCCTCTGGTTTTAGAGCCTTCAGGACCTCCAAGATCACCAAGCTCGGATCTGACAGCATGTTTATAACCCAGGGTTGTTGTATCTTCGAGAGCCAGAAGTAGGCGAGACTGTCTCACTATTTTGGCAGTTGCCTGAAAGCCTGCCTCAGCTATTGCTTCAGGCTTTACGGCCTCATTCTCAATCAGCCGGTAAGCTCCAGTTACCAGTGCGGTATAACCTTCGCATGAAGATGACAAAGAATTACCGGTATGAGCTGAAAGCTCGGCAGCAACTTTGACAAGTCGTTTTGTACGTCGAGTATCGCCCAAATCAGCACATCCAAAAGTTAGTTCTGACCATGGTTTAGGAGAAAGTGGAAGCATGACCTGTTTTATCAGTGAGAAATGATAGAACAAGGTAGCTATTTGTGATCAAGAGACAGCTCCATTGCCGACCAGAATTTACCCATTTCCGGCACATTGGGCATGATCAGGCCCTGTTCGACATTCTGGTAAGTTGCCGCAATACGGGGGTCTTTCATCAGTTTTTTCATCATCGCCTTATTAGCCACGGCCCCAAGGGGAACGTTACTGTTCATGACGGTCAACCCCTGTTCGGTGAGCAGGTAATTCTCCAGAAATTCGTTGGCAATGGACTTGTTGGGGCTGGCATTGTTCAGTGCTGCCCCCCATACGCCAACAAATGCTCTTGCCGGTTTGCCATTCAGTTTGGGCAGTGGTGCAACACCATAGCTGATTTTACTCTTGTCCAGGTTGGCCCAGGCCCAGGGGCCGGTAATCATCATGGCGACTTTCTGCTGGTTGAAATTGGCTTCCATGACGCCATAGTCCACCCCCCGGGGCATCACGCCCTTATCAATCAAATTCACCAGCATTTTGGCACCTTCCATAGCGCCTTTATCATTGACACCGGTTTTCTTGACGTCATAGCCTGTGGCCGTTTTCAGAAAAACATAACCACCGTCGGCGGCCAGCAGTGGCATGGTGAAATAGGGTTGATCCTGGTCCCACATGATCGTGATGATGCCTTTTTCATTTTTCTTGTTGGGGATTGGCTGCTGTTCCAGTTTCTTGGCCAGGGGAAACATTTCTTCAAAGGTGGCAGGCGGTGTTGGCAGAATCGCTTTGTTGTAGATAAGGCTGATGGCTTCCAGAGAGATAGGGTAGCCGTAGATTTTTCCCTCACTGGTCATGGCTTCCCAGCCAATGGGGTTCACGCCGTTCTTGAATTCCGGTGATGGGGTGATAGGCGCTAACAAGCCACTTTTGGCCCACTCCCCATAGCGGTCATGGGCCCAGAAAACGATATCAGGCCCACTGCCTGAGGCAGCCGCCTGTTGGAAACGGTCGGTGATGTTTTCCGGGATTTCAACTTTGACCTTTATCTCCGTGTCTTTCGTGAACCGGGCTCCCACTTTGCGAATGCCTTCATAGGCTTTGTCTCCACCAACCCATATTAATAGTTCGTCAGAGCTGAAGGCCAATACGTTACCGGCAAAGATCAGTGACAGTGCAGTCAGAATAACCGGGAAAAGTTTTTTAATCAGCGAAGGGATCATTTCTGATATCTCCGGGTAAACCAGACGGCTTAATAGCTGCTGGTTATTCGGGTAAAGGAAATTGTTAACAGGTTGGAAGAACCATGGTTGATTGGGTTGTACACTAAATAACCGGTCAGGTTTTAGCCGGATGAATGAAACGGGTACTGACCAATAATAATCGCTGCGTACGAGTATGCCAGTAAGAATATTTAATACCGCCACCAGGGCACAATTCTGATTATTATAAATTTACTTTTAATGCTTTTTTTCTTTGGTTTGGTTTTTTTAAAGGGCTGTCGTTGTTTTTTTATGTAAGTCAGTTATCTATCGTCGTTTATAACGTTTAAATTGATATAACGCGAAAAAAAACAGACAAAAGTACGCCTAATTGAAGTCAGGCAACTATAACTTACTCATGATCTTTTATTGTTTTCAGGTTCTGTTTGCATAGGATTCCAAATTCATGGGCTCCTGTGCCCCGATTTATAGTCTTTAGTTATTCTCTCAAGCTATTTCTGTGAAATCCCCCGGCTTACTTAATCAATTATGAAAAGCTTGAGCTGCCAAAAGAGAGTGTTTGCCATGGGTAGAACAACTGTGGATCTGAGCGCAGTAGGTAATATGGATACCGTTCAGATTGAACAGGGAATTCGACATCATCTTGAGCAGTCTCTCGGGGTTGATCTGGAAGAAGCAACCCCGGGAGATTACTGGGAAGCCTTAAGCCTGCTTGCCCGGGAGATCAATCTGGATCGCACAAGGTATACCCGCAGGGATGAAAAAGAAAACGGAGCCCGAAGGGTTTACTATCTGTCACTGGAATTCATGGTGGGGCGCCTGCTGGGTAACAACCTGCATAATCTGGGGATCTATGAGCAGACGGAGAAAGCCATG
Organism: Endozoicomonas sp. SCSIO W0465; assembly: GCF_023716865.1. Classification (NCBI taxonomy): domain Bacteria; kingdom Pseudomonadati; phylum Pseudomonadota; class Gammaproteobacteria; order Oceanospirillales; family Endozoicomonadaceae; genus Endozoicomonas; species Endozoicomonas sp. SCSIO W0465. The sequence continues at coordinate 2,356,111 of NZ_CP092417.1, forward strand.
GCCAGCTTTGGCGTGAGCCTTTCGGATGTTCTGGAATACGAAACGGATCCGGCGCTGGGTAATGGTGGGCTTGGACGACTGGCAGCCTGTTTTCTTGACTCATTGACCACTTTGAACGTGCCCGCTTTTGGTTATGGTATTAACTACCGCTTTGGTCTTTTCAAGCAGGGTTTTGTTGGTGGTAAACAGGTCGAAAGTCCCGATGCCTGGCGGGAAGACAGCTTTCCCTGGGGCATTGAAAAACCCAAAAGAAAGCAAGTTGTACGTTTATACGGCACGGTCAGGGAGGTTAATGGCAATAAGCGTTGGGAGGATACCCAGGAAGTACTGGGCGTCCCCTGGGATTTGCCCATTACCGGTTATAATACGGCACGTGTTAACACCCTGCGCCTCTGGGAGGGTAGAGCAACAGAAGGGTTCGACCTGGACAGCTTTGATGCCGGTCGTTATCAGGATTCCAGGTTCCGGGAAATCCTTGCCGAAAATATCAGCCAGGTGCTCTATCCAAACGACAGCCATCCTGAAGGTAAAGAGCTGAGACTGATCCAGCAGTATTTTTTTGTAGCCTGCTCGCTGGCTGATCTCATTGCCCGCTACAAGCGAGAGCATGAAGGCTGGGAAGCATTTACCAGTAAAGTCGTGATCCAGCTGAACGATACCCATCCGGCCATTGCGGTACCTGAGCTGTTGCGAATCCTCATGGATGAAGAGGATTTTGTGTTTACCAAGGCTTTGGAAATATGCCGCAGCGTTTTCTGCTACACCAACCATACGTTGCTACCCGAAGCCCTGGAAACCTGGCCCCAGGGGCTGATCGCACGGGTTTTACCCAGGCATATGCAGTTGATCTATAAACTGAACTACCACTTCCTGAATAATGAGGTAGAAAAACAGTGGCCGGGTGACCATCAGATGAAATCCCGTCTGTCCATTATTGAAGAACCCACAAACCCTGCGGAACCACAGATGGTGCGTATGGCGTACTTATCAGTGATTGGCAGCCATAAAGTCAATGGTGTTGCTGCGCTGCACACCATGCTGGTGAAGGCAAAGCTGTTCCCTGAATTTGACCAGCTGTGGCCTGAGAAAATTGTTAATGTGACCAATGGCGTAACCCCCAGACGCTGGGTGGCTAACTGTAATCCTGCACTTGCTGAACTGATTGATCAGACGCTCAACGGTGACTGGCGCGGTGATCTTGCACAATTAAGCGAGTTAAAGGCCTGGTCTGATGATCCCCAATTCCAGGAAAAATATGCCCGAATCAAACTGGATAATAAGAAACACCTGACGGATGTTATTGCTAATCTGTGTGGGGTGAAAGTTAACCCTGAGGCGATCTTTGATGTACAAATCAAGCGTCTGCATGAATATAAACGGCAGCAAATGAATCTTTTGCATATTATGGCCATTTACCGTCGCTTGCTCCAGGACCCGGATCTGGATGTGCCGCATCGGGTGTTTATTTTTGCAGCAAAAGCAGCGCCGGGGTATCTGGTGGCAAAAAACATTATCTATGCCATTAACCGGGTGGCCGACCGGGTCAATAATGACCGCCGCATTCGGGATAAGTTGAAGGTGGTTTTCCTGCCCAATTATCGTGTCAGTCTGGCTGAGAAAATCATTCCGGCGGCCAATGTGTCTGAGCAGATATCAACCGCCGGCTTTGAGGCTTCAGGTACCGGAAATATGAAATTTGCCCTGAATGGCGCGTTAACCATAGGAACGCTGGATGGCGCTAATGTCGAAATTGCTGAAGAGGTGGGAGAGGACAATATCTTCATTTTCGGGAAGACGGTGGATGAAGTCAGTGATTTGCGGCAAAGGGGTTATCACCCCCGGGACATCTATCAGCACAATGAAGAACTAAAGGCTGTTATTGACTGGCTGGCATCGGGAGATCTCAGTCCTGACGAGCCAGGCGCCTTTCGGCCGTTGGTGGAATCTCTTCTGGATTCCGATTACTTCCTGACCCTGGCGGACTATCAGTCATACAGTGATGCCCACGACCGGATTGTTCAAGCCTGGAAAAATCCCCCCCACTGGTGGCGCATGGCGATCATTAATACTGCATCCATGGGTAAATTTTCATCAGATCGGTCCATTGTCGACTATTGCAGGACTATATGGGATATAAATGGGATATAAATGGGATATAAATGGGATATAAATGGGATATAAATGGGATATAAAATGGGATATAAACGTATAGTGTCGTCAGATTCGGGGGCTGATTATGTCTGGTTCTCCTGACGATATCCGAGTGGATTCTGACAGCCGGGATACCCTGCTTGATGATCTTCTGAATACCTGTTGTGCAAGACCATTTGATTTGCTCGGTTGGCACCCTGATAGGACCGGCAAAGGGTTAGTAGTAAGAATATGGCGGCCAGATGCTATTGCTGTGGACATTATTGATGAGCTGACAGGCAATAGCTTGGGCACCACTACTCCTATTGCACCGGGACTGTTTGAACGCTCATTTGTGGATATTTCAGAGCCTCAGGCATACCACCTCCTGGTCACCAATGCCCAGCATCACCAGTTCAGGGCTGACGATCCTTATCAATTTTCTCACCTTTGCAGTACAGAGCCGGTAATCCGTCACCATTGGTTGCACCATACACTGGGTGCCCACCTCCAGTCGGTTACGCTTTCAGGTCATGGCTGGCAAGGCGTCATGTTTCGTCTATATGCTCCTCATGCCCGCAGTGTCAGTGTTATCGGTTCATTTAACCACTGGGATGGTCGGCTTTATCCAATGGCCAGCAGCCACAGCGGCATTTGGCGGTTATTTATTCCGGACGTGAAACAGGGCGACCTCTATAAATTTGAGCTGAAAGATCACAATGGGCAACTTCTACCACATAAAGCAGACCCCTTTTCTTTTTATGCAGAGCAGCCACCGGGGAATGCGTCCATTGTCTATGATGCCCGAAAATATCAATGGCAGAGCAAGGATTGGCATCAGTGCCAGGGGTTGGACCGTCCTGTCAGTATTTATGAGGTACATCTGGGCTCCTGGAAAAAAGGAAAGGCTGGGCAGCGGCTTAATTATGTCGAGCTGGCCGAACAACTGGTGCCTTATGTGAAAGAAATGGGCTTTACCCATGTTGAATTTCTCCCTCTTCATGAACACCCTTTTAACGGCTCCTGGGGTTATCAGCCGGTAGGTTTGTTTGCTGCAACCAGCCGTTACGGTGATCCGGATGGCCTGAAAGCATTAATAGACCGGTTTCACGATGCGGGTGTTGGCGTCATTCTGGATTGGGTGCCCGCGCACTTTCCCTCAGATAGCCATGGCCTGGCCAGTTTTGATGGCACTCATCTTTATGAGTATGAAGACCCTCGCAGGGGGTGGCATCCGGATTGGCAGACACATGTTTATAACTACGGGCGTTCTGCTGTCAGGAACTTTTTGATCAGTAATGCATTGTTCTGGTTTGAGCAGTTTCATGTGGATGGCCTGCGGGTAGATGCAGTGGCGTCAATGCTTTATCTCGATTACTCAAGGGGGGAAGGGGAGTGGGAGCCTAATATTCTGGGGGGCAATGAGCATATTGAGGCAGTCCGGTTTATCAAGGAGTTAAACGAAGCGGTTTATCTGAACTACCCCGATGCGATGATGATTGCTGAAGAGTCTACCAGTTGGCCGGGAGTCTCCATGCCAACTTACGACAATGGGCTTGGATTTGGTTACAAGTGGAATATGGGGTGGATGAATGACACCCTGAATTATATGACCCGCTACCCTGAGCATCGCCGTTATCACCATGATCAGATATTATTCAGCATGGTGTACAACTACAGCGAGCATTTTATTCTACCACTGTCGCATGATGAGGTCGTTCATGGTAAGGGTACGCTGCTTAGCCGAATGCCCGGAGATGAGTGGCAGCAGTTTGCCAATCTTCGAGCCCTCTATGGCTATATGTTTGGGCATCCTGGCAAAAAACTGCTGTTTATGGGGGCAGAGATAGGCTCAAGGCAGGAGTGGAATCATGATGATCAACTGGATTGGTATTTACTGGAGGAAAGTACATTTTCCAGTGGCGTAAGTACCATGGTAAGGTATTTGAATTCGGCTTATCAGTCGTTACCTGCCCTGTGGCGTTCCGATTATGAACCAACGGGCTTTCAGTGGTTGATTACCGATGATGAGCTGCAGTCAGTCATCGCGTTCAGTCGGCACACATCCAGCGAGTTACCCGGCGACTCACCGATTGTGGTCATTTGTAATTTTACACCCGTGGTCAGGCAGCATTACCGGCTGGGAGTCCCGGAGGCAGGTGTATGGATAGAGGCGTTTAATTCCGACCGTTGTGAGTTTTCCGGCAGTGGTGTTGTGAATCAATTGCCGCTGACCACGGAGCCTTTGCCCATGCACCATCAACTGCACTCATTAGTGATGACGCTACCGCCATTAGCGACTGTTTATTTGCACTTGATTTAATAGATAGATTGCACGACTGAATCAAATTAAGATTTAGCATATCTCAATACGTTGATGTCTCCGATACATGAATCAGCCACGAATAACGATAGAATCATTTGGACCGGGCAGTTGTCACCCTCTGGGAGCCAACTTTCTTGATCAGCAACTTGATCAGCAACTTGATCAGCAACAGCATCCAGTGCTTCCTGCTGCAGCTGCAGGCGTGAACTTTGCGGTGTATGCACCGGAAGCCTCAACCGTGATGCTGTGCCTGTTTGACAGCACCGGGGTGGAGCAACGTATTCCCATGTACGGCCCTGACAAGGGCCTGACTCTTGATCACATCTCTCCAGCGCTGAACTGCCGGGCTATCTGCCAGGTTTTTACCCGATCCTGCAATTTCGCCCAGCCTTCCCATACCACTAACCAGCCGGGCTGCCCTGTATGCTTTGAATCACCCCAACCACCAAGCCGAGCAATCGTTTGAAGCAGCCAAGTGACTGTTGGCGGCTTATCGGGCAACGCTTTTTTTTCATAGGTTAGCCAGAGAACCTGCCATTCATCATCACTGACCACCTCATTCGCGAGTGTTTTTTCACTCCAAAGCTTTCTGTCTTTGTGCTGCCTGTCATTCGGTAACATTAATGCTTCACGGATTTGCATTAGTCTGACAGCGACAAACATTAATATGACCGCAAGTCGTTCAATGTTATCCGGAGATTGCAGACGAAGCCTTTCTACTCCTGCTCCCGATTTCCAAGCCTTATGGAACTCTTCTATTCGCCATCGGAGCTCGTAAAATCGAATGATAGAGCGACAGTCTTCGAATGTTTCAATATCTTCAGTTGTCAATAGTACCCAGTGCAAACGGTCTTCGGAGTCATTGCCAATCTCTTCAGCCGACACAATATTCATAGTTACCGGTTCCGGCCTGCCGCCTGGCCTTTGCGGCGCCTGTATTGTCATCTTCTTTCTTTTGACCTGCAGCGTTGCCTTTCGCTTCTTTCTACCTCCTTTTTGAGGAACCACTATCGTATATTTCCCCAACACTTCAGTCTGAGCTAAGGAATCAAATAATAAGAGTTCGCCATCCACCAGGATTCTGTTTTGTGTAGCTCTTACAACAAACCGCTGTCGGTTATCCAGTTTGTAGTGCATATATTCGTATATATCCGCCTCCCGGTCGCAAACACTGATGATGTCAGGCATTTTACCCCCCATCCTTTGTTCTGTGTTTTCAGAGGCTCTTTGCCACTTAAAGCTTTCCTTTCCCTCGTAAGGTAGCTGACGACGTTGGTTCTTTTTCCCCCGCTGAACGTCCTCTCTAACCCATCGTTCTTGATCAATAAGCCCAATGCTTCGCTCTGTATCCGCATCAACCAAGAAGACAGAGTGGACGTGGAATCCTCTGGTTTTAGAGCCTTCAGGACCTCCAAGATCACCAAGCTCGGATCTGACAGCATGTTTATAACCCAGGGTTGTTGTATCTTCGAGAGCCAGAAGTAGGCGAGACTGTCTCGCTATTTTGGCAGTTGCCTGAAAGCCTGCCTCAGCTATTGCTTCAGGCTTTACGGCCTCATTCTCAATCAGCCGGTAAGCTCCAGTTACCAGTGCGGTATAACCTTCGCATGAAGATGACAAAGAATTACCGGTATGAGCTGAAAGCTCGGCAGCAACTTTGACAAGTCGTTTTGTACGTCGAGTATCGCCCAAATCAGCACATCCAAAAGTTAGTTCTGACCATGGTTTAGGAGAAAGTGGAAGCATGACCTGTTTTATCAGTGAGAAATGATAGAACAAGGTAGCTATTTGTGATCAAGAGACAGGACAAGGGCATCTGGCATGTATTGGCTACAGGGTTACAGGAAGGTCAGGCCTATGGCTATCGGGCCGATGGCCGCTGGGCGCCTGATGAAGGGTTGCGTTTTAATATTAATCAGCTGCTGATGGACCCCTATGCCCGCGAGGTTAAAGGAGTCATTAACTGGCAGCCAGCGGTTTATGACTACTCAGGTAAGGACAGAAATCATTGGTTGTTTAACGATCAGGATAATGGACACCTGGTTCCTAAATCCGTGGTCAGGACAGATCACTTTGACTGGCAGTCTGTTGCCAGGCCCGGGCTCTCCCATGAGGAGAGTATTATTTACGAGAGCCATGTAAAGGGCTTTACCCGTCAGCACCCGGATATTCCAGAAGCGTTGAGAGGAACCTATCTGGGTATGTGTCATCCAGTGGTTATTGCTTATCTCAAGCACCTGGGAATCAATACGCTGGAGCTTTTGCCTGTTACCAGTTTTCTCAGCGAGCCAAGATTACGGAAGCTGGGGTTAAAAAATTACTGGGGCTATAACCCGCTCTGCTTTATGGCACCAGAACCGTCGTATGCTATTAACGATCCAGTGGTTGAATTGAAGACAATGGTTCGTGAATTGCACCGTGCCGGTATCCGGGTAGTGATGGATGTTGTTTATAACCATACCTGTGAGGCGGGATCCGATGGGCCAAGCCTGAGTCTGAGAGGGCTGGCTGAGAAAGATTACTACCTGTTGGATCACCATGGTGGTCATCTGGTGACCACCAACTACAGTGGTTGTGGAAATACACTGAATTTTGACAGTGCGCAAACCATCAAACTGGTGATGGACAGCCTTAGATATTGGGCTGAGCACTATCAGATCGATGGTTTCCGTTTTGACCTGGCCCCGACCCTGGCCAGACGACATCGGAAGTTCGATGCCCATAGTGTATTCTTTCAGGCGATATTTCAGGACCCCATTCTTGCAACCCGGCAAATGATTGCAGAGCCCTGGGACCTTGGGCCTGAAGGCTACCGTCTGAAGGGTTTTCCAAGGGACTGGCATGAGTGGAATGACCGCTATCGTAACGGTATCCGATCATTCTGGCGTGGTGACAAGGATCAGGTGGTTGATATTGCCTGGCGTCTAACGGGCTCCAGTGATCTTTTTGGTTATGATAGACCTGCTGGCAGTATCAATTATATCTGCAGTCACGATGGTTTTACTCTGCATGATCTGGTGTCGTTTGAGCACCGACACAATCTGGCTAATGGTGAGAGCAACCGGGATGGTGATCAGCATAATCTCTCCTGGAATTATGGTGTTGAAGGTGCTTCCAGTGATCCCGCTATTCAAAAGCGCCGGCTACGTGTACGGAAAAACCTGCTGACAACACTGATGCTTTCCCGGAGTATCCCCATGCTGATGGCGGGTGATGAGTTTGGTAACAGTCAGTTCGGCAATAATAATGTTTACTGTCAGGATAACCCGATTGGCTGGGTTGACTGGTCGTGGTTGGCGGCCCTTAATGGCAATAATAACGGTAATAATAGTGATGAGAATCCTGATGGCGCTGAGCTACAGCAGTTCTCTTCAATGCTTATTCATTTACGAAAGTCAGAGCCATTGCTGGGAGTCCGTTATCGGGCAGATGACCAGTCGTGGCACAGCCCCGTACTCGACTGGTTCAATGCTCAGGGTATGCCTCTGACTGCAGCCATGCTGCCAGACGAGCGTGGTCATGCACTGGTGATGCGATATCGCTGTCCTGTGGAAAGTCAGCCCAGTCTGGTGCTGTTGATTAATAATGAGGCGGATACCCGGCGCTTTAACTTACCGGAGACTGGCCATAACGTTCGGTGGCAAAGAGTGTTATCCACAAACCTGGATAATAAAGAGGCTTTCCGGGAGACGGTGATTTTGCATCAGGGGTGGTATGAAGTACCAGGGCACAGTGTTGTGATGGTGAAAGAATTATTATAAATAACTTTTTATTATCTCATCATAATGAGGTTGTAGTAAATCCGTAATATACGGCAATGCATTCATATAGAATAGTCGGTATTGTGAGCATAATCACATACTTACATACTTATTCCCTACTTTTTTGTATTGGTGGACGGTTTTCTCTGTTCTGCCATTTTATTATTGAGGAACCGCCATGCATCCGCGCGCAGGCCAACCCGCAACCGATGATCTTCTGGTTAATATTCCCCGGCTGGTCAGTGACTATTACACGATACAGCCCGATCAGGCAGAAAACAGTCAGCGTGTCGCTTTTGGTACTTCGGGTCATCGTGGAACCTCTTCTAATGGTTCGTTTAATGAAGCCCATATTCTGGCGGTCAGTCAGGCAATTTGTGAATATCGCCGTGCTCAGGGCATAGGAGGTCCGGTTTTTGTTGGTATGGACACCCATGCGCTTTCTGAACCCGCGTTAATCAGCGCAGTGGAAGTGTTTGCTGCGAATGATCTGGACGTCATGATTGATCGGGAGCGTGGTTACACACCAACACCTGTGATTTCTCATGCCATTGTTGCCTATAACCGTAGTCGTTCTTTACCAGCTAATGGCGCTAAACTGGCCGATGGGGTGGTCATCACACCTTCCCACAACCCTCCGGAAGATGGGGGATTTAAATATAACCCGCCTCATGGTGGTCCGGCAGGCAGTGATATAACCGGCTGGGTGGAAAAGCGAGCCAATGAGCTGATCGCTGAAAACCTTTCTGGCGTTAACAGAATCACTTTTGCACAGGCGCTCAGGTCTGGCAAGGTTCACCAGTATGATTTTGTTACCCCGTATGTGAATGACCTGGAAAACGTTCTGGATATGGACGCCATTGCCAGCGGTAAACTGAGCATCGGTGTGGATCCTCTGGGTGGTTCAGGGTTGCAATATTGGGCGCCTATTGCTGAGCGCTATGGCCTTGATCTGACGCTGGTCAGTCAGAATATTGATCCGACCTTTTCCTTTATGCATCTTGATAAGGATGGCCGTATCCGTATGGATTGTTCATCTGCTTCGGCCATGGCGGGGCTGATCAATCTCAAAGATGATTTTGATATTGCTTTCGGGAATGATCCGGACTTTGATCGCCATGGCATTGTGACCCGTGGTCATGGGCTGTTGAATCCCAACCATTACTTGGCCGTTGCCATCCGGTATCTCTACACCCACCGTCCTCAGTGGTCACCAGACGCGACTATCGGGAAGACTCTGGTCTCCAGTGCCATGATCGATCGTGTTGCCAATGGTCTGGGGCGTACAGTGACGGAGGTACCTGTTGGCTTTAAGTGGTTTGTTGATGGCCTCTCAGAAGGCACTATGGCATTTGCCGGAGAGGAGAGTGCCGGAGCCTGTTTCCTGCGCCGGAATGGTCATACCTGGTGTACCGATAAAGATGGTTTCATCATGGCGCTGCTGGCAGCAGAAATTACCGCCGTTACCGGGCGTGATCCCGGCGAGCACTATCAGGAGCTGACCCGACAATACGGTGCTCCGGTCTATCAGCGGCTGGATGCCGTCGCCAATGATGCCCAGAAAAAAGTGCTTGCGGCATTGAGTCCGGAGCAGGTCAAAGCGGAAAAACTGGCGGGTGATCCAATCATCGCCCGGTTGACCCATGCGCCGGGCAATGGCGCAGCGATTGGTGGTTTGAAAGTGGTTACCGAGCGGGGATGGTTTGCAGCCAGGCCCTCCGGAACCGAAGCCGTTTATAAGATTTATGCCGAAAGCTTTGAAGGGAAAGATCACCTTTCCCATCTGCAGAATGAAGCTCAGGAGATGGTCGCCGACGTCTTTAAGGCAAATGGTGTTTGATGTGAGTTGAACCAGACATCGAAATACTTTGCCTGAGGCCGGCGATAGGTGAGGCGGGCTTTCAGGCAAGTGGGGGATTCTTCCGGGGGGGGGCTTTATGCAATAGCCCGGAGTGGGTCAGGGATTGACCTTAATACTTTCAAATCATAATGCAGATAACAGGAAAATCGACCATGGCATCAGTCCTTTCCATGATTCTGGCCGGGGGAGAAGGGGGTCCAGGCTTGCTCCACTTACGGGTATGAGAGCAAAGCCTGCGGTTCCTTTTGGCGGACAATATCGAATCATCGACTTTGTTCTGAGTAATTTTGTGAATTCCGATCTTCACAAGATTTACCTGATTACTCAGTTCAAGTCGCACTCACTGAGCAAGCACCTGCAACGTTGCTGGCGTATTGCCGGTCTGGCGGACAAGTTTATTGATACGCTGCCAGCCCAGATGAATACCGGCAGTGACTGGTACCAGGGCACAGCGGATGCGGTGTATCAAAACCTCAATCACATTGAGTCGCACAACCCTGACCTGGTTTGTGTCTTTGGTGGTGATCATATCTACACCATGGATGTGCGGGATATGGTTCAGTATCACGAGCAGCACAGTGCCGACCTGACCGTTGCTGCGATTCCTGTACCGGTTGATCAGGCTCATCACTTCGGTATTATTGAGGTTGACGAAGATGGTCGTATGATCGGCTTTGCCGAAAAGCCTAAGGATGACGTTAAGACCATTCCCGGAAACCCGGACTTTGTCCTGGCCTCAATGGGTAACTATGTGTTCACTAAGGACTGCCTGGTGAAAGAGCTGCTGGATGATCATGCCAATGAAGAGTCAAACCACGACTTTGGTAAAAACATCATTCCATCCCTCTATCCCCGGGCCAGGGTTATGGTCTATGACTTTTCCAGAAATGCCGTTCCCGGGGGTAAAAACAATGGCTACTGGCGAGATGTGGGTACTCTTGATTCATTCTGGGAAGCGAATATGGATCTGTTGACCGGTGAGCCGCCGATCGACCTGCATAACCAGGACTGGCCAATCCGTACTTATATTCCACCCTATCCACCGGCTCTGATCGCTTTTAACCGTAATGAGCGTGAAGGCCTGATCAACAACTCCATGGTGGGTGTGGGTTGCGTATTCCATGACATCGACATGGATCGCAGTGTGGTAGGTTACAACGTCAAAATCGGAGACAATACCCGCATTACCGAATCGGTTATTCTGCCCAATGTCACCATTGGTGAAGGCGTCGTATTGAACCGGGTGATTGTTGACAAGCGTGTAGAAATTGCACCGGGGACCCGCATCGGTGTTGATCGGGAAGAGGATATGAAACGCTTCAAGGTAACCGATTCCGGGCTGGTGGTTATTCCCAGAGGAGCGAAAGTTGGGTTCTGATTTGAAAATCCTTTTTGCGGTTTCAGAGCTGGCAGGTATTGTCAAAACCGGAGGCCTGGCGGATGTAGCCGGCGCTCTCGGGCCCTGGATGCGCAAGCTCGGAAATGATGTCCGGGTGATTATGCCTGCCTATCGTCAGGCGCTGGAAGCGTTAACAACGGAGGTTGTTGGCGTTGGTGAGGTTTATCCCGGTTCACAGGGCAAAATGGGTTTTGCCATAAGACAGGGGGCGTTTGATGGTGTGCCTGTTTACCTGATAGAGCATAACCATTACTTTGATCGCAGTGGTCTTTACACCCATGAGGGTGAAGGTTTTGGTGATAATACTGAGCGTTTTGCTTTCTTTTGCAAGGCGGCGCTTGAGGCCTGCCAGATATTGAACTTCCGGCCGGATATTATTCATGGCCATGACTGGCAGTCGGCACTTTTGCCTTACTACCTGAAAACCCATAAGTCCGGACATGCTTTCTTTGCCGGCACCCGGACAGTCCTGACCATTCATAATGGTGCCTATCAACAGCATACTGACGCAGCCTTGCTGAGCGTCCTGGGTATCGACCGCCACTGGTATACCCCGGATTTTTTTGAAGATCATGGACATATTAATCTGCTCAAGGGTGGTATTGCCTTTGCGGATAAAATCACTACGGTGAGTCCAAGGTATGCTGAAGAGCTGCAGACAGATCCTGGATCCCATGGTCTGGCCCGGATCATCCGGCGAAGAAAGCAGGATTTTTCCGGTATTCTTAACGGCTGTGATTATCAGGAGTGGAATCCTGAAACGGACACGTTGCTGCCCGCCAATTATTCCCGGCAGGACCTTTCTGGCAAGCAGGTTTGTAAGCAGGCTTTACAGGAACGGTTGCAGTTGCCGGTGATCACCGATAAACCTTTGTACGGTCTGGTTAGCCGCCTTGCCGAGCAGAAAGGTTTTGCCTATCTGATACCAGCCCTGTGGCAGTTTTTACAGGATGATGTTCAGGTCGTTCTCCAGGGATCCGGTGACCGGGCTACCGCTGCTGAACTGAGCCGGTTGGCCGGTGCTTTCCCCGACAAATGCCGTTTTGTTGCGGCTTATGACAACGGGCTGGCACACCTGATTGAAGCAGGTTCTGATTTCTTCCTGATGCCTTCTCTGTTTGAACCCTGTGGCCTCAACCAGATGTACAGTATGAAGTACGGTACTCTGCCCATTGTACGGGCTGTTGGCGGGCTGGTGGACTCAGTCAAAGGCCATGAGTCAGAGGTAGAGGACGCAACCGGATTTATGTTTGGTCCGGCAGACAGTGAGGCGCTGTTGCAGTGTCTCAATCAGACCCTTGCTGTTTATCAGGATGGGCCGTTAATGACTCGGTTGATGGATAATGCCATGTCGGAGTCTTTTACCTGGGAGCAGTCAGCTCTGGATTACCTTGAGGTTTACCGGACCGCGCTATGAATATCGCAGTTTCCCCAACATCTTCGATCCCGACAAGCATCATAACGCCGGTGGTATCGGATCTGGCCAACAGTCAGTGTGCGACCCCTTTTGATGAGCTGGGGTTACACCCTCATCCCGAAGGAAAAGGCCTGATCATTCGTGCCTGGCGCCCCGATGCAACGAGGGTTGAGGTTTTTGATCACCGTACCGGCAAGTTACTGGGCGAGATGAATCGTAATGGAGCAGGTGTGTTTGAGCTGCATCTGCCGAGAAGAAAAAAAACGTTTCTTTACCAATTGGCGATCCATTGGGCCAATGGCCACCGTTTTGTGATTTATGACCCTTACTCTTTTGGGACTTATATTCTCTCCCAGTCAGATATTGAGCCTGAAAGTCTTTATCGACACCTGGGAGCCCGGGTGATTGACCATAAGGTCAATAGCAGACTGAACATACAGGGTGTGCTGTTCAAGGTCTATGCACCCTATGCCCGGTCTGTGGCTATCGTGGGAAGTTTTAATGGTTGGGATGACCGGCTCCATCCAATGGCCAGTGCTGATGATGGTATCTGGCGGTTGTTTGTGCCCGGCGTTCAGCCTGGTGATCAGTATAAATACGCTATCCGTGATTACCATGGCAATCGGTTGCCACTGAAAACTGATCCGTTTGCCCGACATATCGAGCAGTGGCCGGGTCTGGCTTCAGTGGTGCAGGGTAGCGAAAACTATTCCTGGAATGACCGGGTATGGATGAGCCGAAGAAAGGAGAAAGACGACAAGGAACGGCCATTCTCTATCTACGAGGTGCATGCGGGCTCATGGAAAAGGAAAGAGAATAACGACTTCCTGAATTTCCGTGAGCTGGCCGATACGTTGATCCCTTATGTTACTGACCTGGGCTTTACTCATATTGAGTTGCTGCCGGTGTCAGAGCATCCGTTGTTTGAATCCTGGGGTTATCAGCCCGTTGGTCTTTATGCGCCCAGCAGCCGTTATGGTTCGCCAGATGATTTTCGCTATTTTGTGGATCGGTGTCACCAGCAGGGTATTGGCGTCATTCTGGATTGGGTGCCTGCGCACTTCCCCAACGATGAGCATGGGCTTGCCGGGTTTGATGGTTCATCACTTTATGAACATCCAGACCCTCGTCGGGGTTGGCACCCTGACTGGCAAACCTGCATTTATGATTTTGGTAAGCCCTGGGTTCAGGATTTTCTGATCAGTAATGCACTTTACTGGCTGGATGAGTTCCATATTGATGGGCTCCGGGTAGATGCAGTAGCCTCCATGCTGTATCTCGATTACTCACGAAATCACGGTGAGTGGGAAGCCAATATTCACGGTGGTAATGAGAATCTGGAAGCGGTGGCTTTCCTGAAAAAGTTCAATGAAAAGGTACATGCTGCGTTCCCGGATGTGATGACCATTGCGGAGGAATCAACCAGCTGGCCTGGTGTTTCCAAAGCGGTTTCAGAGGGTGGCCTCGGTTTCGATTTCAAATGGAACATGGGGTGGATGAATGACACCCTTGAGTATATGAAGCTCGATCCTGTCTACCGCCAGCACCACCATGGACAGATGACGTTCAGTACGGTCTATGCCTGGAGTGAGCATTTTGTTCTCCCCCTGTCCCATGATGAAGTGGTTCATGGTAAGGGCACCATTTTGACCCGTATGCCGGGTGATGATTGGCAGCGTTTTGCCAACTTGCGGGCTTATCTGGCGTTTATGTATGCTCACCCCGGTAAAAAGCTGCTGTTTATGGGAGCTGAGCTGGGTACCCATAATGAGTGGAATCAGAATGCTGCTCTGGATTGGCATCTGTTGGAGAGTCCGGAGGGGTTTAATGTGGGTATTCAGAAGCTGGTTAAAACCCTTAATCAGCTTCATGGTTCAGAGCCCGCGATGTATGAACGGGATCTTCAAGCGGATGGCTTTGCCTGGACAAGTGGAGATGACAGCAGTCAGAGTGTTCTGGTATTTCGTCGTGGCTCTTTTCCAATTCCAGACTGCTATGTAACCAGCAAGTTGACTAAGGGCTGAAGAAGACTTTTGCCTCTTCGGCCAATATTATGCAAAAACTCAAAAAAGCCAAGGTAAAGGGGTAAAGCCTCTTGGGATATTCCCCTGTGAGGCCTTAGCCACGAGCGTAGAAGTGACCAAAACCCCTCCATAGTATTAACATGCACCTCGTAAATACCGTCTTTGTCATCATCACGAGCATACTCACCTTTGCCGTGACAGACCGTTTTATGTCTGAAGCCCCAGCTTTCAAGGTCATCATAGATGTTGTATTCATCGGTATAAATCTGGCTCTGTGGGGCTACGTGTTTCTTGATAAATGGTTCGATTGTCGCCTTCTTAACGTTCGACAGCATGTTGATAATGACCTGACCTCCCCTTTGAATCATTCCCAATACCGGCGGTTTGTCTTTTTCAAGAGTCCCACGGCCCGGAGCGCCTTTAAGCCTTCTTTTTCTCGGTGGACGATCCAGATTTTTTTAATGCTTCAGGGTGTCCCTTGTGACCAGCTACAATGTAGACCTCGTCGAATTCAACTTCGCCATCAAGAATCACTTCAGGCTTTCGGTCAACAACACCATTTCGTAAGACTGTGGTCATATGGTGTGCATCACTGACACACAGATCAAGTTCCTGAGCTATCTGGCTGTTGGAGACGTTCAGCCCCATTAAATAGAGACAGGCAATCCAGACTTTGAGTGGTCGGTGGTGTCCTGCGAAAACCGTATTTGTCAGGTCATCGAAGTAGCGCTTACAGGACTTACAGTAATAGTGCTGGCACTCTACCTGCACATTGTCGTGTCCATTCTTTTTGACATTCTCAGAATCACAGTGCGGACAGAGAACAGTGCCATCTGGCCAGCGGTTCTCACGGATCATCTCAAAGCAGGTGTCATTACTGATGAGATCTGAGATTCGGCCTATATTCATGGTCAATGCTGGCGATGGCTAATTATATCCACCAAGGATAGTTCAGCAGTTCGGAATTCGAAAAGAGCCTTCGTCGTTATGATAATGAAGGGAACTCAGTGCAGATTATTTGTAATCTGACACCGGTCGTGCGCGAGCATTATCGCATCGGTGTTCCTGGGGCAGGTCGATATTCTGAGGTGTTGAACACCGATGATGTGCGCTTTGGAGGAAGTGGTGTTTCGCCAGGAGAGCGGCTTGAAGCAGAAGAAAGCCCGATGCATCATTTGCCCTACAGTCTAACTCTGACATTGCCGCCTCTGGCCACCCTGATTCTTAAGTCTGCCTGATCGCTCTGAACGGTTCTGGCTTCGTCGAACTGACGTAGCCAGTGCTGCTCATCAGGAGTGAACCATTCTGGCCCCCTTGCAGCTGGGGTAGGTACTGCAAACCCAGCAGCCCAGCCCGGCCTGAGGGCCTTTTTTAAGCGTACGCAGTTTCATGGAGCTATGACATTTTGGGCATTGAGGATCAATCATGGTCTCGACTTCGGCAATCACTTCTCTTGGGGGCGGCAGTTCGTAATCCGGAGTGCCTTCCTCTTCAAATCCACAGCTGGCAAGAACGGTGCGTCTCAATTCGGTAACATCCCGCCAGGGCTTCATGTCATATTCGAGCAGTGGCAGTTCTGCCGCTTCACAGAGCTGACGAAGTAGCTTGAATTTTTTTGAGTTGGACTTTGCATTGTAGGGAATGAGGTTGATCACACAACAGACTTCCATCTTTTTGCGATGATAGAGCACAAAATCAAACCGGTGGTTTCTTTTGATATCAAGTTCCCTTGCGGTGCGTCCGAACTTATCAGATTCAAGAACGTCGCCAACGGGCAAAGAAGGCAAAACCATCAAGTGACTGCGAACAGCAATATCCAGCTGGCCAAAAAAAGCACGTTTATCCTGCTCGAAAAGAAGGGCGTTGGTTTTGGCTTTGAAAGGGCTGAAAGTAAGCCATAGATACCAGGCAATCACTGCAACAATCATCAGGGAGCTGGAAAGAAGGAAGGGGGAACTGTCCATCAGCACTGTACTACCTTGTCTTGGATTTATCAGTCAATGGTTGATGAAAACATGGATCTTTCAAAAGGGTCAATAAGATCATCTCCACGAAAACACAATAAAGATAGCGAAAATCTGTATGACTATTCATAGGCGAATCAGGAAATGCACTTATGGCTTTTTATTAACCAGCATAAACTGAAAAAAGCAGACCTGTTCACCAGCTAATCAGTCAAGGATTCTTTTTATAAAAGGGTGACTGGAAATAATAGCAACAAACAGTCTTTTGACATAATTGGGGTTTCTCCACAACGAAAGTATTGCGGAGAATAACACGCTACTGTCTTTCATTCAAAAGAGCATTCGGGCAGTTCATATCCAGTTTAAACCGGGAATGACTCTTCCTGAGTTGCACTCTGAGTACTTTCGTTGGTAGTGGCATTGCCGTTATCCGGAACGACTTTAGTGGCGATCAGACCTTTAGGGCCGTGACCGATCTCAAAGCTGACAACCTGGCCTGCTTTCAGGGTTTTAAAGCCGTCCATCTCAATAACAGAGTAATGAATGAGAACATCCTGATTCTCTGTTGCTTCTTGAGCCTGGATAAATCCATACCCTTTAGGGTTATTAAACCACTTGACTGTACCTACCAGCATAGCTTCCATTTCCTTCTTGGTCGCTTCCATACAGCTTAAATCCTACAACTATTACATTGAAGGAACTGCTGGGAAACTGCAACCCTTGTTGTTTTATTTTTTGGCATTTTTTTATGGCTATTCATAAAAAGTGTCGTCCTTGCCACTTTATTCCCTTTATCTGTGCTGAAATTCATCTCAATAAATGGAACTGAACCACAGGCTTTCAGAAAAGGTAATTTACAATATAACATCATAAAATATATTTGTAATAGTCCTGTCTTGGCTTTTATCTGCCGATGTCACTGGTTTTTTCAGGTTCTTTCATTGTTGGACAGTGGTCATGTGTTGGCCATAAATCGAAAATCCAATGGTAATGGCCGGAACTAAATTCGCTGTGGTGTGTCTTGCTACCCATGAATACATCACCTTACACTGTTCATCAGGCCGGGTTGTCTGGTGCAAGCTATACCGTTTCATCTGACGACGAGAGCCCTGCAAGATCAATAATCACCTCTGTCATCAGCGGGTCCGTTGAGAGGATGGACTCAGGTGCTGACCAATCGATCTTAACAAGAAATGTACAAAGGGCTGAGGTGGCAGAAACTTTCGGCCGGGAATTATCGCCACAGGGCAGTAGCGAAAGTTCTGTTTGCCCCCCGGATAATAATGCCAAACTGATGTCCACCCACCATCATAACGTTGAGTGTGGGCAGCGGGATTCTCTGCAGAAAGACGGGGAGATTTCCCTGCACCGGGCCGCAAAAGAGGGCAACATTGAGTGCCTGGAAAGGTTGTTACTGGCCACCCCGGGCATTCTGGGTAATAACATTCTGGCCAATAACATTCTGCCCAATAAAAAGAATAACGATGGCTGGACACCTCTGCTCCTTGCTGCCCGTTACGGTCACGTCGGGTGCGTCAAGGCGTTACTGCGTGTGCCCGGTATTCTGGTCAATGAAAAGAACAATAAGGGGCGTACGTCCCTTATGTTGGCTGTCCTTTTCGGTCATCTGGAGTGCGTCAAGGCGTTACTGACGGTTCCCGGCATACTGGTCAACGAGAAAGATTACCATGGCTGGACGTCCCTACGCTATGCAGCCAGAAACAGGCAGAAGGATTGCCTGAAGCTGCTGCTTTATAGCAAGGGAGTGAATATGGTACTTCTGAACGCGGTCCGGGAGGGGCAAACCAGGGTTCTGGAGGAGATACTGGACACACTGAAAACACAGAAGGAACCGGCAAAATCTGAAGCCATCATGCAGGTAATGAATGTGGCTGACCAGAACGGTAAAACTCTGCTGTGCCAAGCTGTACAATTCGGGCACGAAAAAGTAGTCGCCTTGTTTCTGATTGCCTTGAAAGGCCTGCCGGATGAGAAAAAAAACAGAGCTACCATGGCAATGCTGAGTGCTGCAGACAGATTGGGTAGAACACCGTTGTATATGGCTGCTGCTTTTGGCCGGGCTAATATTGTTAGCCAGTTGCTGGTTGCTTTGCATAGACTGGCAAAAACAGAAAAGCCATGGGCCATCGCGGCCCTGATAAACGCAGCCGACCTGTTTGGTAAAACACCTGTTTCGCAAGCTCGTTCTTTCGGGCATTTCCAGATCGAAAACCAGCTGGCCAGAGCCTTCCCGAATGCAGTCTGCACAGGGGGAACAACAAGCGATGCACACACTGTCGTCGTGCTTTTCAACGATTCCCTATTACGCCTGAAAACATTGCCGAAAGAGACGAAACTGAATACGGTCATGGCCGTGCTTGATCATGCCAGAGAAGACGTGCTATTGGATCTGGATGTGAATACTCTGGAAAGTCACCACCCGCTGGTGGCTGACATACTGGCGGCTCTGATAAAGTTGCCAGAAGTACCAGAAGACGTTTCAAGGAATGATGCAATACTCCAGGTCATGGATTGCCTCTGTGAGGACGGTGAAGCCGGACTTTCCTATACCTATGTGGCCAGCGAAGGGCAAGAGCAGGTAACGGTACTTCTGAAGGCTTTCCCTATCCTGAGTGCTGCACGGAACGGACAAACGGCCATTGTCGCCCGGATTTTGAGTATTTTGGAGACCTGGCCTGAATCTCAACGTTGCCTGGCAGTCATGACGGTGATGAGGGTCTCCGAAAAAGACTGGGGAACAGGGCTCCTCATGGTTGGCCAGAGAGATCAATGGGAGGTAGTGCCACATTGGCGGAAAAACATGAACCGAATGTCGGAACATGAAAGCACTAATCCCATCCGGAAGGTGATGCATGCCGTGAACGTGCATGGAGTAACACCGCTGCATTGGGCTGCTTGCCGCGGGCATTACCAGGTTGTGGCGCAATTGCTGAATGCTGTGGGCAGACTGCCAGCAACAGAAAGACTGAAAACCTTCACCTCTGTGGTAAGTGCCACCGACCGAAATGGAAACACTGCCCTTTATTGGGCTGCTTTCGAAGGGCACGAAGAAGTGGTAATGCAATTCCTGATTACTTTGGATGACTTCCCGGAAGCAGAACAAATAGCTGTCTTTGAAGCAATGGCAGGCGTGCTCGACACACACAATAGATCACCGCTGTTTGCAGCTGTCGATAACGGCTACGAGATAATCGTTGATCAGTTGATTCAGGCTTTCCCGCTCCTGAGTGCAGTCCTTGGCAGGCATAACAAAAGTGTGGAGCAGTTCATGCAAGCGTTGGCAGCGTTACCGGGGGCAGCAAGGTGTTCTGCCATCATGGCGGCAATAAAGGCAACCCGGGCAGACGGAGCAACACCGTTGTATATTGCAGCCAGTCAGGGAAATATCGAGATGATCGAGCTGTTGTTGGGCGCTGTGTCTACCCTGCTGGCTGATGGCAAGCGCCAGGAAGTCAGGGCAGTGCTGTACTCTGCCTGCAGGGTTGAACAAGAGGGTGGGGCCATAATGGAGATATCACCGCTCAGAATCGCTGCCAGCAACCGGCATGATCAGGCTGTGAAGTTGCTACTGGAGGCGATACGGAAGTTATTTGTCATTATATGACAATTGCCTTTTAAAGGAAGCTATTAAAATTCTCTGGCAATAATTAAATCGTCTAATTCAATGTTGGAACTCTATCCTGTGGCAGCACTCTGAACCCTGATATTGAACCTTAAAGCCCAGGAGAAACCGGCTATGCATATGCCATCAATGCCTGCCCCGAGCGCCACTGTGTCCCCACTGCAATTTCATGGAGAGGGTGACAGTGCCAGTGCAGCCCCGGTCAAGTATGATCGCTGGACGATCAGTTTAAGCGCAATCGACACTTTCCTGCGGGGCAAGGAGCGTGAGGCAGTTGAGAATATCGCCGAGCGTATGTGCCGAAGGGCAGAACACCAGCAGGGTAAGAAATCCTTCAATTTGAGTAACCTGAAAAAAGATTTTGGTACCTTCGGGCTACCGTTGGATGGTACCCAGGGACGCAGCCAGGAACAAAAGGTCAGGATTGTGACGGGCCTGATCCTCAGGCTCCAGACTGAAGCAAACAGTGGTATTGCGGATCGGCCCCTGGGGCACAGTTTTTGCGCGCTGATGAAAAAATCAGAAAGCTCTATCGCGGAGGGGATGCAGCAGTTGCTTGATGAAGTCAACGGCCATATTGCCGGCGAGCCGGTTACCGGGGGGGCATCCCATGAAGGTGTTGGCGAGGGTGTCAGTAATGGTGCTGGCAAAATCGTGGCAGAAGACGGTGTCTTGCCGGCATTCAGTGGGTCTCCTGCCGGTCAACCCGATCCGGCAGCACCACCGCTGGCACCGCCGCCCTCCTATGATGCCTTATCCCTTGAGACCGGCACAAAGCTGGCGTATCTGGGTGCTCAAATTGACCGTTTGCAGGGGGAACCCTGGGCGGATGATCAGGTAACAGAGTGTCGAAATCAGATGCAGTGGATCAAAGCAGAACTGGCCAGTCTGGAACCGTTGGGGCGTAAACATTATTCCGGAAAATTCAGCGAGGTCGGCAAGCAATTTGAGGAGCTTCAGGTTAAGGATTTTCACCGTCGTCTGGATCAGCTGGAAGATGCTGATATAGGGAGCAGCAGGGATATACAGTCGATTGAGCGGGACATTGCCAGGCTATCCCGGTCCGTCGGTGAATTGGCGCTTGCCGGTGAGGAACAGCGTCTGCAGCTGGTGGAGCGTCTGGAATCATTCAGTCGCCAGCTGGGCGATATGAAAACGTATTTCGGTATTCTCAATGATATTGAAGCGTTGACCACCGACCTTAATGATTTCAAATACAGTAAGCACAAAGCGCTGCCCGATACTGACCAGATTATGGATTTTTTTAACCATATAGAAGACAGGTTAAGCCAGATAAGTACCTTGATTGATAGTCAGCCTGCGGGATTACAACGGACTGAATTGCTAGAGCAAGAGAGTCAGCTCAGGGATTTATTCAATACCAGCAAACAAGCAGTTAAGCGACAGAAGATTAATAATATCGAGCAGTTAATAAAAACCCAGGAGCTTAATAATGAGAAGGGTGCAGCCCTGAATGAAGATGTGCTGATGCAAGCTGACGATCAATTACACGATCTCAAAGTGTTAATGAGCCGATTGTCCATGGAGGAGCAAGAGGGTGGATTGTTCAAAGACCTGAAGGGCAGGCTGGCAGCGTTGAATCTGGTTAGTCAGGGAGCAGACGGGCAGGCAGCAATATCAAAAGCAATGTTGTCAAACTTTGGCCCTGTAAGCGACATTATCGAAAACCTGGATGCTGCTGAAGCGTTGATTACCACGTCAGAAAGCGACCCGTACGGCTTTAATGAACAACGTGCAGAACAAGCCAAGGGGTATCTTGATGAGGCAGTAGCCCGGTGCGAAACAATACGTGACAGGGCGCAACGTCAGGAATTATTGGGTAGACACCGGAATATGGGCCTCAGGCTGCAGAAAATAGCAGAACAGAAAGGCGAGATTGTTCAGAAAAAAGTTAAAGAACTCTTCGATAAAGCGCGCACCACCATGGACTTTTTTTCCGGTCACCCGGGACAAGACGAGGTAGCAGAAGTGGACGCGCTGTTTGAGCAGGCAAGAATAGAGCTTAAAGCATTGAGCGGTAGTCATTATGACACGGTTCGGGCAGGGCTTCGTTCCCAATTCAATGAACTGAAGGAAAAGCTGCAACCCTACAAGGGTAATATCAGTGACAGTCAACAAACCACTGCGACCAACAGTGAGGTTAATCAGAGGATAGAGCTTGTTAAAAAAGAGTGTAATGATTACTGGAAAGAATACGGTCGTCAATCTAAAGATCTGGAGGAACAGGTTCTGAAATGTTCCCAATCAGCCCACCCCGGGGAACTGCGCATAGATAAATTGAAAGATCTCAGAAAATTTTATGAAAAATCATTAGAAACAGCAAAAGTACTGAGGTTTGAAAAACTCTCTGGCCTACCCGCTTTGGAAAATGAACGTCTATCGCTTAATGATAATATTGACCAGATGCGCACGCGGATCAACGTTCTGAACCAAAGGCTGAAGCAAGAGCAGGAGCAGGAGCAGGTGGCAAAACGATCGGGTTGTACGCAATCCTGAATCGGCAGGATAAGGCGATGCAGTTGCTACTAACTGACAGTGCAAGCAGTGCAGGAAAGTTTTACTACCGATACAGCCCGTTGATCCTGAGCGAAGTCGCAGGACAGGAGCACTGCACTTCGACTCCGTTTAACTATAGCTGCAACTGATTTCACTCTGGCCTGCCGTGCAACCCATGAATATACCACCCTACACTGCCCATCAAACCGGGTTGGCCGGTGCAGGCTTTACCGTTTCAACTGACGACGGAAGCCCTGTAAGGCCAGTAACCCCCCCTGTTATAAGCGGGTCCATTGAGGGGATGGACCCGGTTGCTGGTCAATCGATCTTAACAAGAAATGTACAAAGGGCTACGGTGGCAGCACTGCCTGTCTCTGACACCAGCATTCATCCAGACCGGTCAAACCCTCTGAATGAACCACCGATACTGGCCGCCTGTCGCTACAACCGGATTGCCTGGTTACAGGAGTTGCTGGCGGGAGACCCGGCGTTAGCTTATCGGGTAGCGGCATCCGGTTTGTCAGGCAAGAATTGGGTATACCCGCTGTATGTCGCTGCCTATAAAGGGCACATCGACTGCCTGCAAGCCCTGATCGCTGCCGGGGCGGATCTCAATGCTGCTAATAAGAATGGCGACACACCGCTTTACATCGCTGCCCAGAATAGGCACATCGACTGCCTGCAAGCCCTGATCGCTGCAGGGGCGGATCTCAATGCCGCTACTAGATATGGCTTCACCCCGCTGTACATCGCAGCTGCCCGGGAAGGGCACATCGACTGCCTGCAAGCCCTGATCGATGCCGGGGCGGATCTCAATGCCGCTACTAAGAATGGCTGCACCCCGCTGTACATGGCTGCCCAGGAAGGGCTCATCGACTGCCTGCAAGTCCTGATCGATGCCGGGGCGGATCTTAATGCCGCTACCAGCAATGGTTGGACCCCGCTGCACACCGCTGCCGATCAAGGGCTCATCGACTGTCTGCAAGCCCTGATCGTTGCTGGGGCGGATCTAAATCTCGCTCCAGTGGATGGCTTCACCGCACTGTACGCGGCTGCCCGTAACGGCCATGTGGAGTGCTTAAAACTGTTGATTGCTAGCAAGGCAATGAAAACCACGCTTCTGGCCGCTGCTCAGGGCGGACAAACCAATGTTCTGGCGGAGATATTAGCCAACCTGAGTATACTGGAGGAACCCGACAAATCTGAGGTTATCCTGCTGGTTCTGAATATGGCCGACCCGGACGGTAGAACTCAGTTGTTTTGGGCTGCACAATTCGGACACATAAAAGTAGTAGACCAGTTTCTGGATGCCCTGAATGGTCTACCGGAGGAGAAAAAGCCCGGTTCTATCAGGGCGGTACTGGGTGCGGCAGACCGATTCGGCAGAACACCGCTTTATATGGCTGCTGCTTTTGGTCACGATAAGATTGTCACCCGGTTGCTGGCTGCCCTGACAAAAACACAAACGCCAGATACCATCGCTGCCCTGGTAAACGCCGCTGATCTGTTTAGGAAAACACCTGTCGTGCAAGCTCGCTCCGGGGGGCATTCCGGGATTACAAGCCTGTTGATCAGAGCCTCGTCAGGTGCGGTCTACTCAGAGGGGGAAATAAGAGATGCACACACTGCTGTTGAGCTTTTCAACGATACCCTTTTGCGCCTGAATACAGTGTCAGAATCAGCGAGGCTGACTGCTGTTATGGCAGTGCTTTATCATGCCAGAGAAGACGTACTGTTAACGCTAGATGTGGCCGATCTGGAACGATACGACACCCTGGTAGTTGAGTTACTGGCGGCCCTGAAAAGGTGCCCGGAAGCACCCGGAGACGCATCAAGGAATCATGCCATCCTCCAGCTTATGGACTGCCTCTGTGCGGCGGGGGAAACCGGGTTTTCATATAGTTATGTGGCCAACCAGGGGCAAGAACAGGTGGCGGAACTTCTGCAGGCTTTCCCCATCCTGAGTGCTGCCCGGAACGGGCAAACCGATATTGTCGACCGGATAGTGAAAATTCTGGCGACCTGGCCTGAATCTAAACGGTGTCAGGCCGTCACCACGGCAATGACTCTCTCCGGCAACGACGGGGGAACAGCGCTTCATGTGGCTGCTGGCTCTGGCCAGAGCAAAGTTGTTGAGCAAATCCTGAATAAGTTAGCAAGCTTCCCGGAAGCAGAACAAGTTGCTGTCTTCGGAGCACTGGTAGGCGCAGTCGATACACGCAATAGATCGCCACTGAAAGTAGCTATGGATTCCGGCTACGGGGAAATTGTCAATCAGCTGACTCAGGCCATCCCACTCCTGAGTGCGGTAGCAGGCGGGCATAATAAAAGCGTGGAGCAGTTCATGCGGGCGTTGCAAGCATTACCAGAGGGAGCGATAAGGTGTTCTGCCATTACAGCGGTACTCAAGAGAGCCCGGCCAGAGGGAGCAACACCGTTGTATATTGCAGCCAGCCTGGGAAATATTGAGGTAATAAAGCTGTTGTTGGGCGCGGTGGATACGCTCCTGACCGATGGAAAACGTAGAGAAGCGCGAGAAGTGCTGTACTCTGCCTGCCGGGTTGAAGAAGAGGGTGGAGCCATTGGGAAAACCCCGCTTATGATCGCTGCCGAAAAACTGCATGATGAGGCTGTGATGTTGTTACTGGAGGCGATACGGAAGTTATTCAGTATTTAATAAATGTCGTTTAAGTCGTTTAAAAAGTGGCTATCAATATCCCTCGGCAATAATTAAATCGTCTAATCCAATGTTGGAACTTTGTCTTGTGGCAAAACTCTGAATTCTGATATTGAACCTTGGAGTCGCGAAGAAACTCTTCGATAAAGCGCGCACTACCATGGACTTTTTTTCCGGTCACCCGGGACAAGACGAGGTAGCAGAAGTGGACGCGCTGTTTGAGCAGGCAAGAATAGAGCTTAAAGCATTGAGCGGCAGTCATTATGACACGGTCCGGGCAGGGCTTCGTTCCCAATTCAATGAACTGAAGGAAAAGCTGCAACCCTACAAGGGTGATATCAGTGACAGTCAACAAACCACTGCGACCAACAGTGAGGTTAATCAGAGGATAGAGCTTGTTAAAAAAGAGTGTAATGATTACTGGAAAGAATACGGTCGTCAGTCTAAAGATCTGGAGGAACAGGTTCTGAAATGTTCCCAATCAGCCCACCCCGGGGAACTGCGCATAGATAAATTGAAAGATCTCAGAAAATTTTATGAAAAATCATTAGAAACAGCAAAAGTACTGAGGTTTGAAAAACTCTCTGGCCTACCCGCTTTGGAAAATGAACGTCTATCGCTTAATGATAATATTGACCAGATGCGCACACGGATCAACGTTCTGAACCAAAGGCTGAAGCAAGAGCAGGAGCAGGAGAATGTGGCAAAACGATCGGGTTGTACGCAGTCCTGAATCGGCGGATAAGGCTATGCAGTTGCTACTAACTCACAGTGCAAGCAGTGCAAGAAAGCTTTGTTACCCATACAGCCCGTTCATCCTGAGCGGAGTCGCAGGACAGGAGTACTGCACTTCGACTCCGCTTAATACAGCCGCAATTGATATTTATTCTGGCCTGCCTTGCAACCGATGAATATACCACCCTACACTGCCCACCAAGCCGGGTTGGCCGGTGCAGGCTGTACCGTTGCAACTGACGACGGCAGCCCTGTAAGGCCAGTAACCCTCCCTGTTATAAGCGGGTCCATTGAGGGGATGGACCCGGTTGCTGGCCAATCGATTTTAACAAGAAATGTACAAAGGGCGACGGTGGCAGAGACTTTTGGCCGGGAATCATCGCAACATAACAACACCGTAAGTACCATGACCTCCCCGGATAACCAGGCCAAACGGACAACCACCCACCCGCACGAAAAACTGCAAAGCCCGCTGACAGCACGACCTGTCTCTGACACCAGCATTCATCCAGACCGGTCAAACCCTCTGAATGAACCACCGATACTGGCCGCTTGTCGCCACAACCGGATTGCCTGGTTACAGGAGTTACTGGCGGGAGACCCGGCGTTAGCTTATCGGGCAGCGGTATCGGGTTTGCCAGGTGAGAGTTGGGTATACCCGCTCTGTGTCGCTGCCCGGGAAGGGCATGAGCAAGCCGTGGAGCAGTTGCTGGCTGCCCTGGATCGACTGCCTGAGGGACAAAGGCCCGGTGGTTCTAACCTGGCTGTTATCAATGCGGCCGACAGGCTGGGAAGAACCCCGCTCCACCTGGCTGCTCACGAAGGGCATAACAAGGTGGTGGAGCAGTTGCTGAAAGCTGTGGACGGACTGCCGGAAACCAAAAGGTCCACAGCCTTTCAAAGGTTATTGAATGCCACTGACAATGATGGGAATACCCCGCTCCAGCTTGCCTGCCAACAAAACCACAATAGCGTTGCGCTTTTGCTGCAGGATGCACTGAATGAAGTTCAGTCCGCCGGTTTGGTTAATCCAACAGCACAGGTGGAAGAAACTAACGAGTCGGGGTATCCACTGCATCGGGCCGTCATGAACAACGAGAGAGAACGGCTGATATCTCTACTCTCCATCGGAGACGTGGATCTCAATGTCGTTACCAGGACTGGTAGCACTCCGCTTTACATCGCTGCCGAGAATGGGTACATCAACTGCCTGCAAGCCCTGATCACTGCCGGGGCGGATCTTAATGCCGCTAATGAAGATGGCGACACCCCGCTGTACATCGCTGCCCGGAAAGGGCGCATCGACTGCCTGGAAGCCCTGATCGCTGCCGGGGCGGATCTCAATGCCTCTAATGATGATGGCGACACCCCGCTGTACATCGCTGCCCGGAAAGGGCGTATCGACTGCCTGCAAGCCCTGATCGCTGCCGGGGCGGATCTCAATGCTGCTACTAAGTATGGCGTCACCCCGCTGTACATCGCTGCCGAGAAAGGGCACATCGACTGCCTGCAAGCCCTGATCGCTGCTGGGGCGAATCTCAATGCCGCTACTAAGAATGGCTCCACACCGCTTTTCATCGCTGCCCAGAATGGGCACATCGGCTGCCTGCAAGCCCTGATCGCTGCCGGGGCGAATCTCAATGCCGCTACTAAGAATGGCAGAACCCCGCTGCACATCGCTACCCAGAGTGGGCACATCGACTGCCTGCAAGCCCTGATCGCTGCCGGGGCGGATCTCAATGCCGCTAATAAGAATGGCTCCACACCACCGCTTTTCATCGCTGCCCAGAATGGGCACATCGGCTGCCTGCAAGCCCTGATCGATGCCGGGGCGGATCTCAATGCCGCTACGGTGGATGGCGTCACCCCGCTGTACATGGCTGCCCAGAATGGGCACATCGGCTGCCTGCAAGCCCTGATCGCTGCCGGGGCGAATCTCAATGCCGCTAATAAGAATGGCTCCACACCGCTTTTCATCGCTGCCCAGAATAGGCACATCGGCTGCCTGCAAGCCCTGATCGCTGCTGGGGCGGATCTCAATGCTGCTTATAAGAATGGCGCCACACCGCTTTACATCGCTGCCCAGAATGGGCACATCGGCTGCCTGCAAGCCCTGATCGCTGCCGGGGCGGATCTCAATGCTGCTACTAATGGCTACACCCCGCTGTACATGGCTGCCCAGAATGGGCACATCGACTGCCTGCAAGCCCTGATCGATGCCGGGGCAGATCTCAATGCCGCTACTAAGGATGGCGTCACCCCGCTGTCCATCGCTGCCGAGTATGGGCACATCGACTGCCTGCAAGTCCTGATCGATGCCGGGGCGGATCTTAATGCCGCTGATGGCGTCACCCCGCTGTTCATAGCTGCCTATAAAGGACACATCGACTGCCTGCAAGCCCTGATCGATGCCGGGGCGGATCTCAATGCCGCTGCCGCTACTGATTGGGGCGAAACCCCGCTGTCCATCACTGCCTGGAAAGGGCATATCGACTGCCTGCAAGCCCTGACTGATGCCGGGGCGGTTCTCAATGCTGCTGACCTTATTACCTTGCTGTACACGGTTGCCCGTAACGGCCATGTGGAGTGCTTAAAACTGTTGATTGCTAACAAGGCAATGAAAACCACGCTTCTGGCCGCTGCTCAGGGCGGACAAACCAAGGTTCTGGCGGAGACAGTAGCCAACCTGAGTATACTGGAGGAACCCGACAAATCTGAGGTTATTCTGCTGGTTCTGAATATGGCCGACCCGAACGGTAGAACTCAGTTGTTTTGGGCTGCACAATTCGGACACATAAAAGTTGTAGACCAGTTTCTGGATGCCCTGAATGGATTACCCGAGGAGAACAAGCCCGGGGCTATCAGGGCGGTACTGAGCGCGGCAGACCGATTCGGCAGAACACCGCTTTATATGGCTGCTGCTTTTGGTCACAATAAGATTGTTACCCGGCTGCTGGCTGCCCTGGCAAAAACACAAACGCCAGATACCATCGCTGCCCTGGTAAACGCCGCTGATCTGTTTGGGAAAACACCTGTCGCGCAAGCTCGCTCCGGGGGGTATTCCAGGATTACACGCCTGTTGACCAGAGCCTTGCCAGGTGCGGTCTACACAGAGGGGGAAACAAGAGATGCACACACTGCTGTTGAGCTTTTCAACGATGCCCTTTTGCGCCTGAATACATTGTCAGAATCAGCGAGGCTGACTGCTGTTATGGCAGTGCTTTATCATGCCAGAGAAAACGTGCTTTCAACGCTGGATGTGGCCGATCTGGAAAGATACGACACACTGGTAGTTGAGTTACTGGCGGCCCTGAAAAGGCTACCAGAAGCACTCGGAGACGCATCAAGGAATCATGACATCCTCCAGCTCATGGATTGCCTCTGTGAGGCGGGGGAAACCGGGTTTTCATATAGTTATGTGGTCAACGAAAGGCAAGAACAGGTATCGGAACTTCTGCAGGCTTTCCCCATCCTGAGTGCTGCCCGGAACGGGCAAACCGATATTGTCGACCGGATACTGAAAATTCTGGCGACCTGGCCTGAATCTAAACGGTGTCAGGCCGTCACCACGGTAATGACGCTCTCCGGCAACGACGGGGGAACAGCGCTTCACCTGGCTGCCTGGAGCGATCAACAGGCGGTTGTGGCACACTTTCTGGAAGCTCTGGACAGAATAACGAAATCTGAAAGGCGTGATGCAATCCCAACGGTGATGCTTGCCGTGGACGCACATCGAGCAACACCGCTGCATTGGGCTGCTTTCAAAGGGCATCACGAGGTTGCAGGGCTATTGCTGGATGTGTTGGGCAAACTGCCGGAAACCGAAAGGCTTGAAGTTTTCACTGCTGTGGTGAATGCCGCTGACCAAAATGGGGCCACTGTGCTTCATGTTGCGGCTGGCTTTGGCCAGAGCAAAGTTGTTGAGCAAATCCTGAATAAGTTAGCAAGCTTCCCGGAAGCAGAACAAGTTGCTGTCTTCGGAGCACTGGTGGGCGCAGTCGATACACGCAATAGATCGCCACTGAAAGTAGCTATGGATTCCGGCTACGGGCAAATTGCCAATCAGCTGACTCAGGCCCTCCCACTCCTGAGTGCGGTAGCAGGCGGGCATAATAAAAGCGTGGGGCAGTTCATGCGGGCGTTGCAAGCATTACCAGCAGCGAAAAGGTCTTCTGCCATTACAGCGGTACTTAAGAGAGCCCGGCCAGAGGGAGCAACACCGTTGTATATTGCAGCCAGCCTGGGAAATATTGAGGTAATAAAGCTGTTGTTGGGCGCGGTGGATACGCTCCTGATCGATGGAAAGCGCAAAGAAGCGAGAGAAGTGCTGTACTCTGCCTGCCGGGTTGAAGAAGAGGGTGGAGCCATTGGGAAAACCCCGCTTATGATTGCTGCTGAAAAACTGCATGATGAGGCTGTGCCGTTGCTACTGAAGGCGATACGGAAGTTATTCAGTATTTAATAAATGTCGTTTAAGTGATTTAAAAAATGGCTATCAACCTCCCCCGGCAATAATTAAATCGTCTAATCCAATGTTGGAACTTTGTCTTGTGGCAAAACTCTGAACTCTAATATTGAACCTTGGAGTCGGGAAGAAACTGGCCATGCATATGCCATCAATGCCTGCCGAAAGAAGGCCTGCCCAAAGCACAGCGGTGTCCCAACCCCAATTTCATGGCGGTCATAAGGGCGGAAGTGCCAGCACAGCCCCGGTAAAGTTTGATCGCTGGACTATCGGTCTAAGCACCATTGACAGTTTCTTACGAGGTATGGGGCGTGAGGCGGTTGAGAATATCGCCGAGCGTATGTGCCGAAGGGCAGAGCGCCAGCAAGGTGCGAAGTCCTTCAATTTGAGTAACCTGAAAAAAGACTTTGATGCCTGTGGGCTGCCGGTGGATGATAGTCAGGGGCGCAGCCAGGAGCAAAAGGTCAGGATCGTGACTGGCCTGATCCTCAGGCTTCAGACTGAAGCAAACAGTGGTATTGCGGATCGGCCCTTGGGGCACGGTTTTTGCGTGCTGATGAAAAAATCAGAGAGCACCATTGCTGAAGGGATGCAGCAATTGCTTGATGAAGTCAACGGTCATGTTGCCAGTGAGCCGATTTCCGGGGGCAAGAAAGCAGTGTTGAATCTGGCTAATCGGGGAGCTGATGGGCAGGCAGCAATATCAAAAGCACCATTGTCAAACTCTGGCCCTGTAAGCGACATTATCGAAAACCTGGATGCTGCTGAAGCGTTGATTAACACTGCAGAAAGCGACCCATACGGCTTTAATGAACAACGTGCAGCACAAGCCAAGGGGTATCTTGATGAGGCAGTAGCCCGGTGCGAAACAATACGTGACAGGGCGCAACGTCAGGAATTATTGGGTAGACACCGGAATATGGGCCTCAGGCTGCAGAAAATAGCAGAACAGAAAGGCGAGATTGTTCAGAAAAAAGTTAAAGAACTCTTCGATAAAGCGCGCACTACCATGGACTTTTTTTCCGGTCACCCGGGACAAGACGAGATAGCAGAAGTGGACGCGCTGTTTGAGCAGGCAAGAATAGAGCTTAAAGCATTGAGCGGCAGTCATTATGACACGGTCCGGGCAGGGCTTCGTTCCCAATTCAATGAACTGAAGGAAAAGCTGCAACCCTACAAGGGTAATATCAGTGACAGTCAACAAACCACTGCGACCAACAGTGAGGTTAATCAGAGGATAGAGCTTGTTAGTTCCCATCCAAAAACTATAGCCCTTGGGCCACGTAGCCTACAGAGATTTGACGTGCTCTGAATTTACAGGAAAATCACATCAACTCCGCTGTAGCCCCCGAAAACTGGTTGAAAAAGGCGTCAAAACAAAACTTGATTTTTTCCCTCTAAGCCTTGGCACGCATAGGCTGCAGAGTTTTTGGACGAGAACTTGTTAAAAAAGAGTGTAATGATTACTGGAAAGAATACGGTCGTCAGTCTAAAGATCTGGAGGAACAGGTTCTGAAATGTTCCCAATCAGCCCACCCCGGGGAACTGCGCATAGATAAATTGAAAGATCTCAGAAAATTTTATGAAAAATCATTAGAAACAGCGTAACTGTTCAGCACCCCCACATAAATCTGGAATTTTCTGATTTTTATACCATCCTCTTAAGCACCATTTTTCCACAATATTCGCCAGCATGATTCCAGAACTACCCGCAACTATGTCGGCTGAGATTCTCTTGAAAGAGAATGCAGAGCTGCGGATGAGAGTTGCCTGTCTGGAAGAGCGATGTCGAGAATTGGAAGAAAAGGTTGGCAAGAACAGTCAAAACAGCAGCAAGCCGCCATCGTCTGATGGTTATCAAAAACCTTGTAAAAACAGTAATTCTCCAGATCATTCTGACGACCTTTCCGCAGATAAAGATACCGATCCATCGGATGAAAAACCCAATCCTAAAAGTCTGAGACAGTCTTCTGGTAATAAAGCCGGTGGAAAGAAAGGGCATCAGGGCACTTGTCTTAAACAGGTCGATATCCCTGACTATATTGAGTACCTTCCGGTTAAAGAATGCAATAAATGTCAGGCGTCTCTTCTTGATACTCGACTTTAGAGTTTTAAGAGCACAATAGTTCCGGCGCATAATCTGCTAAAAGCAACCATCCCCAATGACGAAATTCGAGATGGTTGCCATGCTCACTTCAGATCATCAAGTAATCCTCAGGGAGCTCGCTTCATATACAACCTTTCTTGCTGGAGCGCTATCATCAACTGCAGTACCAACGTTCTGCGAACTGCTGTTCGGTTGCATGCTTTCAGCCGACGGCTTTGTTACACAGGCGTTGTTAACAATTGATTTTCATTGTGTGTGGAGCAGCTACCACCACTGGCTATCTCAGGGCAAGTGGCAATGGAAGAACTTGGCACGCCACTTGATCCGTCTGGTCTGCTCCAAAGCTCCTGAGAATCAACCTGTGGTCCTGGGGCTTGATGACTGGGTAATCGAACGGTTTTCCGACAAAGCCCCTGCTTGTCGTACACATCATCAACACAGCAAGAAACGCAATCGGCCGACGTACATCTGGGGGCAGTGTTGGGTTTCCCTGGCCATCATATTTGAGCGGGCTGCAGATGAAGTATTTACCGCCATACCGGTGATCTCATTTCCGACACCAGCTTCAGGTAACACCAGCAAACTGAAAATTGCCGTGGCCATGCTCAGGGTGGTACGCAATGAAGTGAAGGATCGAGTGCTACGCCTGCTAACCGATTGCTGGTATATGAACTGGACACTGATAAAGCCAGCTCTGGAAATGAACATAGAAGTTGTTGGTCAGATACCTTCAAATCGGGCCCTCTATGCTTTGCCGCCAGCACCCACCGTAAAGAAGCGAGGGCGCCCAAAAAAGTACGGCATCAAGATGACGACAGAACAGGTTAAGAAACTGCCGGAAGAAAAAGCAACAGTATGGATGTACGGCAAATTTCGCAAAATACGTTATCGTACCCTGATCTGTCGCGCCAGATTCCTTAAAGGTCGTGAAGTACGCGTCGTCTGGAGTCGCTTTGAAAATGACAAAGGTCTGACCGAAAGCAGAATATTCATCTCGACCAATCCGGAACTTGAGGGACTGGAGGTGCTTCGTGCCTATTCCCGGAGATGGCCGGTAGAGCCAATGTTTCACCAACTCAAACATGCTTTTGGCTGTTGCCATTTATGGCAGCAGAAATTGCGAACACTGCTTCGATGGATGCATTTGAAAATGGCAGGCTATGCATTATTGCAGTTATTAACCGTTTGTAAAAATCAGGCATGTCTGAATATTTCTCGGATACCCTGGAGAAGCCCGGATACAACCACTGCAGGCATGATGAAAATTGCTCTTTCAGGAATTATTCCGAGGTTCTCTATTCGCAAGGGCTGGAACAGATATAAGCAAAAATATGAGTTCAATTTTCGCGATCTGATCGACCAGTTAATACCGGATAATTCAGAAGCAGCATAACTAAAGGCTTTTAGGCAAAAAACGGAAGTAATAACGAACTTGGAAAAACAGTTCACTGATTTCGGCTTGCTTCACTATAAAAAGCTGACCGAATTATCGTTTTATACAGACTCTAAAGTCGAGTCTTCTTGATAGTGAGCCGGTCAAATATATTGAACGACAGGTGTTTGAACCAGGGAGACCGGGTGAATTTGAAGTAACGGCCCATAGAGCTGAAGTAAAAATCTGCACTTGTGGTTGTCGGAATCAGGCTGAATTCCCGGAAGGTGTTACCGCTGCCGCACAATATGGCTCAGCCACACAGGCTATGGCCGTCTATCTTAACCAATACCATTTCCTGCCTTTTAAGCGCGTGTCAGAGTATTTTAATACTCTCTATAAAATGAGTGTAAGTGCAGGCACTGTCGCCAATTTTGTGGCCAGAACCTATGAAAATCTGGCTTCTACTGAAGAGGTTATTCGTGACGCCTTGCGGGAATCGTCTGTTGCCGGAGCCGATGAAACGGGTATGCGGGCCGAGGGCTCTTTGCACTGGCTACACGTTATGCGGGATGAACAATGGACGCTCTACTACTTGTCTGAAAAGCGAGGTCGTGAGGCCATGGACACGATGGGCATACTGCTAACATTTGCAGGCGTTCTGGTTCATGATCATTGGAAATCCTATTTTGCATATGCGGCAACTCACGTACTTTGCAATGCCCATCACCTGAGGGAGCTTTTGGGTGTTGTTGATAGGGACAGCGTAACTATTCAGCACTGAGCAAAGGCATATTACAGTAATTCCGAACAGCTCTATGAAGTGATTGATATATGTCCATTCCCTGTTTTCTGGCAGACGACAAATAGCTGCGAATCCGTGCAAACATAGAACCACCGTCTGCACTCCTGAAGCAGCCTGAGATTTTCTGCTTTAACTTGGCCATTCGAACATCCCGCTCACTGCCATTGTTATCGAAGGGAATGGTAAAATCTGACATGAAGCGCAGTGTCTCAGCCTTGAACTCAGTGAGTCGTTTGAAGAGATTGTAAGCTTTAGTATTCTTGACTTTCTTGCGCTTAAGCTCCTCTCGTTGCTTCTCCATATAGACGACTTCTTTCATTAGAGCCCGCTGAAGCAACCGGTCATAAATCTTCTCGATTCGTTCACAGACAACACTTGGCATCTGTAGCATACCTATGGTCTTAAAGCCCTTGCAGTAATGCCAGGAAAGCCTCAGT
Organism: Endozoicomonas sp. SCSIO W0465; assembly: GCF_023716865.1. Lineage (NCBI taxonomy): Bacteria > Pseudomonadati > Pseudomonadota > Gammaproteobacteria > Oceanospirillales > Endozoicomonadaceae > Endozoicomonas > Endozoicomonas sp. SCSIO W0465. Next base: position 2,391,751 of record NZ_CP092417.1, read on the forward strand.
AGCTTCATCAATCGCAACGCCAGTTGATTGCTGTCCCTATCAACAACACCCAAAAGCTCCCTCAGGTGATGGGCATTGCAAAGTACGTGAGTTGCCGCATATGCAAAATAGGATTTCCAATGATCATGAACCAGAACGCCTGCAAATGTTAGCAGTATGCCCATCGTGTCCATGGCCTCACGACCTCGCTTTTCAGACAAGTAGTAGAGCGTCCATTGTTCATCCCGCATAACGTGTAGCCAGTGCAAAGAGCCCTCGGCCCGCATACCCGTTTCATCGGCTCCGGCAACAGACGATTCCCGCAAGGCGTCACGAATAACCTCTTCAGTAGAAGCCAGATTTTCATAGGTTCTGGCCACAAAATTGGCGACAGTGCCTGCACTTACACTCATTTTATAGAGAGTATTAAAATACTCTGACACGCGCTTAAAAGGCAGGAAATGGTATTGGTTAAGATAGACGGCCATAGCCTGTGTGGCTGAGCCATATTGTGCGGCAGCGGTAACACCTTCCGGGAATTCAGCCTGATTCCGACAACCACAAGTGCAGATTTTTACTTCAGCTCTATGGGCCGTTACTTCAAATTCACCCGGTCTCCCTGGTTCAAACACCTGTCGTTCAATATATTTGACCGGCTCACTATCAAGAAGAGACGCCTGACATTTATTGCATTCTTTAACCGGAAGGTACTCAATATAGTCAGGGATATCGACCTGTTTAAGACAAGTGCCCTGATGCCCTTTCTTTCCACCGGCTTTATTACCAGAAGACTGTCTCAGACTTTTAGGATTGGGTTTTTCATCCGATGGATCGGTACCTTTATCTGCGGAAAGGTCGTCAGAATGATCTGGAGAATTACTGTTTTTACAAGGTTTTTGATAACCATCAGACGATGGCGGCTTGCTGCTGTTTTGACTGTTCTTGCCAACCTTTTCTTCCAATTCTCGACATCGCTCTTCCAGACAGGCAACTCTCATCCGCAGCTCTGCATTCTCTTTCAAGAGAATCTCAGCCGACATAGTTGCGGGTAGTTCTGGAATCATGCTGGCGAATATTGTGGAAAAATGGTGCTTAAGAGGATGGTATAAAAATCAGAAAATTCCAGATTTATGTGGGGGTGCTGAACAGTTACGAAACAGCAAAAGTACTGAGGTTTGAAAAACTCTCTGGCCTACCCGCTTTGGAAAATGAACGTCTATCGCTTAATGATAATATTGACCAGATGCGCACACGGATCAACGTTCTGAACCAAAGGCTGAAGCAAGAGCAGGAGCAGAAGAATGTGGCAAAACGATCGGGTTGTACGCAGTCCTGAATCGGCGGATAAGGCTATGCAGTTGCTACTAACTGACAGTGCAAGCAGTGGAGGAAAGTTTTACTACCGATACAGCCCGTTCATCCTGAGCGGAGTCGCAGGACAGGAGCACTGCACTTCGACTCCGCTTAATATAGCCGCAACTGATATTCACTCTGGCCTGTCTTGCAACCCATGGATATACCACCCTACACTGCTCATCAAACCGGGTTGACCGGTGCAGGCTGTACCGTTTCAACTGACGACGGAAGCCCTGTAAGGCCAGTAACCACCCCTGTTATAAGCGGGTCCATTGAGGGGATGGACCCGGTTGCTGGCCAATCGATCTTAACAAGAAATGTACAAAGGGCGACGGTGGCAGAGACTTTTGGCCGGGAATTATCGCAACATAACAACACCGTAAGTACCATGACCTCCCCGGATAACCAGGCCAATCGGACAACCACCCACCCGCACGAAAAACTGCAAAGCCCGCTGACAGCACGGCCTGTCTCTGACACCAACGTTCATCCGGATCGGTCAAACCCTCTGAATGAACTACCGATACGGGCTGCCTGTCGCTTCAACCGGATTGCCTGGTTACAGGAGTTACTGGCGGGAGACCCGGCGTTAGCTTATCGGGCATCGGGTTTGCCACGTGGGAATTGGGTATACCCGCTGCACATCGCTGCCCAGGAAGGGCACATCGACTGCCTGCAAGCCCTGATCGATGCCGGGGCGGATCTCAACGCCGCTACTAAGAATGGCGTCACCCCGCTGTACATCGCTGCTTGGAAAGGGCATATCGACTGCCTGCAAGCCCTGATCGATGCCGGGGCGGATCTCAATGCGGCTTGTGTGGATGGCTTCACCGCACTGTTCATCGCTGCCCAGGAAGGGTACATCGACTGCCTGCAAGCCCTGATCGATGCCGGGGCGGATCTCAATGCCGCTACTAAGAATGGCGACACCCCGCTGCACATCGCTGCCTGGAAAGGGCACATCGGCTGCCTGCAAGCCCTGATCAATGCCGGGGCGGATCTCAATACCGCTAATAAGAATGGCGTCACCCCGCTGCACATCGCTGCCTGGAAAGGGCACATCGACTGCCTACAAGCCCTGATTGCTGCCGGGGCGGATCTCAATGTCGCTAATGATGATGACGTCACCCCGCTGTACATCGCTGCCTGGAAAGGGCGCATCGACTGCCTGCAAGCCCTGATCGCTGCCGGGGAGGATCTCAATGCCGCTAATGATCATTACGGCACCCCGCTGCGCATCGCTGCCTATGAAAGGCACATCGACTGCCTGCAAGCCCTGATCGCTGCCGGGGCAGATCTCAATGCTGCTACTAAGTATGGCGTCACCCCGCTGTACATTGCTGCCGAGAATGGGTACATCGACTGCCTGCAAGCCCTGATCGCTGCCGGGGCGGATCTTAATGCCGCTAATGAAGATGGCGACACCCCGCTGTACATCGCTGCCCGGAAAGGGCGCATCGACTGCCTGGAAGCCCTGATCAATGCTGGGGCGGATCTCAATGCCGCTAATGAAGATGGCGACACCCCGCTGTACATCGCTGCCCGGAAAGGGTGCATCGACTGCCTGGAAGCCCTGATCAATGCTGGGGCGGATCTCAATGCCGCTGGCCTCACCGCGCTGTACGTGGCTGCCCGTAACGGCCATCTGGAGTGCTTAAAACTGTTGATTGCCAGCAAGGCAATGAAAACCATGCTTCTGCACGCTGCTCTGGGCGGACAAACCAAGGTTCTGGCGGAGATATTAGCCAACCTGAGTATACTCGAGGAACCCGACAAATCTGAGGCTATCCTACTGGTTCTGAATATAGCCGACCCGGACGGTAGAACTCAGTTGTTTTGGGCTGCACAATTCGGACAAAGAAAGGCTGTAGACCAGTTTCTGGATGCCCTGAATGGACTACCGGAGGAGAACAAGCCCGGGGCTATCAGGGTGGTACTGGGCGCGGCAGACCGATTCGGCAGAACACCGCTTTATATGGCTGCTGCATTTGGTCACGATAAGATTGTTACCCGGTTGCTGGCTGCTCTGGCAAAAACACAAACGCCAGATACCATCGCTGCCCTGGTAAACGCCGCTGATCTGTTTGGGAAAACACCTGTCGTGCAAGCTCGCTCCGGGGGGCATTCCGGGATTACACGCCTGTTGACCAGAGCCTTGCCAGGTGCGGTCTACACAGAGGGGGAGACAAGAGATGCTCACACTGTGGTTGAGCTTTTCAACGATGCCCTTTTACGCCTGAATACAGTGTCAGAATCAGCCAGGCTGACTGCTGTTATGGCAGCGCTTTCTCATGCCAGAGAAGACGTGCTATCAACGCTGGATGTGGCCGATCTGGAAAGATACGACACCCTGGTAGTTGAGTTACTGGCGGCCCTGAAAAGGCTGTCAGAAGCACCCGGAGACGCATCAAGGAATCATGTCATCCTCCAGCTTATGGATTGCCTCTGTGCGGCGGGGGGCACCGGGTTTTCATATAGTGTAACTATTCAGCACTGAGCAAAGGCATATTACAGTAATTCCGAACAGCTCTATGAAGTGATTGATATATGTCCATTCCCTGTTTTCTGGCAGACGACAAATAGCTGCGAATCCGTGCAAACATAGAACCACCGTCTGCACTCCTGAAGCAGCCTGAGATTTTCTGCTTTAACTTGGCCATTCGAACATCCCGCTCACTGCCATTGTTATCGAAGGGAATGGTAAAATCTGACATGAAGCGCAGTGTCTCAGCCTTGAACTCAGTGAGTCGTTTGAAGAGATTGTAAGCTTTAGTATTCTTGACTTTCTTGCGCTTAAGCTCCTCTCGTTGCTTCTCCATATAGACGACTTCTTTCATTAGAGCCCGCTGAAGCAACCGGTCATAAATCTTCTCGATTCGTTCACAGACAACACTTGGCATCTGTAGCATACCTATGGTCTTAAAGCCCTTGCAGTAATGCCAGGAAAGCCTCAGTAGCTTCATCAATCGCAACGCCAGTTGATTGCTGTCCCTATCAACAACACCCAAAAGCTCCCTCAGGTGATGGGCATTGCAAAGTACGTGAGTTGCCGCATATGCAAAATAGGATTTCCAATGATCATGAACCAGAACGCCTGCAAATGTTAGCAGTATGCCCATCGTGTCCATGGCCTCACGACCTCGCTTTTCAGACAAGTAGTAGAGCGTCCATTGTTCATCCCGCATAACGTGTAGCCAGTGCAAAGAGCCCTCGGCCCGCATACCCGTTTCATCGGCTCCGGCAACAGACGATTCCCGCAAGGCGTCACGAATAACCTCTTCAGTAGAAGCCAGATTTTCATAGGTTCTGGCCACAAAATTGGCGACAGTGCCTGCACTTACACTCATTTTATAGAGAGTATTAAAATACTCTGACACGCGCTTAAAAGGCAGGAAATGGTATTGGTTAAGATAGACGGCCATAGCCTGTGTGGCTGAGCCATATTGTGCGGCAGCGGTAACACCTTCCGGGAATTCAGCCTGATTCCGACAACCACAAGTGCAGATTTTTACTTCAGCTCTATGGGCCGTTACTTCAAATTCACCCGGTCTCCCTGGTTCAAACACCTGTCGTTCAATATATTTGACCGGCTCACTATCAAGAAGAGACGCCTGACATTTATTGCATTCTTTAACCGGAAGGTACTCAATATAGTCAGGGATATCGACCTGTTTAAGACAAGTGCCCTGATGCCCTTTCTTTCCACCGGCTTTATTACCAGAAGACTGTCTCAGACTTTTAGGATTGGGTTTTTCATCCGATGGATCGGTACCTTTATCTGCGGAAAGGTCGTCAGAATGATCTGGAGAATTACTGTTTTTACAAGGTTTTTGATAACCATCAGACGATGGCGGCTTGCTGCTGTTTTGACTGTTCTTGCCAACCTTTTCTTCCAATTCTCGACATCGCTCTTCCAGACAGGCAACTCTCATCCGCAGCTCTGCATTCTCTTTCAAGAGAATCTCAGCCGACATAGTTGCGGGTAGTTCTGGAATCATGCTGGCGAATATTGTGGAAAAATGGTGCTTAAGAGGATGGTATAAAAATCAGAAAATTCCAGATTTATGTGGGGGTGCTGAACAGTTACCATTCTTTAACCGGAAGGTACTCAATATAGTCAGGGATATCGACCTGTTTAAGACAAGTGCCCTGATGCCCTTTCTTTCCACCGGCTTTATTACCAGAAGACTGTCTCAGACTTTTAGGATTGGGTTTTTCATCCGATGGATCGGTACCTTTATCTGCGGAAAGGTCGTCAGAATGATCTGGAGAATTACTGTTTTTACAAGGTTTTTGATAACCATCAGACGATGGCGGCTTGCTGCTGTTTTGACTGTTCTTGCCAACCTTTTCTTCCAATTCTCGACATCGCTCTTCCAGACAGGCAACTCTCATCCGCAGCTCTGCATTCTCTTTCAAGAGAATCTCAGCCGACATAGTTGCGGGTAGTTCTGGAATCATGCTGGCGAATATTGTGGAAAAATGGTGCTTAAGAGGATGGTATAAAAATCAGAAAATTCCAGATTTATGTGGGGGTGCTGAACAGTTACAATGAACAACCAGCTTGGTTACACTATGCCTGCGTCGGAGGTAGTCTTTTAACAAATCTTTGTTTTGCGCACTCACTTTATAATGACCATTAATAGCTAGTAATATAAAGATTATATTAATGAGCACTTAAATATCAAACCATGCTGAGAGCCACCAAAGTACGAATCTATCCAACAGCAGAGCAGGCGGATTTTCTCAACCGTCAGTTTGATGCTGTCCGATTCGCCTGGAATAAGGCTCTGGCTATCAAGACTCACTACTACAGGGTGCGGAATCAAAACCTTTCACCAAGGAAGCACCTAAAGCCATTGCTGGCAACGGCCAAGAAAAGCCGGAAGTACTCATGGTTGAAGAATGCTGATTCCATTGCTTTGCAGCAGGCCATTATTAACCTGGATACCGCTTTCCAGAACTTCTTTAACCCAAAACTGGAAGCCCGATTTCCCCGATTCAAATCAAAGAGAGGCAAGCAGAGTAGCTATCACTGCATGTCTGTCACTGTTGGTGAAAACTGGATCAAGGTTCCCAAGTGTCTGCCCCTCAAGGCAAGAGTACACAGAGAGATCACCGGCAAGGTGAAATCCATCACCCTGAGCAAGACAACAACCGGCAAGTATTATGCCTCAATCCTGGTCGATGATGGATTGGCGCAGCCAAACCCACTAACCGATCTGAATGCATCACAGGTTGTTGGTATTGATATGGGGATTACTGATCTGGCTATCACCAGTACCGGCCATAAGACCGGCAATCCCCGCTTCCTCAAGAATGCTCAACGTAACCTGAAGTGTAAACAAAAAGCCCTGTCCCGATGCAAGAGAGGCTCCAAGGGCAGGGCTAAAGCCCGTTTACTGGTGGCAAAGGCTCATGAACGTGTAGCCAATGCCCGTAGCGACTTTCAGCACAAACTTTCCAGACAACTCATTGACGAAAACCAAGCGGTGATTGTGGAAACGCTGAAGGTCAAAAACATGCTGAAGAACAAGCGTCTTGCCCGTTCTATTGCTGATGCTGGCTGGCATTCCCTGTTGACCAAGCTGGAATACAAGGCCAAGCAGGAGGGCAAACATCTGGTGAAGATAGATCAGTGGTTTGCATCCTCGAAAACCTGTTCTTGTTGTGGTTTAAAACAGGAAACGATGCCGTTGACTATCCGAACATGGGTTTGTCCGTGTGGTGCAGCCCATGATCGGGATGTGAATGCAGCGAAGAACATCCAGAATCAGGGCATTTTGAAATTAAAAGCGGAAGGACTGTCCGTTTCTGTTGATGGAGGCAAGCGTAAATCCGGCGTACTGTCGGTTGCTGCCTGAGAAATCAGAAGCCCCGCCCAATAGGGCGGGGAGCAGTCACCTCTCCAGCCAGATATCCCAGGCCCATAACCAGATTGATGGCCAGCTGTCGTCAGTCACTTCACCGTCAGCCCAGCGCACCACTTCCCCTTCTTCGGAAATGCCATAATATTCACCATTGCATTCACAAATGGGGATCAGCTCTCTCGGCAGACCTTCAGCCCAGGCATTGGCCGCAACTTCCGGCAGATAGGTATGGGATTGGGGATCGGTGACCGTGACCGGTTCAATGGAACCGTATATGACATCACTGACTTGCAGCAGAAACTCCCGGAGTTCGTAGGGAAGGGGAATCAGAATCTGTTCTTCCACTTCCACCAGCTGGTCTTCATCCGGCAGTTCCAGTGGGACTGAGACATCCAGAGCGCATTCCCGCAGTTCTTCAATAATATCTTCCATTGTATGCGACCTTTTTCTCCCGCTTTCTACGGTGGGAATACCCGGCAGCAGAGGCAGGGTATTCCCGGCTTATTGCTTTTCATCCGGCTGAAATGAATCAGCGCTTCTGGTCAGGACTTCCGTTTTTTTCCGGAGAAAACAGCAGGCCTTTTCTTTGGCGCAGTACCTGAAGGTTTTCTGGTGCTGCCATTCCGTGATTTATTACCCGAACGCTGCTTTATCGCAGGCTTTCCTGTTTTCAGTTCAGGTTTGCTTCGCTTGTTGCGTGTTTTACTGGTGGGCTCATTAATCTCAGCGGGACGAACCTCACCATCTTCAAAGTAGGGAAGAGGTTCTATTTCCAGTGGTTTTTTGATCAGCTGCTGGATACCGGCCAATAACTTTTTCTCTTCCGGGTTAACCAGAGAGATAGCCCTGCCTTTTTGTCCAGCGCGACCGGTGCGGCCAATGCGATGAACGTAGTCCTGGGGAACTTTGGGAAGGTCATAATTGATGACCAGCGGCAGTTGTTCGATATCCAGGCCTCTGGCTGCCACATCCGTCGCTACCAGGACATCAAAATAGTTATCTTTAAAATCTTCCAGTGTGCGGATACGCAGGTACTGACTTTTATCGCTGTGAATGGCCTGGGCATTGATGCCGTCTTCTGCCAGCAGCTCGGCAACCTTGTTGGCGGCTTTTTTGGTGCGGACAAACACCAGCACTTTCTGCCAGTGCCCACCATGGATGAGATAGCTGAGGATCTCCGGTTTGTCCTGCTGGTCTACCGGGTAGAAAGACTGGGACACAGTGTTAGCGGCAGAGTTGGGGTTTTCCAGTTCAATCCTGACCGGATGGCGCATGAATTCATGGGCCAGTTGTTTGATGTCTTTGGAAAAGGTGGCGGAGAACAACAGGTTCTGACGTTTTGTCGGCGCGTTTTGCACAATGCGTTGAATATCGTCACGGAAACCCAGGTCCAGCATCCGGTCGGCTTCGTCCAGCACCAGTATTCTCAAGCTGTCCAGTTGGATATGCTTCCGGTTGATCATGTCCACCAGGCGACCCGGCGTCGCCACCAGAACATCAACGCCTTCTTTCAGAACCTGCAACTGATCGTCAATATCTACGCCACCGTAGACGGCAGCTGTCTTGATAGCCGTGTGCTTGCCATAGGTCTGGAAACTATTGTCAACCTGAATGGCCAGTTCCCGGGTAGGGACCAGCACCAGGGCGCGGATCGCTTTACTGGCTCTCATCTGCGCCAGTCGGTGCAGGATTGGCAAGGTAAAACCGGCGGTTTTACCGGTACCGGTCTGGGCTGATGCCATCAGGTCACGACCAGTGAGGGCCATGGGAATCGCTTTGGCCTGAATCGGGGTAGGATTCTGGTAGCCCGCTTCGTTGACTGCCTGAATCAGCAACTCATCCAGCCCAAGAGCGGAAAATGGTAGGTTATTGCTCATGTGATGTATTACTTCCTGCGCCTGGGTGGTTCAAAACCGGAATCGGTTGAGGTGGTGGTTGAAGAAGCGGGCTTGACTTCAGCCGCCGGTGTACGACGTTTGCCCACGTTCTTCTTCTCCCGGTGACGTTGTTTATCCGCCGACTGTTTTTTACCAGCGCCTTTTTTACCGGCCGGTTTTTTCTTGCCGGCAGCTTTGCCGGAGCTTTTCAGCTTTTTGGGGCCTTTATAGCTGCCCGGCAGTTCTTTGATGGTACGTTTCTCAAAACGCAGCCGGAGGTAGCGTTCAATACCTGACATCCGGTTCCATTCGTCCGGTCCAATCAGGGAGATGGCCAGCCCTTGTTCCCCGGCACGCCCGGTACGGCCAATGCGGTGGACATAGTCATCACCATTGCGGGCCATTTCCAGGTTGATAACCAGTTCCACACCTTTGATATCCAGGCCCCGGGCCGCGACATCGGTAGCAATCAGAATGTTGATCTTGCCATCCTGCAGCAGGCGCATAACGTGCTTACGTTCCCGCTGGTCCATATCCCCGTGGAGTACGCCGACTTTCAGGCCTTTAACCCGGATTTTGCCGACAAATTCCTCAGCCCGGGCTTTGGTATTGGTGAACACCAGGGCTTTGTCATAGGTTTCATTCTGGAGCAGCCAGATCAGCTGTTTCTCTTTATGGGCGGTATCGTCCGAAAGAATAATCTGCTGGTGGATATTGGCATGCTTTTCCCGGACAGAATTCAGCTTCAGACGGGTAGGATCGTTCAATACCTGGTAGGCCATTTCACCCAGGCCACGGGCTTCCAGGGTTGCTGAGAACAGGAACGTCTGGCGTTCGCCGTGGCACTCTTCCACGATGCTCAATACGTCGGGACCGAAGCCCATATCCAGCATGCGGTCCGCTTCATCCAGTACCAGGTATTCCAGGTCACTGAAATCGTGGTTGCCGTTTTTCATATGCTCAATCAGGCGACCGGGGGTGGCAATAATGATTTCGGGGTTTTTCCGCAGTGTGTTCACCTGGTGGCGGTAGTCCTCACCACCAACGATGAGTCCTGACTTGATGTAGGTATAGCGAGCCAGTGCTTCGCACTCTTTTAACACCTGCAGGCCCAGCTCCCGGGTAGGCACGAGCACCAGTGCCCGGGTGCTGGTTTTGGGCGAAGGGGTGGTGTGCATATGGTTGAGCATGGGCAGCAGAAACGCTGCGGTTTTACCACTGCCGGTTTCTGCGCTGACCATCAGGTCTTTGCCGGTCATGGCCAGGGGCAGGGTTTGTTCCTGAACCGGGGTAGCCTGTTCAAACCCGAGTTCAGAGAGTGCCTTTTGCACCCGTTCATGAAGAGCCAGCTCAGAAAATAGCAATGGGGAGTTCCTCGACCATACGGGAAGTACGGTTTTACAGAAGGGGGATAAATAGTACCGTATTCTATGACCGATGACGTGAAAAGCCAACCTATTCGGGGAGCTCATTCTTTATTTGCAAGCGTCGTTTTGCTTAAGGTGGGATGGAAGGCTCCTGAATGAACTAACTTTTACTGGTATAGCGATTTTTCTATTTTGCTATTACTATCTGGCATTTCCAAACCAAGCTCTCTCCATGCGTTTAGATAAATACCTCTGTGAAAGTACTGAACTTTCCCGTGCCAGTGCGAAAAAGTGTCTGCATCGAGGGGAAGTGACCTGTGATGGTATTGTGGTAAAAAACAGTGCCTTCAAAGTAGCGGATGACTGTGAAGTCCGTCTTCTGGGTGAGCTGGTGAAGGTGCGTGGACTTCGCTATATCATGCTCAATAAACCCGGAGATACGCTCTGCTCCAATGTGGACGAGGTCTATCCATCGGTTCTCTCGTTGCTGGATATTCCCAAGGCCTATTCACTCCATATTGCCGGCCGCCTGGATGCAGATACTACAGGGCTGGTACTGATTACCGATGATGGACAATGGTCTCATCGGCTAACCTCGCCAGTGAAAGAGTGTGGCAAGCGCTATCGCGTTCAATTAGCCGACGCGCTGCCAGAAGACCAGAGGGCAGAGCTAGTTGCACAGTTTGCCCGTGGTATTACGTTGAAAGGAGAAAAGGGTCTAACAAAGCCTGCCTTGCTTGAGGTTCTCTCACCTTCAGAAGTTTTACTGACCATAACCGAAGGCAAGTATCACCAGGTGAAACGTATGTTTGCCGCCATCGGTAATAAGGTGGTTGGGTTGCACAGAGAACAGGTGGGGATGATTACACTTGACCCGCTGCTGAGGCCCGGAGAATGGCGTTATTTAACCCGGGTCGAAGTGGAGTCAGTCTGACACCAACTCCATCTTCTAAGCATGAGCTGCGCCGCCGTTTTGAACTTCTGGACAGGCGAATACAGGGAATGTTTACCCGGATCAGATCATAACCCAAGGTAAACGTTCTCCGGATGATGTGCTTACATCACCCGCATACCGGGCTGAGCACCTTCATGTGGCTCCAGAATCCACAGATCCTTACCACCCGGGCCAGCGGCCAGCACCATACCTTCGCTCACACCAAATTTCATTTTGCGTGGTGCCAGGTTGGCCACCATAACGGTATATTTGCCAACCAGGGCTTCTGGTGCATAGGCGGACTTGATACCGGCAAATACATTGCGCAGCTCAGATTCACCAATATCCAGGGACAGACGCAGCAACTTGCCAGCCCCTTCCACCAGTTCGGCATTGACGATTCTGGCGATACGCAGATCAACTTTGGCGAAGTCATCAAAGGTGATTTCGTTAGCAATGGGGTCTTTTTCCAACCACTCTCCAGAGGAGACGGGAGCAGTCTCAGATTGCTTACTGGATGATTCCATCTGGGCTAGCACCTCCTTGCTGGCTTCAATCATAGACGCCACTTTATCGGCTTCTACGCGAGTCATCAATGGTGCAAATGGATTGACATTGTGATCCAGAAGCAGTGTCTGGCTATCCTGCCATGTCAGTGGGGCAACATTGAGGAATGCCTCAGCTTTAACTGCCATGGCTGGCAGTACAGGCTTGAGGTAGATCATCAGCAAACGGAACAGATTGATGCCGGTACTGCAGATATCGTGAAGTTCCTGTCGTTTTTCAGCCGAGCTGCCTGCTTCTTTGGCAACGACCCATGGCTTCACTTCATCAATCCAGGCATTGGCTTTGTCTGCCAGCGCCATGATCTCTCGCATGGCCTTGCCGAACTCGCGGCCTTCATAGTGATCGGCAATACGAGTCGCGGCTTGCTGAAACTCAGCGATGAGCTCAGGTGCGCTCTTGTATGACGAGAGGGGGGAAGAGAGGTTGGCTGACAGCCTGCCATCAAAACGCTTGTTGATAAAACCGGCGTTACGGCTGGCGATATTGACCACTTTACCAACCAGATCCGAGTTTACCCGCTGGATAAAGTCATCGGTGTTCAGGTCCAGGTCATCAATACGGCTGGACAGTTTGGCAGCGTAGTAATAACGCAGGTACTCAGGATCAAGGTGTTCCAGGTAGGTACGGGCGGTAATAAACGTACCCCGTGACTTGGACATCTTTTCACCGTTCACGGTCAGATAACCATGCACGTTCACACGGGTTGGGGTGCGATAGTTGGCACCGTGGAGCATGGCTGGCCAGAACAGGCAGTGGAAGTTAACGATGTCCTTGCCAATAAAGTGGTGCACTTCGCACTGACTGTCTTTCTTCCAGTACTCATCAAAGCTCAGGTCATCACGACGCTGGCAGAGGTTTTCAAATGCCGCCATATAGCCAATGGGCGCATCCAGCCATACATAGAAATATTTGCCGGGTTCACCGGGGATTTCAAAACCGAAGTAAGGGGCATCACGAGAGATATCCCAGTCTTGCAGACCTGCATCCAGCCACTCGGCCAATTTGTTGGCAATTTCTTCAGAGATAGTACCAGAACGGGTCCACTGCTTCAGGAAGGCATCAAAATCAGACAGTTTGAAGAAGAAATGCTCGCTCTCTTTCTCAACGGGGGCAGCCCCGGAAATGGCTGAACGGGCGTTTTTCAGTTCCGCCGGTGAGTAGGTGGCACCACACACTTCACAGTTATCACCATACTGATCCGAAGCACCGCATTTCGGGCAGTCACCCTTGATGTAACGGTCGGCAAGAAACATCGCTTTCTCCGGGTCATAGGCCTGAATGATGTTTCGACTGACAATATGCCCCTTTTCCTTCAGAGCAAGATAAATCGCTTCTGAGAGTTTGCGGTTCTCCTCGGAGTGGGTGGAGTAGTAATTATCGAACGCCACATGGAACTCACCAAAATCACGAACCCGTTCCACATTGATACGAGCCACGGACTCTTCCGGTGAGATGCCCTGCTTCTCGGCATGGAGACTGATGGCAGTGCCATGGGCATCATCAGCGCAGACATAGGTACACAGGTTTCCAGACAGCTTCTGAAAACGAACCCAGATATCAGTCTGGATATATTCCACCAGGTGCCCCATATGCAGCGGGCCATTGGCATAAGGCAGGGCACTGGTGACAAGTATTTTGCGTTGGCTCATTCGATTCGGTCTTAACGGTCGGATAAAAAACGGGAATACGTTATTATACAAACTGTCTATGGGAAAGCCTATTCGGAACGGCCCCGCTTTAGCTCCGGTCTACTGTTCATTTCCCGGGGCTGTATCTGCATACGACTTCGCTTCCGCATTTTCCAAGTCAGCAAAAAGTGATGCTGCACAGAGTTCAAACGTGGGACTGTCAACAGAAGCACAGGCAGTACCGTCCTCCCTGGCTTCCACCTTTGTTGATTTACCTTCATCAAATGCAACTTGCAGCTTGCTATCAGGAAAACCTTTTATTTTAGAAGTGATCTCGACTTGCATAGGGCTACCTTTCAAATAGCTTTTTTCGAACAGTACTCTTGTGTCATTTAGCCATTGCTGCAGCTCCTCAATTGCACTACCTTCCGGGAAGGTTTTCTCTTTGTACTGTCTCTGTAAATTACCAGACTTTTTATAGCTTACTTTCACAGTGCGAGTTCGAAGATCGTCAGATGACGCGGACGGTGTACCGACTCTTGCCGCTTTCTCTGCACCGATAACTGACTCTGCCAAAGGGGTGTCGGAAACAGATTCTGTTCTCATTGACTCTTCTTGCTTGCGTGTTTCCTGGTGAACGGAGGAGGGGTGAGTTGAATTGACTGATTCAGCCCATCTCACCTGCTTCTTCCGGGCTGTTGATACTACTGCGCCCTCAGAACGGTCGCTATGCTCTGAATCTGTTTTTTCAGGCGCTCTGTCTGATGTGACGCTGGTCTTTTCCTCGGCATTATCTCTTTTACTTTGCATCATATATATAGAGATTGTTGTCGTATATTTAGGTCTGCGGGATTCCTTTCTCATTGATGACGATAGATGATCTATGTCGTCGTTATCCATCTGTTGGCGAAGCACGGACTCTTCTAAATCGTCCATCACTCCTGTCAAAGGTAACTGCACATTGCCTGAAGATCCAGTTGCCGTTGCTGCCTGACGGCATTCCTGCTCCGTATCACTGCTGATTGCTTCATACCTTGATTGATGCAGCTCTTCATCCATATGCCCTGGCATAAGCTGCTGGATAATAGATGGCGCTCTCTGGCTTGTTTCCATATCGGCTAGTGGTTCAACTTCATAGAACTCTTCTTCTGTAGAGGATGAAGATAGAGAACCAAGGCGCTGGTAAACCCGACCGGCGATACCCTCAGTTATGGGCGATACAACGTGGGCCTCAGGCTCAAGATTTATGACAGAATCCTCATCGGTTACCAACCTGTGGTCTTCCTGCGCCAACAGCTGGCTGACTGCCGCCGGAGCTGAGGCAGCAGCACCCGGATCCCCACCACCTGGCGCGTGTAATGCCGTATCGCTTATCGAGCTCTCGATACCTCTGTCTCCAGAGAAGCCGAGCCTTGTTCCTGACGGTTGCCTGCCAACTTCCAGTTGTTCATCGTCTATTAGTTGGTCCTTAACTGCATCACCGGAAACAAGACATGTTTCGCTTTGGGCTTCAACCGCTGCTGGAAGGTCTTGTTCAGACCAGTCAATATTTGCTGCTTCTGCTTCTGGTGTCTCACTGTCAACTAATGATTCTGAGCCTCTTTTTGTCAGCGATGTTGTATGCTCTGATGCTTCAAGAGAGTGATCCCCGACGGCTTCAGGAGAAATAGTGCGATCTATGACCAGTGACTCGGTGCCAACATCCAGTTGCTGGTGATGCAATCCCGATGGATCGTCGCCTTCAGACAAGCGGGCTGGATGACTACTGGCGCGATTTGGGTCGTGTTGTAAGTCAAAACTTTCAGAATCACTGTCCGTTGAGCTTTCTGACGTTATAGTAGCTGTTTCCACAGCGCCAGCATCAGGCTCTTCGAAAAGTGAATCAATAGGCACATACTGAACAGTCCTCTCCTCTCGTTTTTCCGGTGATATCCGTTCAATGACTTGCTCTCTGATTATTATTGCCTGCTCGTCAGAAGCTGACCGCTCTCGCTCTGTAATCAGTGGTTGTGTATCACTTGTTTCCAGTAACAGGGCCCTTAAACTTTCAACCCCTTCTTCAGCTCTGACGATATCGGAAGGTAGTGAGGGCGTAGCGGTTTCCCTTATGCTGGAATTATACGACACATCCATAGCAATCGAGCGAGACGCCGCTGTGCCACTTACTTTTGCTGATGAGTGGCTGCCACCCAGAATCTCATAGAGTTCCCGGATCTGTTGTTCATATTTGTCGGTTACTGACTGGTCATCGGGCTGTGTCGGTAGTGTTGACGATGCCCCCGACATAAACCGGGAGGCATGCTGTCCAGACCCGGAGCCTCGTCCACTGCCCAAATGCAAGGCTCCTTCATCAAACACTGGCACACTGTCTGATAATGCCTGCCTTTTATCGCTTGTGCTTGTGTTTATTCGATATTGAGGCTCTGAGATACCTTGCTTTCTGGCTGGAAGCTCTTTAGGTTTTTCTTCAGTGGAAGGCTTCAGGTGAGGAGTGAGTTGAAGTGCATCAGAATCAGGAGAGAATTTAGTGGTCCTCATACCGCTATAAAGGGCTCTCGCTTCTTCAGGGAAAGACTCAGTGCCAGTGTAGGGAAGGCCCTGCTGGCGGGGGCTATGAACCGCTTGATCGTAACCTGAACCTGAAGGTGGTAGGTTCATTCTAACTCTCCTGATAAAAATGCCTCCTCATAAGATCTTGAGACCGCTGGAAAGTTTCCCTGGTTTTTTAATAAATTTTTGCCGTGGGCACGCAATTTTTATAAAAGCTTTGGGTGTCCATCGAATAGCATTCCACGGCTCTGACTGAGCCCGGCAGGTGAAAATATTAGCAACTATTAATAGACGACAGGTAGCTGTAAGAGATATCTCGATGGACAGATATTTGCATGCGCCAGCCGGGTACATATTGGTGATTTTTAATAATGAATTGTAATTATGTTTTGAAGTAATCGTTGATAAAATAAATCTCCTGTAAACAGAACATGTGCTGGCATTGAACCGGAGACCTGTTGGTTTCACAAGCACCTCGTTCCCATGGTCCCCCGTGGGAATGCATACGGATCTGGCAGCATGAGAAAGAGCCACTGCCTGGTAGGGTTTTCGGGGGCTCCATGCGAGTATGGTATTTGTGGTGGGATCGGTATGCATTCCCACGCGGAGCATGGGAACGAGGTGTCCGGAGGGTTTTGCGACAACCTCCAGAGCATGGGAACGAGGGGGCTGACTGTATGGGTATTAGCGCTTTTCTGTACCAGGTGGTCTGCTGGTTCTTGTGTCCTTTACTCATTGCCATGTAACGGCTATGGCAGCAAACTTCCCTGTTCGGGCTGACGACGGTTATTCCTGTGTAGCTTTCTGAACGTGTTGCTTCATCTGTGTTAATTGAGCCCGGATAGAAAGCAGGGGGATATCATTGATCAAGCTAGACCAAAAGCGGGAAGGCAGGTATTGTTGACTACATGACTGACGAGAACAAGCATTATATTCGCCAGCGCAATGCGGGCGCATTACCCTGGGAGATTGAGCCGGAAACCCGGGAACTGGAAGAGCATCCTGTTTTTGTCCAGCAGCAGGTAAAGCAAGTGTCCCTTGAAGGTGCCCGGGTTCAGCCTTTGCCGGAAGATTTTGCACCGTCCCGGGGGATTCTTGAATACCTCCAGGCGCACCAGGGAATACCGCTGGACTTCATTGCCACCCAACTGATTGATTTTAAGTTGTACTGGCACGAAACCGGTGAGGCACGAAAGGCCTGGCAAAACAAGTTCAAATCCCACGTTATCTACCAGTGGAAGCGGAATCAAAGTGAAACAGGGCAACGACCTCATCGATCAACAGCTGAAAAGCTTACAGACCGGAGCTGGGATGATGACTTCCGGTTCGACGACGGCGACGAGTGATCAGCATTCCATCGCTCGCCAGTCACCAGCTGCCTATGATCAGTCGGATTCCGGCGATACTTCACAGCAGGCACGTTCTGGTGCGGATCATGTAGATGCCATCAATGCGGTGTTCACGCTACTTGAAGACGCCTACCCCCTGAAGTTCAAGCGGGCTTTCCAGACCCATGAAGATATTATCCGTGCCAAGCGGGTCTGGAAAAACTCTCTACAGGAATTCAGCCCCCGTCGTATTTTACTGGCGGCAAAAAAAGCACTGGATACTGCCAAATTTTTCCCGGACCTCAGCGATATCCGTGAGTTGTGCAAGCTGCGCTATGATGAAGTGGGATTAAAAGAACCGCTGCAGGCCTATTATGAAGCCTGTTATGCCCCCCGGCAGAACAGAGATTACCCATGGTCGCATATTGCTGTCTACCTTGCCGCCCGTGAAACGGGCTGGATGATGCTGCGTAGTGAGGAACAACGGGTTGCTTTGCCGCTATTTGAGCGGAACTACGAAATACTCTGTAACCGGGTGCTGGAAGGTGAAGACCTGGAGGCCAGTATCCTGAAAGGGATTGAGGATAGTCGTAGTAAAGAAGTGACTCGTCTTGCAGCAGAGGCTGCGCAACAGCAGCAACGTGAGACGATGATTGCCCAGGGAATTGATCCGGATAATAGCGCATCCGCTCGTGACCGATTGAAAAAAATATTTGATCAGGGTTGCTCCTGATTACCTCATTTACTGAGTCTTGCTCATAACAATACGGGGAAGACCCGGGTTTACCTCTTGATTTTATCGCTTTAAACCCTCATTGAGTTGCGTGTTATTTTCCCACCGACTGGAGTGTAGCCATGAATCCAAGCCGAGCCGCTATTGAAGCGGCTATTCGCAGCTATCAGGACCCTTACCTGAACAACAATTTGCTGGATACTGGCTGTCTTGAATCCCTTGACATAAATAACGGCAAGGTCAGCGCATCCCTGATGCTGGGTTACCCGGCCAAGGGTCTGTGTGATGGTGTTGCCCAGATGCTGGCAAATAAAATCGACAATATTGACGGTGTTGAATCGGTCGATGTTTCGGTTAACTGGAATGTTGCTCCGGCGCCGGTTCAGGGTGAGCTGGAAACCATGGCCGGTGTGAAGAACATTATTGCCGTTGCTTCCGGTAAAGGTGGGGTGGGGAAGTCCACAACCGCAGCTAACCTCGCCCTGGCACTGGCAGCAGAAGGTGCGCGGGCAGGCGTTCTGGATGCTGATATTTATGGTCCGAGTATGGGGCAGATGTTTGGTATTCCTGATGGTACCCGGCCGGATGTGAAGAACGACAGGTTTTTCATGCCGATTGAAGCCCATGGTATTCAGGTGATGTCCATGGCGTTTCTGGTCACTGAAGACACCCCGGTGGTGTGGCGCGGCCCCATGGTCAGCGGTGCGCTGATTCAATTATTGACCCAGACCCTGTGGAACGACCTGGATTATCTGGTGATCGACCTGCCACCAGGCACTGGTGACATTCAATTAACCCTGGCTCAGAAGATCCCGGTTTCTGGCAGTGTCGTGGTTACGACGCCTCAGGATCTGGCACTGATTGATGCCAAAAAAGGCATTGAGATGTTCCGCAAGGTCGGTGTTCCTGTTCTGGGTGTGGTGGAAAATATGGCCGTTCATATCTGCTCAAACTGTGGCCATGCAGAGCATCTGTTTGGCGAAGGGGGCGGTAGCCGTATTGCAGAGCAGTTTGATATCGACCTGTTGGGCTCCTTGCCTCTCTCCATGATGATTCGTGAGCAGGCAGACCAGGGTACACCAACCGTGGTTTCTGAACCGGAATCACAGATTGCCATGGTCTATCGGGATATGGCCCGACATATGGCGGCAAAACTGTGGCTACGTCATCAGCAGGCTCCCGCAGTGCCCTCTCTGTCCGTGGTCGATGACTAAAACTGTTTGATTTTCTGGCGAACTTTGTCGAGGAACTGGCTTAACTGAAATTTGGAAAGCTTATCCATACTGTAAAGAGCCAGCCAGTCAATGGCACTGCATTTGGTGACAGCCTTTAAGCTCAGTCTCATCATTTTGCGGGGTGGGTTACCGATCAGGGCCATCCGCCAGCGTGATGCTCCCTGGGTGGTGATGATCAGGATTTTCTTCAGGTTGGTCAGTTTTGGCTCCATACCATTCGGGCCAAAATCAGCTACGACAGAGGGAAGCCAGACTCGATCCAGCCAACCCTTAAGGATTGCCGGCGGCCCCATCCACCAGGTGGGGTAGATCATGATCAGGGCTTCAGCCCATTGCAGCTGCTGTACATATTTCTCTATGGCAGAGGTGTTGCTGTCCCGGTCCATGTAGGTTCTTCGTTCAGCTGTACTCATCCTGGGCTCAAAACCGTGTTGATAGAGATCCAGCGTTTGTAGCTCGAATGATTTTGCTGCCAGTTCATCAGACACCACTTTTAAAATGCTGGCGTTGTAGCTTTCGGGAGCTGGATGGGCAAAGACAACCAGAGTTTTCATTCAAGCATTCACTCCATGCCAAATCGTTATTGGTACGGGCCGATTGTAGCGCTTATTGAACGGTGTGTAAGTCGCAGCTTCTATGCCATTGCCTACGCTTGTTCAATTATTCACCCTAACCGAATGGACAATGTCTTTCACCAGTGTCAAACCTATCGAACGGTTGTAACCCAAGGCTACAGGGAGCACAAGCGTCTCGCTGACGATTTGCTCAGGCAGATATAGCTGATGCTGCAAGGTCCGGATAACCCTGATCTTTGACTCAGATCAAAATAGTGGTTTGCCGCAATAGGTCATACTGATCCCAAAAGCGATACTTTCGGGAGCCAGGGATATGAGCAATGACAACCCCTTAATTAGTTCTCGTCCAAAAACGCATCAGGCAATCATAATTAGATTGTACGTGCGTTTTGATATTTCCTGAAATTCCAGAGAGCCGCAAAAACTCTTCCCTTTTTTTCTCTAATCTGGGACGGATATTGGAGAAAAACGCGAAAAGCAGGCAGAAAACATCCTCCCACCATGCTGGAAAGGTACTTTCATGTAGCGTGGAGGTGGCTATCAGGATGGTGCCGGGTGTCTGGCCAGAATCACCAGGTTGTAACAGACCACCGATAACCAGCAATGAGAATCAAAACGCTCAGAACCCTTGCAGTGGCAACGTGATAGCCCAAAACATCTCTTTAGCCACGAAATTCCCGCTTCAATACCTGCCCGGAAGCGAAAGAGCGTTTTATACACATACTGACTTTTAGTCATCTCTTCGACTTCAAGTCCGCGCTTCTTATTAAAAGCTACATCGCTGATTCCCATGGCCTTGGCTTTTTCCAAATTAGCGCGACACGCGTATCCGCCGTCACCGCTTGTCTGGCGAGGTACACGACCATAAATTTCTTTTTGTCTTTCCATCATCGGAATGAATTGGTCCGAATCCGCTGGGTTACCTTCCTCAATAACCAGGTCCAGGATCAATCGACTTTTTCCCTGAACCAGGTTCAGTTTATGGCCATACTGTACTTGCCGCCTGTCTTTTACGATGATATCCGTATGGGGTTCATACAGGCTAACCACTTTTTCCTGGGCTGGCACCTTTTCACCCTTAAAGACCCTGCGCTCTGTCTGGGAGACTATTGCATCCACCAGGGGTAACAGGTGATCCACATCGGCCTGCCACTTGTCGGCATCATCAGCCAGGAGACACTGCCCCTGCTGACGGGCGTTTGCTAGCGTGACAGTAGCTTCGATAAGTACCTTCCGGGATTTTCGGGTCAACTGCAGCAGTTTTTTATAATGCTGATGCCGCTCTTCTTTGCCAGCGTAGATGCATTTTCTGGCCGCATCTTTTACGGCTCGGTTGTGATGGGTATATTCATAAAGCGGTGTCGCTGTCAGTGTTTGTCCCCGTTCCAGCAGCCGACAAATTTCTTTAACGGAACTGGCTAAAAGATCACTGTCGCAAGGAGGTTTGATATCCGATTCGGTGACTGTGCTGTCAATAGCCACAGTGCGCCCTTTTTCAATACCCTGATCTTTAGCGGTCATTAGCTGACAGTTATTAATCCGTTCCCATGTAGATGCAGTAAGAAGGCTGATGAGCCCATGCAAACTGGAGCGACTGGGGCGCTGGTTTGGTTCGAGGCGACAAAAGTCTCGAAAGAGCATGGAGTCCATCAAAACAAACGACAAGTAGTCATAATCACAATTCAAATACTGTTTCAGGAGTGCCGCACGAAGAACGGATTCTGCTGATAGTCCGTTCCGCCCAGTGTTCTGTTTATCACAAGAACTTAAGTCCTCATAAATCCAGTCATTGAACTGTGGATGGGCGTCAAGCCATTGCGAGATACCGGAAAGCTGGGAGCAGATTTCATGAGGTACGTAATGGAGTTCCATACTACACTGCGGGTTGCGTTTTTTGCGCATTTGGAGTCCTCTGTTTTTGGCAATCCCTTATGTTTCTTGCTCTTGGGAAGTTTAGTCGCCAGATAGCAGTAGGGCTCCACTTAATTTTTCAGGATAAAATCTACAGTTTTCAATTGGTTGTGTTTTTGGACGAGAACTAATTAGCATGACGGCTGAACAAATCATGTGCCAGAAGGTGATTACGGTACCTTTTGACTGGTCAGTGGAGCGACTGGCGCGATTTCTGACGGATAAAGCCATCTCCGGTGCACCGGTGGTGAATAATGCCGGGCAGTTGATTGGTGTTGTTTCATATTCTGATATTGTCCGTCAGGCAGGCAGTGGTCTGGTTGATCTCGCCAAGCGGGATGATCATTTTTACAGCACTATGATGGATGAGACGTTGTCCCCAGAAGATCAGCGCTCTTTTCATGACCTGCTGGATCAGTCCGTCCTGGTCAATGATATTATGACACCGATGGTGTTTGAGGTATCTCCGGAGACACCGCTGATCAGCGTTGCTGAAGCAATGGTTAAAGGGCGCATTCACAGGGTTATGGTTACTAAAGATCGCTCACTGAAGGGCGTGATCAGTGCGTTGGACCTATTGAAGGTGATGACGCTTTAGATTTCCCGGAGTAACTATTCAGCACTGAGCAAAGGCATATTACAGTAATTCCGAACAGCTCTATGAAGTGATTGATATATGTCCATTCCCTGTTTTCTGGCAGACGACAAATAGCTGCGAATCCGTGCAAACATAGAACCACCGTCTGCACTCCTGAAGCAGCCTGAGATTTTCTGCTTTAACTTGGCCATTCGAACATCCCGCTCACTGCCATTGTTATCGAAGGGAATGGTAAAATCTGACATGAAGCGCAGTGTCTCAGCCTTGAACTCAGTGAGTCGTTTGAAGAGATTGTAAGCTTTAGTATTCTTGACTTTCTTGCGCTTAAGCTCCTCTCGTTGCTTCTCCATATAGACGACTTCTTTCATTAGAGCCCGCTGAAGCAACCGGTCATAAATCTTCTCGATTCGTTCACAGACAACACTTGGCATCTGTAGCATACCTATGGTCTTAAAGCCCTTGCAGTAATGCCAGGAAAGCCTCAGTAGCTTCATCAATCGCAACGCCAGTTGATTGCTGTCCCTATCAACAACACCCAAAAGCTCCCTCAGGTGATGGGCATTGCAAAGTACGTGAGTTGCCGCATATGCAAAATAGGATTTCCAATGATCATGAACCAGAACGCCTGCAAATGTTAGCAGTATGCCCATCGTGTCCATGGCCTCACGACCTCGCTTTTCAGACAAGTAGTAGAGCGTCCATTGTTCATCCCGCATAACGTGTAGCCAGTGCAAAGAGCCCTCGGCCCGCATACCCGTTTCATCGGCTCCGGCAACAGACGATTCCCGCAAGGCGTCACGAATAACCTCTTCAGTAGAAGCCAGATTTTCATAGGTTCTGGCCACAAAATTGGCGACAGTGCCTGCACTTACACTCATTTTATAGAGAGTATTAAAATACTCTGACACGCGCTTAAAAGGCAGGAAATGGTATTGGTTAAGATAGACGGCCATAGCCTGTGTGGCTGAGCCATATTGTGCGGCAGCGGTAACACCTTCCGGGAATTCAGCCTGATTCCGACAACCACAAGTGCAGATTTTTACTTCAGCTCTATGGGCCGTTACTTCAAATTCACCCGGTCTCCCTGGTTCAAACACCTGTCGTTCAATATATTTGACCGGCTCACTATCAAGAAGAGACGCCTGACATTTATTGCATTTTTAACCGGAAGGTACTCAATATAGTCAGGGATATCGACCTGTTTAAGACAAGTGCCCTGATGCCCTTTCTTTCCACCGGCTTTATTACCAGAAGACTGTCTCAGACTTTTAGGATTGGGTTTTTCATCCGATGGATCGGTACCTTTATCTGCGGAAAGGTCGTCAGAATGATCTGGAGAATTACTGTTTTTACAAGGTTTTTGATAACCATCAGACGATGGCGGCTTGCTGCTGTTTTGACTGTTCTTGCCAACCTTTTCTTCCAATTCTCGACATCGCTCTTCCAGACAGGCAACTCTCATCCGCAGCTCTGCATTCTCTTTCAAGAGAATCTCAGCCGACATAGTTGCGGGTAGTTCTGGAATCATGCTGGCGAATATTGTGGAAAAATGGTGCTTAAGAGGATGGTATAAAAATCAGAAAATTCCAGATTTATGTGGGGGTGCTGAACAGTTACTTCCCGGATACAGTCCCCCGCTGTAGATACCCGCTATAGATAAAAAAGGTGCCGCCTGATGGGTACCTTTTTATCTGCAAAGAGGTATCAAACAGATTAAATCCTGGTCAGCATCTGAGCTGCTGATTGATAAGGCAGGTTTTGTGCCCGGGCAACACTCTCACAGGTCACAACACCCTGGCAAATATTCAGGCCTTCCAACAGGTATGGGTTTTCTTCCATGGCCTTACGGGGACCTTTGTTGGCAATCTGAAGAACGTAAGGCAAAGTTGCATTGTTCAATGCCAGAGTAGAGGTGCGAGCGACGGCGCCGGGCATGTTGGCAACACAGTAATGAACCACTTCATCAATGATAAAAGTCGGCTCAGCATGGGTAGTCGCCACGGAAGTTTCCGCACACCCCCCCTGATCGATAGCCACATCGACAATAACAGAGCCTGGTTTCATCTTGATGACCATCTCCCGGGTGATCAGCTTGGGGGCGGCAGCACCGGGCAGCAAAACACCACCAATAACCAGGTCAGCGGATAGCACATGCTGTTCGATCGACTGGAAAGTTGAGTATACGGTACGAACACGGTTGCCATATTGGGCATCCAGCCGGCGCAGGGCATCCACTGATCGATCAATGACCACGACCTCTGCACCCATGCCAACGGCCATTGCCGTGGCATTCTGACCAACAACGCCGGCACCGATGATGACGACTTTGGCAGGTTCAACCCCCGGAACGCCACCGAGTAACATACCGCGTCCAGCCATGGATTTTTCCAGACAACGCGCACCGGCCTGAATAGACATACGCCCGGCAACTTCAGACATTGGCGCCAGCAGTGGCAGTCGGCCCCGGGCATCGGTCACGGTTTCGTAGGCGATACAGGTGGCTCCGCTCTTGATCAGGTCTGTGGTTTGTGGCACATCGGGTGCCAGATGCAGATAAGTGAATAGTGTATGATGAGGTTTCAGCCTTGCACGTTCCATCGCCTGAGGCTCTTTTACTTTAACAATCAGTTCAGCCGCTTTGAAAACAGTTTCGCCAGTTTCCAGGACGGTAGCGCCTGAGGCCAAATAATCTTCATTGAAAAAACCGACGCCATTACCAGCATGGGTCTCAACAAAAACCTCGTGTCCGTTTTGAACCAGCTCTTTAACAACAGCCGGCGTGAGGCCTACGCGGTACTCGTGATTCTTGATTTCCTTGGGAATACCTATCCGCATATTTAACTCCATGATCATAAAAATGTGGTTTATAACAATATTTAACATTAATTTTCACAGGTTTTTATCCTGAAATTTATATTTTTTTGTTTTCTTTTACTAAAAATACCTTTGATTCCTTTTATTGCTCTGTGTTCAGAAAAATGTTTCAGACAAAGCCCGGAATTTGCCGGATTTCCGGATGACGTTCATCAGCTGGATTAAGCCAAAAACTGCACGCCAACAATAAATAAAAACAGGGCAAACATCTTCTGTAACTTTTCTGCTGCAAGTACATGAGCCATGCGGGCTCCAATTCGTGCAAACAGCATGCTGGTCAAGACAATCCCCAGAAAAGCAGGCCAATACACATACCCTGTACTCAGAGCTGGCAGGCCCATGCTCTTTTCACCCAGTAACATGTTTGATATTGCCCCCATCACAGCAATGGGGAAGCCACAGGCTGCAGAAGTACCCACCGCTTGTTTCATTGTCAGGCTGATTCTTCTCAAATATGGGACTGACAGAGTCCCGCCACCAATACCAAACATGCCGGAAACAGCTCCAATCACAACACCGGCACTCATCAGTATTGGATTCCCTGGCACTTTGGCACCTTCATTAACCTTGAATCCGAACCACATTTTGGCCGACACCAGGATCGCAAATACCCCAAGCAGCTTCTGCAACACGTGCCCGCTCAGATTCACGGCGGTATAAACACCGAGAAACGCACCAACAAGAATACCGATACTTAATGTGATAAATACCGACCAATTAACAGCACCTTCTTCCTGATGGGCCTTGATTGAGCTAAGCGATGTGACCACCATGGTTGCCAGAGAGGTGCCTACGGCCATATGAGTCAGGATCTCAGGTGACATACCCTGGATTTTGAAGCTGAAGATCAGTACAGGAACAATAATCAGCCCCCCACCGATACCGAACAAACCAGCCATTACTCCGGCACAAGCACCCAGGCCCAGGTAGAGGAGAAAGAGCATTTTTATCCCTTACAAAAAATCAGATTGGTAATTATACGACAACCAGTTTCTGAATATTCAAACCGCAAAAGATATAGACATTCTTATCCATTAGTTCTATAACGTAAATGTACGTACGTTTTTTATTATTAAAAATGTGTCGTTCATAAGGATAGTAAGACTCCTGAAAAATCATAATTAAGCAGTACGCCTTACAAGACTCACAACGATCAGGCGAGGGGGAAACAGATGTCCATATTTGCTCAATACCAGCAGAGATACGAGTCCGTCCAACAGGAAGAGATGAGTCTCACAGAGTACCTGGAACTCTGCAAAAAAGATCCCTGGGCTTATGCCAACGCAGCTGAACGTATGCTGAAAGCGATTGGTGAGCCTCAGGTGATTGACACTTCCCGGGATCCACGCTCAAGCAGGATCTTTTCCAATAAACTGATTAAACAGTACCCGGCGTTCAAAGAGTTCTATGGCATGGAAGAAGCCATTGAACAGATCGTCTCTTATTTCAAACATGCTGCCCAGGGCCTGGAAGAGAAAAAACAGATTCTCTACTTACTGGGACCGGTGGGTGGCGGTAAGTCATCCCTTGCGGAAAAATTAAAGCAGTTGATGGAAAGAGTACCGTTCTATGCCATCAAAGGCTCTCCGGTTTTTGAATCGCCCCTGGGCTTATTCAACCCGGATGAAGATGCCGACATTCTCAAAGAAGAGTTCGGGATACCAAGCCGGTATCTTAAGTACATCATGTCTCCCTGGGCCGTTAAACGACTGAATGAGTACGGCGGTGATATTTCCAAATTCAGGGTGGTTAAACTCTACCCAAGTCGTTTGAATCAGGTTGCCATCGCCAAAACCGAACCAGGCGACGAAAACAACCAGGATATTTCCAGCCTCGTCGGTAAAGTCGATATTCGTCAGCTGGAAGAATATTCCCAGGATGATCCGGATGCCTACAGCTTCTCCGGCGCGCTGTGCCGGGCAAACCAGGGCATCATGGAATTCGTTGAGATGTTCAAGGCGCCCATCAAGGTATTGCACCCACTGCTGACCGCAACCCAGGAAGGTAACTACAACAGTACCGAAGGCCTTGGTGCCATCCCTTATGAGGGCATTCTGCTGGCTCACTCGAACGAATCCGAGTGGCAGACTTTCCGCAACAACAAAACCAATGAAGCCTTCATTGACCGGGTCAATATCGTCAAGGTGCCTTACTGCGTAAGAGTCAGTGAAGAGATCCATATCTATGAGAAGTTGCTGGAACACAGCTCCCTCAAGGATGCTCCCTGCGCACCGGATACGCTGAAAATGTTGGCACAGTTCACCACACTGTCCCGCATCAAAGACCCCGAAAACTCCTCTATCTACTCCAAGATGAAGGTGTACGATGGTGAAAACCTGAAAGATACCGACCCGAATGCCAAGCCTTTGCAGGAATACAAGGACATAGCCGGGGTTGATGAAGGCATGAACGGTTTGTCAACCCGATTTGCCTTCAAGATTCTGTCCAAGGTCTTCAACTTTGACCCTTCAGAGGTCGCTGCCAACCCGGTACACCTTCTGTACGTTCTGGAACAGCAGATTGAACAGCACCAGTTCCCGGAAGAGATACAGGATCGCTATCTGTCGTTTATCAAAGAGTACCTGACGCCCAAGTACATCGAGTTCCTGGGCAAGGAAATTCAGACTGCCTACCTGGAGTCTTACTCTGAATACGGTCAGAATATTTTTGATCGCTACATCACCTACGCTGATTTCTGGATTCAGGATCAGGAGTACCGTGATCCGGATACCGGCCATATTCTTGACCGCTCTGCCCTCAGCGAAGAGCTGGAGAAAATCGAGAAACCTGCCGGTATTGCCAATCCCAAAGACTTCCGGAATGAAGTGGTGAACTTTGTTCTGAGAGCTCGCGCCAATAACGACGGCAAGAACCCCAGCTGGTTGAGCTATGAGAAGATGCGCACCGTGATTGAGAAGAAGATGTTCTCCAATACGGAAGACCTGCTGCCGGTCATCTCATTCAATGCCAAGGGGTCTCAGGAAGCTCAGCGCAAGCATGCTGATTTCGTCTCACGAATGGTTACCCATGGCTATACCGAGAAACAGGTACGCCTGTTATCCGAATGGTATATCCGGGTTCGCAAGTCTCAATAAAAACGACTCCCGCCTGTCATTTGACAAGGCGGGCATCACGCCCATGCCCTGCATACCCGGGGCAAATCTTTATAAAGCGAACATTAGTAACTATCGGGAGAGCGTCTTTATGAGCATCATAATCGACCGACGCCTCAACGGAAAAAAGAAGAGTACTGTCAACCGACAGCGTTTTCTGAGGCGTTACCGCAGCCTTGTCAAAGAGGCTGTACAGGATGCTGTTGATCAACGCTCAATCACCGACGTTGAAAGCGGCAGCAACATTACCATTCCAAAAAAAGATCTGAATGAACCGTTTTTCCATCATGGCCAAGGCGGTCATCATGGTCATGTCCACCCGGGCAATAAAGAGTTCAATCAGGGCGATCGTATTCAGCGGCCACCCGGTGGTGGCGGTCAGGGCAGCGGTGATGGCAAAGCCAGTGACGGTGGTGAAGGCGCTGATGACTTTGCCTTCCAGATCAATCGTGACGAGTTTCTTGAATATCTGTTTGATGACCTGGAGCTACCGAACCTGGTCAGGAAAGAGCTGAAAGACAGCACTGACTACAAATTGAAGCGCGCCGGTTTTACCACGGCCGGGTCACCTGACCGACTGAATGTGGTCCGATCACTGCGTGCTGCCCATGCGCGACGGATAGCACTCTCCGGCAAAGACCGGAAAGTGATCAGAACACTGAAGCGGGAACTTCGTGAAATGGAAGTCAGTCCGGATGAAGTTGACCAGCTTCAGGCTCGCCGAATCCGGGAAGAGATCAATGTACTTAACAAAAAACTGAAGCGTCTGCCGTTCATAGACGACTTTGACCTGCGTTTCAATAACATGGCCAAGGTGCCACAGCCTTCCAGCAAGGCAGTCATGTTCTGTGTGATGGATGTTTCCGGTTCCATGACCCGGGAAATCAAAGACATGGCCAAGCGCTTCTTCCTGCTTCTCTATCTGTTCCTGGAGAGAAACTATGAAGCGGTAGAGGTGGTCTTTATTCGTCATCACAGCGAAGCGCGGGAGTGCGATGAGCAGGATTTTTTCTATGCCAGAGAGACTGGAGGCACCGTGGTATCCACCGCCTTGCGATTAGCTGACGAAATCATCACGGATCGCTATTCCCCGAATGAGTGGAACATCTACATCGCCCAGGCTTCTGATGGTGATAACTGGGAAGCTGATTCCAGTAAATGTCATGACATCATTCTGGACAAGCTGCTGCCGGTTTGCCAGTACTACGCCTATGTAGAAATCACCGATCGCCATCACCAGAACCTCTGGTATGAATACAAATCCATAGAGCAGGCACATCAGGGACATTTTGCCATGCAGCAGATCCGCAGTTATGCGGATATTTACCCAACCTTCCGCCGCTTATTCGAGAAAAAGGAGGGAAGTCATGCTGGAAGCTGAAGCACCGGTAAGAACACCGAAAAAAAGAAAGGAGCCGCTCTCTACCGGCTCTGACTGGACATTCGAACTCCTGGAGACCTACGACCGTGAGTTTGCCCGGCTGGCCGACAAGTTCAGGCTGGACACTTATCCCAATCAGATAGAGGTGATCAGCTCTGAACAGATGCTGGATGCCTATTCCTCTGTGGGCATGCCGTTAATGTATAACCACTGGAGTTATGGCAAGACCTTTCTGAGTAACCAGCAGAACTACCAGCAAGGAAGAATGGGGCTGGCCTATGAGATAGTGATCAACTCCAACCCCTGCATAGCCTATCTGATGGAAGAAAACACCATGCCCATGCAGGCACTGGTGATTGCCCATGCCTGCTATGGTCATAACTCGTTCTTTAAGGGTAACTACTTGTTCAGGCAGTGGACGGATGCCAGTGCCATTATTGACTACCTGCTGTTTGCCAAGAGCTATCTTGCCAAATGTGAGGAGAAGTACGGCATCAGCGCCGTCGAGGACGTACTGGATGCCTGCCACGCCCTGATGAACCAGGGAGTCAATCGCTATGTTCGACCAACGCCCATGTCGGCGGAACAGGAAAAGGCGCTCTCACAGGAGCGGGAGGAGTACATTCAGCGCAATCTGAATGACCTCTGGCGGACCATTCCTGTCCGCGAGAGTGAGCAGGAAAAGAAAACCGTTCGCTTTCCCAAAGACCCGGAAGAGAACCTGCTTTACTTCATTGAAAAAAATGCACCGCTGCTGGAAACCTGGCAGCGGGAAATCATCCGTATTGTGCGTAAGGTGGCGCAATACTTCTACCCGCAGCGACAGACCCAGGTGATGAATGAGGGTTGGGCAACCTTCTGGCACTACCATCTGATGCATGAGATGTACGACGAAGGCCTGATTACCGAAGGTTTTATCATGGAGTTCCTGCACTCTCACTCCAGTGTCGTATACCAGCCGGATTTTGATGATCCACGCTACAGTGGCATCAATCCCTACACTCTCGGCTTCAATATCTTCCGGGATATCCGCCGAATCTGTGAACATCCGACCGATGAAGACCGGGAGTGGTTCCCGGACCTGGCAGGCACTGACTGGCTGGATGCAGTTCACTTCGCCATGCAGAACTTCAAGGATGAAGGCTTTATTCTTCAATACCTGTCGCCTAAGGTCATGCGGGATATGAGGCTGTTCAGTATTGATGATAATGAAGTTAACCCTTATCTTGAGGTGGATGCCATCCATGATGACCCGGGCTATCGTCAGCTGAGGGAAAATCTGGCCGCACAATACAACCTGGGGAACAGGGAGCCGAATATTCAAGTCTACAACGTGGATGTCCGTGGTGACCGATCACTGACCCTTCGTCATTACATGCACAGGGGAAGGCCACTGGATAACGGCAGCACCAGTGAAATCATCAAACACATTCATCGCCTGTGGGGGTTTGATGTAAAACTGGAGTGTGTGGACGAAAAAAATATCGTGCAATATGAACATACTCTGCCCAAAGAGAAGTAAATCTTAGTGGCTGCATGGAATGTCTGGACATATTGTCGACCTGAGTTAACCCGGATATTTCATAAACTGCCCCGAATCTCGCGCCCGGCCACATGGATGTGGGAGGTAGGGCGACGCAGGATTCCAAAGCCGGGGACTTTGTTGCTCTAAGGCATTTTGTGAAGGAGCGCCGTACCGGGAAGTACGGTCGACTGAGCAAAACTCCCATAAAACGGATAAGCGAGAATGGGAATACGTTTATGAAATATCCGGGCTAAGGAGCTGAATTCAGGATTGCTTACAACCAGGACGTTCTCCCCGGTGCTGCTGGTCCGACTCTTCGAGGTGCTGACGATCGATCAGTTTATTCAGAACTTCGATCTGCGCAATCATATAGTCAATATTATAATTAAGTATCTGATGCTCCTTTTCATAAGCGGGTATACCAGCGAATTTTTCCAGTTTCAGTGCTTTTGCTGTTCTTAATGACTTAATATAAAAATCCCTGAGATCCTTTATTTTACCGTAACTGTTCAGCACCCCCACATAAATCTGGAATTTTCTGATTTTTATACCATCCTCTTAAGCACCATTTTTCCACAATATTCGCCAGCATGATTCCAGAACTACCCGCAACTATGTCGGCTGAGATTCTCTTGAAAGAGAATGCAGAGCTGCGGATGAGAGTTGCCTGTCTGGAAGAGCGATGTCGAGAATTGGAAGAAAAGGTTGGCAAGAACAGTCAAAACAGCAGCAAGCCGCCATCGTCTGATGGTTATCAAAAACCTTGTAAAAACAGTAATTCTCCAGATCATTCTGACGACCTTTCCGCAGATAAAGGTACCGATCCATCGGATGAAAAACCCAATCCTAAAAGTCTGAGACAGTCTTCTGGTAATAAAGCCGGTGGAAAGAAAGGGCATCAGGGCACTTGTCTTAAACAGGTCGATATCCCTGACTATATTGAGTACCTTCCGGTTAAAGAATGCAATAAATGTCAGGCGTCTCTTCTTGATAGTGAGCCGGTCAAATATATTGAACGACAGGTGTTTGAACCAGGGAGACCGGGTGAATTTGAAGTAACGGCCCATAGAGCTGAAGTAAAAATCTGCACTTGTGGTTGTCGGAATCAGGCTGAATTCCCGGAAGGTGTTACCGCTGCCGCACAATATGGCTCAGCCACACAGGCTATGGCCGTCTATCTTAACCAATACCATTTCCTGCCTTTTAAGCGCGTGTCAGAGTATTTTAATACTCTCTATAAAATGAGTGTAAGTGCAGGCACTGTCGCCAATTTTGTGGCCAGAACCTATGAAAATCTGGCTTCTACTGAAGAGGTTATTCGTGACGCCTTGCGGGAATCGTCTGTTGCCGGAGCCGATGAAACGGGTATGCGGGCCGAGGGCTCTTTGCACTGGCTACACGTTATGCGGGATGAACAATGGACGCTCTACTACTTGTCTGAAAAGCGAGGTCGTGAGGCCATGGACACGATGGGCATACTGCTAACATTTGCAGGCGTTCTGGTTCATGATCATTGGAAATCCTATTTTGCATATGCGGCAACTCACGTACTTTGCAATGCCCATCACCTGAGGGAGCTTTTGGGTGTTGTTGATAGGGACAGCAATCAACTGGCGTTGCGATTGATGAAGCTACTGAGGCTTTCCTGGCATTACTGCAAGGGCTTTAAGACCATAGGTATGCTACAGATGCCAAGTGTTGTCTGTGAACGAATCGAGAAGATTTATGACCGGTTGCTTCAGCGGGCTCTAATGAAAGAAGTCGTCTATATGGAGAAGCAACGAGAGGAGCTTAAGCGCAAGAAAGTCAAGAATACTAAAGCTTACAATCTCTTCAAACGACTCACTGAGTTCAAGGCTGAGACACTGCGCTTCATGTCAGATTTTACCATTCCCTTCGATAACAATGGCAGTGAGCGGGATGTTCGAATGGCCAAGTTAAAGCAGAAAATCTCAGGCTGCTTCAGGAGTGCAGACGGTGGTTCTATGTTTGCACGGATTCGCAGCTATTTGTCGTCTGCCAGAAAACAGGGAATGGACATATATCAATCACTTCATAGAGCTGTTCGGAATTACTGTAATATGCCTTTGCTCAGTGCTGAATAGTTACATTTTACCTTTACGCTGTTCTGCAGGGTGGCCCAGTTCAAAACATTCCAGAGCCCGTTCCTCCAGATCTTCAGACTTAAGTACGTATTCTTTCCAGTAATCATCAAACTCTTTTTTGACAAGAATATCTATCTTCTGATTAAACTGACTGTTGGCAGCAGTCGTTTGTTGACTATCACTGGTATTATCTCTGTAATGTTGCAGTTTTTCCTGCAATTCATTGATTTGGGAACGAAGCCTTGCTCGTACAGGGTAACAATGACTACCACTCAATAGTTTTAGCTCCAGTCTTGCTTGCTCCAACAGACTCTCCGCTGCTTCTACCTCTTCTTGCCCTGGTCGGCCGGAAAAAAGGTCAATAGCAGTGCTTGCTCTATCCAGGAGTCCTCTGACTTTTTTCTGAACAATCTCTACTTTCTGTTCGTCTATTCTCTGCAGCCTTAAACCCATATTCCGGTGTCTACCCAATAATTCATGTCGTTGCACCCTGTCAGGTACTTTTTTGCATTGGCCTGATGCCTGATCAAGATAACTCCCGCCTTGTGATGGTTGTTCATTAACGCAGCAGGGATCACCTTCTGAAATGGTATTCAATGCTTCAGCGTTATCCGGGTTTTCGTTATTGTCGTTTACAGGACCAGAATTTGAGGCGTTTGCTTTTGATACAGAAGCCTGCTCATCTGCTCGCTGATTAGTCAGATTTAACGTTGTCAGCCTGCTTTTCAGCTCTTTTAACATCGCACCCTGTTGCTCTTCCATCTTCAACCCGTCAATTGCATTTGAACTGACAGTCCAGTGATCAAACTTTACCGGAGCTGCGCTGGCATGTTCACCCTTATGACCGCCTTGGCGTCGAGACTGGGGCACCGCTGCGCTCCGGGCGGGAATGGATGGCACATTCATAGCAAATTGACCCTCGACTCCAAAGTTCAATATCAGAATTCAGAGTTTTGCCATATGAGAAAGTTCCAACATTGGATTAGACGATTTGATTATTTTCAAAGAATTCAGATAGCCAATTTTTAAACGACATTTATTATATAATGCTGAATAACTTCCGCTTCGCATCCAGCAACAACTTCACAGCCTCACCATGCCGGTTTATGACAGCGATCCTGAGCGGGGTTATCCCTTCCATGGCCCTATCCTCTTTTTCAACCCGACAAGCACAGTACAGTACTTCCCGGGCTTCTTTGCGCTTTCCATCAGTCAGGAGCGTAAACACAGAGCCCAACAGCGACTTGATTATTTTAATACTTCCCAGACTGACTGCAATATACAACGGTGTTGCTCCATCTTCCGCCCGGGTTTTCTTCAGTGTCGTCATAATGGCATAACTCCTTTTGTCCCCTGGTAATGCTTGCAACGCTTGCATTAACTGTTTCACACTGTTCTTATGCTTGCCCAGAACAGCACTCAAGAGGGGGAAGGCCTGAATCAGCTGATCCACGACTTCCCCACAGCTGTTATCGACAGGTACTGACAGTGGCTTTCTTTTGAACTGGTCGACCGCGCCTGCCAATGTTCCGAATACAGCAACTTTTTCAGCTTTCGGGAGGCCATTCACCACATTCATTAATTGCCTCACAACGTCGTGATACTCTGTGAAAGCAGACAGTAACCGGGTAACAATGTTATCGTGACCCAAAAAAGCGGCAATATAGAGAGGCGTTCTGCCAAATCTGTCTGCCACACTCAGCGCCGCCCTGATAACCATCGGATTTTTCCACTCCGATAGCGCCTTCAGGGCATTCAGGCATAAGGCTACAACTTCGTCGCATCCGGATTGTGCAGCCAGGAAGGTCAGGGTTTTACCGTCCCGGTCGGCCAAATTCAGGACCAGCATGACGGCCTCGGACTTTGTGGGCTCCTCCAGTATATTCAGGATGCCCAGTACCTCCGCCAGAACCCCGGGTTGCCCTTCATACGCCGCGTTCAGGAGCATTATTTTCATTTCCTGACTGGCAATCAACAGCCACATGCACACTTCATGGCCGTTTCCGGTTGCGCAATGCAAGGGCGTCAAACCATCAATATTTTTTTCATTAATCAGAATACCGGGAGCGCTCAGCAGCGCCTTGACGATCTCTTCATATCCACGTGCGGCCGCAAGGCAAAGAGGCGTCCAGCCATCATGATTCTTCTTATTAACCAGAATGCCGTGAGCTCTCAGCAGTGCTTTGACGCACTCATCGTGGCCGTTATGGGCAGCGAGACTCAATGGCGTCCAGCCATTATCATCCGTCTCATTAACCCTAATGCCGACAGCACTCAGTAACGCCTCGATGCACCTGTTGTAGCCGTTAAGGGCAGCGATGCACAGGGGCGTCATGCCAGCGTTAATCTTTTCATTGACCCTGACGTCGAGAGCATTCAGTATCGCCACGAGGCACCCGTCGTGGCCGTTATGGGCAGCCAGACTCAACGGTGTCCAGCCATCGGCATCCTTCTCATTAACCATAATACCGGGAACTCTCAGTAATGCCCTGACGCAATCGCTATGGCCGTTATTTGCAGCAAAGCTCAAGGGCGTCCACCCACTGTCGGCCTTGTCATTGACCATAATGCCGGGAGCGTTCAATAACACCTCGACGCACCCGGAGTGGCCGTTACAGGCAGCGAGGCACAAGGGTGAAATGCCATTGACAACCTTCGCATTCACCAAAACACCGGGGGCATTCATTAACAACAGTTCCAGGCACTCAATATTGCCCTGTAGCGCAGCCAGATGCAGGGGCGACAGGCCATCCATATCGGTACCATTGATATCCATTTCCCCGATAGCGATCAGACGCGACAGCGACTCGATCTCGTGGTTCGTGATGGCCCAGTGCAATGGGTATCCGGGCTCGCCTGTTGCTTTTGGCGGTGCTGTTGGATTAACCAGACCAGTGGGCTGAAATGCATTCAGCGGGGCTGACCAGTCATCACGGTTACCGGTGTCAAAAACAGGGAGTGCTGGCAGAAGACTTTCCGTTTTTGGGTGCTGGCAGATGGATGTCATTTTGTTCCTGTTATCCACTGAGAAAATGGCACTTTCAGTGTTCACATGTTGCGGTATTTCCCGGCCAAAAGCCTCTGGTGCGGTAACCCTTTGTACATTTCTGGTCAAGATCGATTGGCCGGCATCGTAATTACCCCATTCAACAGCCCCGCTTATGACAGGGATGGTTACTGGCCTTAAAGGACTTCCGTCGCCGGTTGAAGCGGTATAGCCTGCACCGGACAAGCTGGCTCGATGGGAAGTGTAAGGTGGAATATTCATAGGTAGCTTGACAAGCCATGAATAATTTAGTTCAACCCATAACTGTTGGATATTTGATTTATTGCCAATATACGACCAATATTCAACAATCTCTGCCCCATCAAAACCCAATGGAAACAGAGCCGTTTTTTTTGCACCACAAAGTCAATCTCACAGCGAAGTGTCCCGGGGAGGGGAATTCAGGATTGCATACAACCGGATCGTTTTCCCCCGTGCTCCTGGTCTGCCTCCTCTTGCTCCAGCCGATTGATCTGTTTATTCAGAACGTCGATCTGCGTATCCATATGGTTAATATTATCACTAAGAATCTGATATTCCTTCTTGTAATCGGATTTACCGGCGAATTGTTCGAGTCTCAGTGCTTTTGCGTTTTCTAATGATTTATTATAAAAATCCCTGAGATCCTTTATTCCTCGACTTTAGAGTTTTAAGAGCACAATAGTTCCGGCGCATAATCTGCTAAAAGCAACCATCCCCAATGACGAAATTCGAGATGGTTGCCATGCTCACTTCAGATCATCAAGTAATCCTCAGGGAGCTCGCTTCATATACAACCTTTCTTGCTGGAGCGCTATCATCAACTGCAGTACCAACGTTCTGCGAACTGCTGTTCGGTTGCATGCTTTCAGCCGACGGCTTTGTTACACAGGCGTTGTTAACAATTGATTTTCATTGTGTGTGGAGCAGCTACCACCACTGGCTATCTCAGGGCAAGTGGCAATGGAAGAACTTGGCACGCCACTTGATCCGTCTGGTCTGCTCCAAAGCTCCTGAGAATCAACCTGTGGTCCTGGGGCTTGATGACTGGGTAATCGAACGGTTTTCCGACAAAGCCCCTGCTTGTCGTACACATCATCAACACAGCAAGAAACGCAATCGGCCGACGTACATCTGGGGGCAGTGTTGGGTTTCCCTGGCCATCATATTTGAGCGGGCTGCAGATGAAGTATTTACCGCCATACCGGTGATCTCATTTCCGACACCAGCTTCAGGTAACACCAGCAAACTGAAAATTGCCGTGGCCATGCTCAGGGTGGTACGCAATGAAGTGAAGGATCGAGTGCTACGCCTGCTAACCGATTGCTGGTATATGAACTGGACACTGATAAAGCCAGCTCTGGAAATGAACATAGAAGTTGTTGGTCAGATACCTTCAAATCGGGCCCTCTATGCTTTGCCGCCAGCACCCACCGTAAAGAAGCGAGGGCGCCCAAAAAAGTACGGCATCAAGATGACGACAGAACAGGTTAAGAAACTGCCGGAAGAAAAAGCAACAGTATGGATGTACGGCAAATTTCGCAAAATACGTTATCGTACCCTGATCTGTCGCGCCAGATTCCTTAAAGGTCGTGAAGTACGCGTCGTCTGGAGTCGCTTTGAAAATGACAAAGGTCTGACCGAAAGCAGAATATTCATCTCGACCAATCCGGAACTTGAGGGACTGGAGGTGCTTCGTGCCTATTCCCGGAGATGGCCGGTAGAGCCAATGTTTCACCAACTCAAACATGCTTTTGGCTGTTGCCATTTATGGCAGCAGAAATTGCGAACACTGCTTCGATGGATGCATTTGAAAATGGCAGGCTATGCATTATTGCAGTTATTAACCGTTTGTAAAAATCAGGCATGTCTGAATATTTCTCGGATACCCTGGAGAAGCCCGGATACAACCACTGCAGGCATGATGAAAATTGCTCTTTCAGGAATTATTCCGAGGTTCTCTATTCGCAAGGGCTGGAACAGATATAAGCAAAAATATGAGTTCAATTTTCGCGATCTGATCGACCAGTTAATACCGGATAATTCAGAAGCAGCATAACTAAAGGCTTTTAGGCAAAAAACGGAAGTAATAACGAACTTGGAAAAACAGTTCACTGATTTCGGCTTGCTTCACTATAAAAAGCTGACCGAATTATCGTTTTATACAGACTCTAAAGTCGAGCTTTATTCTACCCTTACGCTGTTCTCCATGATGGTCCGGTTCGTAACATTTCAAAACCGATTCCTCCAGATCTTTAGACTTGCGCCCATACTCTTTCCAGTAATCATCAAACGCTTTTTTCAGAGGATCTATCCTATTACTAACGTCACTGCTTGTAGCCGCAGTTTGTTGGCTATCGCTGATACTCTCCTTATAGGGTTGCAGTCTTTTATTCAACTCATGGAATTGGCAACGTAGCCCTATTCTCACAGTGTCATAATGACTGCCGCTCAATGCTTTAAGCTCTATTCTTGCCTGCTCTAACAGCGCTTCCACTTCTGCTACCTCGTCTTGTCCCTGGTGACCGGGAAAAAGGTCCATGGTAGTGCTCGCTTTATCGAAGAGTTCTTTGACTTTTTTCTGAACAATCTCTCCTTTCTGTTCTGCTATTTTCTGCAGCCTGAAGCCCATATTCCGGTGTCTACCCAATAATTCATAACGTTGCGCCCTGTCACGTATTGTTTCGCACCGGGCTGCTGCCTCATCAAGATACCCCCTGGCTTGTGCTGCACGATGTTCATTAAAGCCGTATGGGTCACTTTCTGAAGTGGTAATCAACGCTTCAGCGGCATCCAGGTTTTCGATAATGGCGCTTACAGGGCCAGAGTTTGACAATACTGTTTTTTTGCTGGTATTGAATAAATCCCTGAGCTGTCTCTGCTGCTCAAGCAATTCGGTCCGCTGTGATCCCGCAGGCTGGCTATAAATCAAGGTACTTATCTGACTTAACCTCACTTCTTTACGGTTAAAAAAATCCATAATCTGGTCAGTATTGGGCAGCTGCTTGCTGTATTTGAAATCATTAAGGTCGGTGGTCAACGCTTCAATATCATTGAGAATACCGAAATACGTTTTCATATCGCCCAGCTGGTGACTGAATGATTCCAGACGCTCCACCAGTTGCAGGCGCTGTTCCTCGCCGGCAAGCGCCAATTCACCGAAGGCTCTGGATAACCGGGCAATGTCCCGCTCAATCGACTGTATATCCCTGCTGCTGCTTATATTAGAATCTTCCAGCTGATCCAGACGATGATGAAAATCCTTAACCTGAAGCTCCTCAAATTGCTTGCTGACCGCTCTGAATTTTTCGGAATCTTGTTTACGCACCAATGATTCTAAATTGTCCAGCTCTGCTTTGATCAACTGCATCTGATTTCGAACATCCGTTATCTTATCATCTGCCCACTGGTCAACAATCAGTCGTCCAATATGAGCATTCAAATGGGCCAATCTTGTTCCGGCAGATGGAAAAGCATCATAAGAAGACGGTGGAGCGACCGCCACTGTCGCCTGATTAGTCGTCACAGAAGACAATAGCGATCGTTTGGCAGATGCCGGATCGGGTTGACCGACAGGGAGCCCGCTGCATGCCCGCGAGTCATCGCCTTCCGCCACGATTTTGCCATCACCTGCATGGAATCCCTCCCTGGCCCCGGTAATCGGCTCACTGGCAACAGGACCGTTGACTTCATCAAGCAACTGCTGCATCCCTTCCGCGATAGAGCTTTCTGATTTTTTCATCAGCGCGCAAAAACCGTGCCCCAGGGGCCGATCCGCAATACCACTGTTTGCTTCAGTCTGAAGCCTGAGGATCAGGCCAGTCACGATCCTGACCTTTTGCTCCTGGCTGCGCCCCTGACTATCATCCACCGGCAGCCCACAGGCATCAAAGTCTTTTTTCAGGTTACTCAAATTGAAGGACTTCGCACCTTGCTGGCGCTCTGCCCTTCGGCACATACGCCCGGCCATATTCTCAACCGCCTCACGCCCCATACCTCGTAAGAAACTGTCAATGGTGCTTAGACCGATAGTCCAGCGATCAAACTTTACCGGGGCTGTGCTGGCACTTCCGCCCTTATGACCGCCATGAAATTGGGGTTGGGACACAGCTGTGCTTTGGGCAGGCCTTCTTTCGGCAGGCATTGATGGCATATGCATGGCCAGTTTCTTCCCGACTCCAAGGTTCAATATTAGAGTTCAGAGTTTTGCCACAAGACAAAGTTCCAACACTGGATTAGACGATTTAATTATTGCCGGGGGAGGTTGATAGCCATTTTTTTAATGACTTAAACGACATTTATAAAATACTGAATAACTTCCGTATCGCCTCCAGTAGCAACGGCACAGCTTCATCATGCAGTTTTTCAGCAGCGATCATAAGCGGGGTTTTCCCAATGGCCCCACCCTCTTCTTCAACCCGGCAGGCAGAGTACAGCACTTCTCTCGCTTCTTTGCGCTTTCCATCGGTCAGGAGCGTATCCACCGCGCCCAACAACAGCTTTATTACCTCAATATTTCCCAGCTTGGCTGCAATATACAACGGTGTTGCTCCCTCTGGCCGGGCTTTCTTGAGTACCGCTGTAATGGCAGAACACCCTTTCGCTGCTGGTAATGCTTGCAACGCCCGCATGAACTGCCCCACGCTTTTGTTATGCCCGCCTGCTACCGCACTCAGGAGTGGGAGGGCCTGAATCAGCTGATTGACAATTTTCCCGTAGCCCTTAGCCATAGCTACGTTTAGTGGCGATCTATTGCGTGTATCGACTTCGCCTACCAGTGCTCCAAAGACAGCAACTTGTTCTGCTTCCGGGAAGCTTGCTAACTTATTCAGGATTTGCTCAACAACTTTGCTCTGGCCAGAGCCAGCAGCCACATGAAGCGCTGTTCCCCCGTCGTTGCCGGAGAGAGTCATTACCGTGGTGACGGCCTGACACCGTTTAGATTCAGGCCAGGTCGCCAGAATTTTCACTATCCGGTCGACAATATCGGTTTGCCCGTTCCGGGCAGCACTCAGGATGGGGAAAGCCTGCAGAAGTTCCGCCACCTGTTCTTGCCCCTGGTTGGCCACATAACTATATGGTAACTATTCAGCACTGAGCAAAGGCATATTACAGTAATTCCGAACAGCTCTATGAAGTGATTGATATATGTCCATTCCCTGTTTTCTGGCAGACGACAAATAGCTGCGAATCCGTGCAAACATAGAACCACCGTCTGCACTCCTGAAGCAGCCTGAGATTTTCTGCTTTAACTTGGCCATTCGAACATCCCGCTCACTGCCATTGTTATCGAAGGGAATGGTAAAATCTGACATGAAGCGCAGTGTCTCAGCCTTGAACTCAGTGAGTCGTTTGAAGAGATTGTAAGCTTTAGTATTCTTGACTTTCTTGCGCTTAAGCTCCTCTCGTTGCTTCTCCATATAGACGACTTCTTTCATTAGAGCCCGCTGAAGCAACCGGTCATAAATCTTCTCGATTCGTTCACAGACAACACTTGGCATCTGTAGCATACCTATGGTCTTAAAGCCCTTGCAGTAATGCCAGGAAAGCCTCAGTAGCTTCATCAATCGCAACGCCAGTTGATTGCTGTCCCTATCAACAACACCCAAAAGCTCCCTCAGGTGATGGGCATTGCAAAGTACGTGAGTTGCCGCATATGCAAAATAGGATTTCCAATGATCATGAACCAGAACGCCTGCAAATGTTAGCAGTATGCCCATCGTGTCCATGGCCTCACGACCTCGCTTTTCAGACAAGTAGTAGAGCGTCCATTGTTCATCCCGCATAACGTGTAGCCAGTGCGACACGCGCTTAAAAGGCAGGAAATGGTATTGGTTAAGATAGACGGCCATAGCCTGTGTGGCTGAGCCATATTGTGCGGCAGCGGTAACACCTTCCGGGAATTCAGCCTGATTCCGACAACCACAAGTGCAGATTTTTACTTCAGCTCTATGGGCCGTTACTTCAAATTCACCCGGTCTCCCTGGTTCAAACACCTGTCGTTCAATATATTTGACCGGCTCACTATCAAGAAGAGACGCCTGACATTTATTGCATTCTTTAACCGGAAGGTACTCAATATAGTCAGGGATATCGACCTGTTTAAGACAAGTGCCCTGATGCCCTTTCTTTCCACCGGCTTTATTACCAGAAGACTGTCTCAGACTTTCTAGGATTGGGTTTTTCATCCGATGGATCGGTACCTTTATCTGCGGAAAGGTCGTCAGAATGATCTGGAGAATTACTGTTTTTACAAGGTTTTTGATAACCATCAGACGATGGCGGCTTGCTGCTGTTTTGACTGTTCTTGCCAACCTTTTCTTCCAATTCTCGACATCGCTCTTCCAGACAGGCAACTCTCATCCGCAGCTCTGCATTCTCTTTCAAGAGAATCTCAGCCGACATAGTTGCGGGTAGTTCTGGAATCATGCTGGCGAATATTGTGGAAAAATGGTGCTTAAGAGGATGGTATAAAAATCAGAAAATTCCAGATTTATGTGGGGGTGCTGAACAGTTACAATTCCAGATTTATGTGGGGGTGCTGAACAGTTACAATACTCTCTATAAAATGAGTGTAAGTGCAGGCACTGTCGCCAATTTTGTGGCCAGAACCTATGAAAATCTGGCTTCTACTGAAGAGGTTATTCGTGACGCCTTGCGGGAATCGTCTGTTGCCGGAGCCGATGAAACGGGTATGCGGGCCGAGGGCTCTTTGCACTGGCTACACGTTATGCGGGATGAACAATGGACGCTCTACTACTTGTCTGAAAAGCGAGGTCGTGAGGCCATGGACACGATGGGCATACTGCTAACATTTGCAGGCGTTCTGGTTCATGATCATTGGAAATCCTATTTTGCATATGCGGCAACTCACGTACTTTGCAATGCCCATCACCTGAGGGAGCTTTTGGGTGTTGTTGATAGGGACAGCAATCAACTGGCGTTGCGATTGATGAAGCTACTGAGGCTTTCCTGGCATTACTGCAAGGGCTTTAAGACCATAGGTATGCTACAGATGCCAAGTGTTGTCTGTGAACGAATCGAGAAGATTTATGACCGGTTGCTTCAGCGGGCTCTAATGAAAGAAGTCGTCTATATGGAGAAGCAACGAGAGGAGCTTAAGCGCAAGAAAGTCAAGAATACTAAAGCTTACAATCTCTTCAAA
Organism: Endozoicomonas sp. SCSIO W0465; assembly: GCF_023716865.1. Classification (NCBI taxonomy): domain Bacteria; kingdom Pseudomonadati; phylum Pseudomonadota; class Gammaproteobacteria; order Oceanospirillales; family Endozoicomonadaceae; genus Endozoicomonas; species Endozoicomonas sp. SCSIO W0465. The sequence goes on from NZ_CP092417.1 coordinate 2,435,447, forward strand.
CGACTCACTGAGTTCAAGGCTGAGACACTGCGCTTCATGTCAGATTTTACCATTCCCTTCGATAACAATGGCAGTGAGCGGGATGTTCGAATGGCCAAGTTAAAGCAGAAAATCTCAGGCTGCTTCAGGAGTGCAGACGGTGGTTCTATGTTTGCACGGATTCGCAGCTATTTGTCGTCTGCCAGAAAACAGGGAATGGACATATATCAATCACTTCATAGAGCTGTTCGGAATTACTGTAATATGCCTTTGCTCAGTGCTGAATAGTTACAAACGGATTAATGTTTGGTGAAGCCCTGGTCTTTTTTTACTACTGAGGCTGCAGACGGTTTTCTGCATTTACGAAAACAGGGACTTCAACTCCATTCCAAAATGCGTTTTCTCAGCGCCCAGTTTAAAGCACTGTTTACTAATGAGCTATGGAAGAAAAATGCGGCTCAGGCCAATCGCATGATGAGTCTGTTGGTTGCAGGGTTAAATGAGTGTCCGGATATTGAGCTGGTTTGTCCCGTGCAAACGAACCAGGCCTTTTTCTCAATCCCAACAGAGCTGGCCAGCCAGTTGCAAGCCGTCAAAGATTTTTACCAAAATGGACCGCAGCCCGGTGTGTATCGAATGGTCACGTCATTTGATACCACTGAAGAAGATGTTGACTCTTTTGTTCAGGAAGCCAAAGCACTGAATAAACCGTGTCAAATAAACAGTATCGAATAACCTGATAAATGACATACTCCAGCAGGTGCAGTGATGCGTACAAACCGCTATCATTGTCCTGCCTGTTTCTCAGGGTTGTTGCCCCCGCATCCGAAGGAGTTTTGCTTTGACTGTATCGACACAGCCAGAAACATCATGGAAAGAGCCCGGTTTTCTCCATGCGTTTATTACACTTGCTGCAATTATTGCCGTCATTAGCACTGGTCTTTTTATTCTGGAAACCAGTCTGCACAGTTTGATTCTGGTTTCTCTGATGATTGCTTCCGTCAGCGCCTTTTCCCTTGGCTACGATTTCCGTGCCGTTCGGGATGCCATGAATTCCGGAATTACCGGAGCGCTGACTGCAATTTATATTTTTATTCTGATCGGTGTACTGATTGCGGCCTTTATTCAAAGTGGTACGTTGGCAACATTGATTTACTATGGCATTGAATTTGTCAGTCCTGCGATTTTTCTCCCTGCCGGGCTCATTCTCTGTAGCCTGATGTCCCTTGCCACCGGTACCAGCTGGGGGACGGTTGGCACCATTGGGGTGGTTCTGATGGGGATCGGCACAACCATGGGGATACCGGCTCCTCTGGTTGCCGGTATGGTTATCTCCGGTGCCTGCTTTGGCGACAAAATGTCTCCGGTTTCGGATACCACCAACCTTGCCTCCATGACCTCAAAAGTTGATCTCTATGCTCATATTCGGGGCATGCTGTTTACTACCGGGCCCGCCTATATTCTTGCCTTGGTGGTATTCTCGCTGATGGGGTTGGATTATGCTGAAAATCAGTTACCCACTGAACAACTGTCAGCCATGCAGGTGGCTTTACAGGACACATTTACAATCAATGCACTGACTCTGTTACCGCTGATCATTATGTTGGCTCTCAGTACGGCCCGTGTTGCAGCAGAACCAAGCATGATGATGGCATCTTCTGTTGCTGTGGTGATTGCTATCTTTATTCAGGATCAGAGTCTGACAACAGTTCTTGGCAGTCTTTATGGCGGCGGCAGTGTCCGTACCGGCCTGGAAAGTATGGATTCATTGCTTGGACGAGGTGGTATTACCTCGATGATGTGGACGCTTTCATTATCTCTCATGGCATTGGCATTGGGGGGTATCCTGGAGCGATGCCGTTTTTTGCGGGTGCTCATTCATACGGTTGTTACAAGAATAAAAAGAACATCGACTCTGGTTACCACTACCATTATTGCCTGCTTTACAGGGAATATGACTATGGGGGAAGCTTACATGTCAATCATATTGGGTGGTCAGCTATTTAGTGACGCCTATGATCAAAAGGGCGTAGATAGCCGTGTGCTTTCACGCTCTCTGGAAGAAGGGGCTACGCTTACAACAGCACTCATTCCATGGACTACCGGAGGAGCATTTTTTGCCTCGACCTTGGGCGTTGCAGTGATTGATTATGCGCCCTGGGCCCTTTTAAACTGGCTCAGTCCGGTTTTTGCTATGGTATTTGCCGTTATGGGCTTTGGCCTGTTCGGCAAAGATCAAAATCTTCAACAAACCAGTCCGGCTGTTTGATGCTATAAGGGAAGTGTTAATTGGAATGACGATTCCGGATGAACATCACCTCTGTTATCACTTCCCTTATTTATATATCAGAATTATTTCGGAAGATAGTTACTGAATTCGGCTATTGACGGTATTTTTACCTCACCCTCAGCATTAACTGATAATATAGGGTAAAGCTCAGTCAGCTTCCGAACCTCCCTTTCAATTGCTCCCATTTTGTGGGTGTTTGATACCTTTTCTGTGGCTATATTTTCGTACTCCTGCTCGATAGGCCCTGGCAAGGGCAATAGAACAGGCTTCCAGGGGAATTTGCGAAGAATAGACTTTACATTATTCAGTTCCCTTTCGGTAAGATGGGGAATTAACTTTTTTATCAAATTATTTTGGGCTCGCAGAGAATAGTTACCATTACGAATAAAACTGCTGACATCCCTACCTAACTGAAAGTCACCCTGGCGTCTTAAACCGCTCACCGCCTCTTCATAAGAGGGCAACCTGTCAGGATCTTTCAGTTGATCAAACACCGCATTCAGATAACCATCCAGCTCACCCGCCACGTTACTTGCTGTGCGATTATAAGCTTCCATGTTTTGCTTAAACACTGTCTCTGCTTTTCTCTGGCTTTCTTCCTTTTCAAGAAGCATGGATCTCTTTTTGGCCTTCAACAATGCATTGTTATTTTCTATTGCCCTTTTGTAGTACTGAATAGCTTTATAGTTACTCTCCATCTTAAAAATAAGCCCGTGCATGATGGGTCTAATAGCTCCTTCTGTCCGGGGTTTCAATCCTTCTTGATAAAATAAATTAACCAGGGCTAAGCCCCCGGCAGCCCCAACAGCAGCACCAATTGCTACCGGAGCTATTGGGTTGTTCAGAAAAAAACTGTCTGCATGTTGTACAACGCGCTCAATGAGGGATGTTCCACGGTCAGCAATCGTGGACAATTGTGGTGCTAAATTCAGCATGGCGACAGCACCGGCAGCAGAAAATCCTGCGATGGTCATTGCGGTGTTGCCAAGTTTGTAACGCGTACCACTTTCCGGATCGTAGTAATAAAATAATTTTTGCAATTTGCTGCTAATGCTGCTTTCCTGCTGAACATCCTGTATGCCTGCAGAATTAGCAATTTGCACTGGATTATGACCTGAAATACCATTAGTTTGCATGCTACCACCCTAACATTAAAGTATTTATTACTTTTGACCTGCTCCTAATTAAAAAGTTTCACTATCTCTTTTTAAATGAACATTTGGCCAGTTAATAAACAGGGCGATCAAGCTGACGGCTGCAATGAGTGAAAGATAAATAGCCGGACCCGACGTATTATTTGAGTATTTAGCCATTAGTGTTGATATAAAAGGGGCAATGCCCCCAAAAATTGCAAATCCTATGTTGTAACAGGTAGCAACGCCTGTATAACGAACTTCCGTGGGAAAAAAACTGATCAACAGTGGCGGAAGCGCCCCCGATGCGGCAGCTGCCAGAAGGCCACAGATCAACAGGATCTTATTGAGCTCGGCGGCTGGTGAAGAGAAATAATGAAACGCTGGCCAGGAGACAGTAGCAATAACAACCGCCATAATGCCAAAAATCAGTTTGTGATTCATCAGATCGGATAGCATCCCGAATATCAGACAAAGTGGCGATAACATCAGAAATGCCAGGGCGGTTTGCCAGGCGACCGCTTCCCGGGGAAAACCAAGCAGTGAATAAAGATAACCCGGCATGTAAATGCTGTAGATAGTCACGGTTGCTCCACACAGACCAATGGTCATGAATCCGCAGATAACTCCCCGGGTATGTTGTTTGAAAAGGAGAACAATTGGTATGGAGGCCTGCGCCTTGGTCTGGTCAAGTGCTTCAAATAAGCCAGATTCCGAGAAGTGTTTGCGGATGTGATAGCTGATGATTCCCAGAAATCCTCCGATCCAGAAAGGGACTCGCCAGCCCCAGTCCTTCATATCTTCTGCCGACAGGTGCATTTCAAGCATGCCGTGAACGAATGTTCCGAACGATATGCCAATCATCATAGCCAGAAACAGAATGCCGATCACCAACCCACGCCTTTCCGGCGTAGTTTCACTCAGATAGGTGATCGCTCCCGGAATTTCTCCACCCAGGGAGAATCCCTGGAGTAGCCGTAAGGTGATCAGAGTGATGGGTGCTGCTGCACCGATACTGTTCCATCCGGGAAGACACCCCATCAATGCGGTGGTTACCGCCATCAAAAAGATGGAAAAGGTAAACGTCTTCTTACGGCCATAGCGGTCCCCAAAGTGCCCAAAAACAAAACCACCCAGAGGACGAGTCAGATAACCAATGGCAAACGAAGCCAACGCATTGAGTAATGAAGTGACAGGGTCTTCTGCAGGAAAAAAGTTCTCGGCAATATAGCTGGCCATCAAGCCATATATCAGGAAATCATAAATCTCCAGCATTCCCCCCAGTGATACGGAAGATGCCAACTTGTATTGGCTGGAAGATGCTGTAATGCACCGTTTGGATGGTTTGGGCGTTGTTTGAGTCATCAGTCAGATAGAAAGTGGGTTGGAGAAACGCGCAGTTCTTCATAGCATTGGCTAACGGGTCTATAGACGTAATGGTGTGATCATCAACGTTCCAGAAAAGAAGACCTGAATCGGGTTTGGCATACCGACTAAGAATAGCCCCATTTTGCTGAGCTGTTGCCGACTGTCGCAAAAGGTTAGTCTGGTGCCCTTGGTGATGTTCAGGGTTTATGAAGAAGCGAATCGGATGATGGAGCGACTAAACTGGTAATCAGGGTCGAACCATAGACTTGGACGGACAAACCTGAGCGTTAATGAAATCCAGGGAGGATTTATGTTTTACCAGCATTTCCGTCAGAATGAAGTTGGCCGTGATTTTGTTATTGGCGATTTGCATGGAATGTACGATCTCCTGATGTCCTTACTGGCCAACGCCGACTTTGACAGGAAAAAGGATCGTTGTTTCAGTTGTGGCGATCTGATTGATCGTGGGCCGGATTCAGAAAAGTGCCTCTCTCTCATGGATGAACCATGGTTCCACTGTGTTCGTGGCAATCATGAGCAGTGCATGATTGATACGGTAAGGCACCCATCCTCTCATGAGATGGCTAAATGGATACTTTGTGGCGGTGATTGGCATTTGCAGGTTTCATCAGAAAGAATGAACCGATATGCCGCCAAAGCCTCTGAGCAGCCGGTTTTGATCTCGGTTGATCTTTCTGGCGACAGGCAGGTGGCCATTTGCCATGCAGAGTACCCGTTGCCGGTTTGGAATCCGGGGAAAATTGCATCTGACCCGAATCTGATATGGGCGATGCAGTGGTCCAGGTCCAGGATTCAAAGTGGTGATCAGTCAGTAGTTGCAGGCATTGATCACATCTTCTGTGGTCATACCATTGTTGATCAGACAGTCACTCTGGGAAATACGCACTTTATTGATACGGGCGGATTTGAGAGCAACCGTCTGACGCTGATATGCCTCAGCGACCTTGCTGAGTGAGCGGGTGATTTTAGTGCCATTCGACAACAGATTTCTGCCGATGGCGGGTTTTTGGGTAAGGCTCGTTTTCCCGGTAACCAAAGGCGACCATCACGCTGACACCAAACTCACTGCTATCCAGCAGGCCTTCCTGTTCCATCACTGGCTCCAGCTTGTCACGGTTGAAACCTTCAATCGGGCAGGAGTCAATGCCAATCTGGGCGGCTACGCTCATCATATTGCCGAGGGCGATATACGTCTGTTTACAGGCCCAGTCAAACATGGCCCTGGGGGATTCGGTCAACCGGAAGTCGCTGTTCTGAAAGTCACGGTAGAATTCACTGATCATATCCACGACATCTTCGGGCAGCTGTTTCACATTACGCATATGGTCCAGGATATACTCAGACTCATAATGCATGCTGTTTTCCTTGCGGGCCAGAATGATGACAAAATGACTGGCAGTTGGTAACTGTCCCTGGGCTCCCCAGCTGACGGTTTTGATCTTTTCCCTAAGATCCGGGTTCTGGATCACCAGAAACTTCCAGGGTTCAAAGCCAAATGAACTGGGAGAGAGACGTCCGGCATCCAGAATAAAATCGAAATCCTCATCGGGTATTTTTCGGCTTGCATCAAAGCTTTTGCAGGCGTGGCGGAAGTTAAAAGCGTCCAGAATTTGTTTACGCAGGGCAGTGTTCATTGCTCAGACCCTATACAACAGTAGTCAAAGACTACATTCTATTGATATCAGGATAAAATAGGAAGAAAGCATAAAAATGATAGACAGTATTGAATTATATTTAAGCAGGCAGGAATTAATTCATGCAAACATTGCAGGATATTGACTGGAGCTCCTGGCAGGCCAAAGACCCTGCCACGCTGACGTTTATTATCAACGATGGGCAAGTGCTGCTGATTCGTAAAAAGCGTGGACTGGGGGCCGGGAAAATCAATGGACCCGGTGGGCGACTTGAGCCGGGTGAAACCCTGCTGGAGTGTGCAATCCGCGAAGTCCAGGAGGAACTGTGCATCACTCCGGTGAATCCGGAGTTCTGTGGAGAGAGTCTTTTCCAGTTCACGGATGGCTACTCCATGCATGTCCACACCTATGTGGCAAGAGATTTCATCGGCACACCGGAAGAGACTGATGAGGCCATACCGTTATGGTTTGCCCTTGACCAGATACCCTATGATGAGATGTGGGCAGACGACATTATCTGGATACCAGAGATGTTGAAGGGGAACAGGTTTAAAGGACACTATCTGTTCGATGGAGACCGAATGCTGGATCACCACCTGGAAATTGGTTGAAAAAATAAAAGATGGGCTGGAAATAGCTGGAATATAGAAAGGCGCATAAAGATCAAATTCTAAATAGCGAACGACAGTTATGAGAGGTGGCTTGTGCCACCTCCATAAAAGAGATACCTCTCAGTTCTGCCAGACACTCAGCAACGAGCTTCACCCTTCCCGGTTCATTCCTTTGTCCCTGATAACCGTTCAATGGCATATCCGGAGCGTCTGTCTCAAGCACAATGCTGTTAATTGGTAGAGTAGCTGCCAAGTGTCGTGTTTTACTGGCCCTTGGGTAGGTAATACCGCCACCAAATCCCAGTTTAAAGTCCAGTTTCAGATACTCCATAGCTTGTTGCTCACTGCCTGAAAAGGCATGAATTATCCCGGCTCTCTCTGGTTTCCATCGTCGAAGTACTTGCAAAATATCATCGTGGCTTTTCCGGCTATGAATAATCAGCGGCATTTTATGCAGGCAGGCCAGCTCGACATGACCAGTAAACAGCGCCAATTGTTTATCCCTTACCTGAGCAGCGGTGTTATGGTCAAAAAAATCCAGCCCGGTTTCACCTATGGCAACCACCCTGGCAGAACGTTGTTCAAGCAACTTATCCAAGACTTCCAGATACTCGGGCTTGTGTTCTGAAATAAACCAGGGATGAAGACCAAGGGCCATCACGATATCCACCGGGTTCTCTTTAGAAGGCACTTCTGATTCATGGATTAGTGGGAGCCATTCCTGTTGTTTTGTGGCAGGAATACAAATGTGACTGATGCCTGACTTTTTTGCCCGGTTCAGTACCTGTGCCCGGTCACCATCAAAATCCGAAAAATTAAGATGGCAATGACTGTCAAATAGGGGCAGCTGAACGTTCGCTTGCACCACGACTCAAGCTTCCTGTAAAAAGAGATTTCATGAGAACGCACTTCTTTTTTCTATAATTAATAAGTAAAAAGCCTATAATGCGTATCTGCAAGTTAATAAAAGCAAACTCACAGTAGATTGCTATTCTCCCATGATACTTCTAATGACCAGTGGAGTTGAGTAATGGAAGGTGGAATGATTTGGTATTCCAGTATTAAGCGAACAATCATCAATACTATGATGGTTCTGATGGTGCTATTAACTGCGCACAGTGCAACGGCTGCACAAAACGGGCACATTTATTCGCACGCTCACTCAAAAGAGCAATCTAAACCAGAGGTGCAGTTACTGAATGCCAGTGCCCGTGCTACCAAGCCAGGTATGTCCTCATCAGCTGCTTATATGACCATCTACAATGGTACTCATGAGGCCATACAGATTCGCTCATTGAGCAGCCCGGTTGCCGCGAAAACAGAGCTTCACACCACAGAAATGAACAATGGCATGATGAAAATGCGCCGTGTGGACAACTTGACCATCAAGCCGGGCGACAAGCTGGAGCTAAAGCCGGGTGGCTATCATGTGATGCTGATGGGCCTTAAGAAGCCCATAGCCACTAACAGTGAAGTGCCAGTGACCATTACCTTCAGTAATGGTGATAAAAAGACAGTGGTTGCTCATGCAACGGATGAAATCAAAGGACAGCATATGGCGCACTGAGTGCTGTCGGCAAAAGCGTTCCCAATTCTTTGTCGAACACTGCAAAGGCACGGATATAAGCTCTTCACCCCTTGTGTCTGTATGCCTTTGTGTCTTGGTGGTTAATGACAGTGTACCGCTTGGAACAGGTTTACCCTTGCTCCAGCTCACCAAGAATGGCTTCCTGCAATTCAGAAGGGGTCACAACAAGTCCTTCTTCTTCATCAACCGGAAACACAGCCAGCATGGTGTCATCCTTCTCCAGGCCCGGAGTCCAGCGCTCCAGCCATACTTCCAGGTTGATGGCTTTGGGCTGGCAGTCCGACCAGTCATCCACTGCCCAGGCTTTGGCGAAATCAGGATGAGGCCAGACCGGCAGGCACTCTTCGCCATCACTGGATGACAGCTCTACCCAACCCTCCGGGCTATGGAGGCTCCAAATCTCCTCCCAGTCCGCCACTTTTTTCAGAAAGTAGTCATAACGCTCATGGTCAGCCAGCTTCTGAATGGATTCAAACTGTTTGTCATTGAGTCGATAAGTCATTAGTCATCAACGCTAGTGCCGTAAATAATGAAGGGAGTGTATTACCTGCATGGGATTGAAAGCAAATGGTCTTCTGAATACTGAATATCCGCTGAATCATAGAGATGGACAACTCAAAGAGAGACGGTTGAGAAAATAACGCACCGACACTTCTTTCATGATGCTCTGATTTAAAGTTTACTTTTGCCTGATTTAATGGTTGATAATCCTCAATGGTTATCCACCAGTTCTGACTGGCTTTGACCTGTTTAAAGCGGCTATAGTTCACCTCCCTGTTTTATCAGCCTATTTTGTGATCTATGAAGTTGTATGGTGCTCCGCTGATGGCCTCTCTTTTAGCGGGTTTGGTTCTGGCAGCCAAAGAATTTTGCCCATTCTGGTCCACCATGGCCTTCATGGAAGATATTCTACTGTTTCTTGCCGGCCTGATTGCGGGCATTCGATTGCCGGATCTGGATTTATTGACACCAGGGCTGTCCCACCGTTCAGCCATAACGCACTCTTGTCTTCCTGCACTGGTTATCTGGGCTTTGGGGGTTTCGCCGGTTGCCGCGGGTCTGGCTCTGGGGATTGCCTTCCATCTGTCATCGGATCTTCAGCCCAAGTCCTGGACAGGCGGTGCACTGATAAAGTTTCCTGTCCTGGGCAGTATCGGGATGCTGTCACCGATCTGGTTGGTCGCCAATGTGATTGGTTGTCTGGCAATCTTTATGGAAGTGGCTTCCGGCGAACCTGTGGATGCCCGGCAGATGATACTGGCGCTCTGTTTACTGGGAGCAGGCTGGTACTTTCTCCAGGTAGAAAAACGCCCACTGTTACCGTTGATAACCCTGGGGTTTGCTATTTTGCTGGTTCATGCGATACGCGGCGGGACGTTATCGGTAAAGCTGGTGTGGCAGTATTTTGCTTAGGGCCTGTTGACGTTTCATTGCAGGTTCACCAGGCCCTCAAATAACGGTCAGTCATGAACGAACTGATTATTGACCGGTTGGTAGTGAAAACGGATTTTATGAAGCTGGCTTTCGATGTCCAGTTTGCTCATGTCCATCTCATCGGCCAGCTGGTCCAGCGAATTACAGGTAAGCCTCAGCTTTTCGTTGACAATACCCAGAAGAATAAAGGGATTGAGATGTTCAGGATGTTCGAGTTCCATGGTGACTCTCCGTTCATATCAGCTACTGACTATTTAAGTCAGCTGCTGACTATTCAGGTCAGCCACTGATTAAAATACTCCCCTTGATGACTAAGCGAAGGGTAGTACTATTGGCTCATGACTGTACTTAAAACATAGCTGAGCTATTTAACTTTGCCTGCCCGGGTTCTCAGTTTCTGTTGTCTGCGTTCGTCTTCCTTCACTTGTCGACGGTGAGCAACGGTCCTGGCAACCTCTGCGCCAATATGAGCTTCACCCCGTGATCTGGCCAGCTGCATCTGTTTTTCACGCTCGGTAAACCGCGCTTTCTGCTGGTCAGTCAGCTTGTCAAAACAGTGAGGGCAGCTGACACCCTGCTGGTACTTATCACTTTGCTTGTCGGCTTCAGTAATCGGTAACCGGCAGGCATTGCACTGGTCGTAGGAGCCTGACTCAAGGTTATGATTCACCGTGACCCGGTCATCAAAGACAAAGCATTCACCTTCCCAGAGTGATTGCGCTTCCGGTACTTCTTCCAGATATTTCAGGATGCCGCCTTTCAGGTGGTAAACCTCCTCAAACCCTTTTGCTTTCAGTAGAGCGGTGGATTTCTCGCAGCGAATGCCGCCAGTGCAGAACATGGCCACCTTTTTATGAATTTCCGGATTCAGGTGGGCATCGACGTATTCCGGAAACTGTCGGAAAGTGTCTGTTCCCGGATTGATGGCATGCCGGAAGGTTCCCACCTGAACTTCGTAATTATTCCGGGTGTCCACGACAATGACATCCGGATCGCTGACCAGTCTATTCCAATCTTTAGGTTCCACATAGGTGCCCACGACTTGCTTGGGATCAATGCCTTCTACTCCCATGGTGACAATCTCTTTCTTGAGTTTGACCCGGGTTCTTTTGAAAGGCATGGATTCACTCAGGGACTCTTTGGATTCAATGGGGTTCAGGCGGATGTCCTGATTAAGCCAGGCCAGCAGTGCATCGATTCCTCCCCGGGTGCTTGCCACAGTACCGTTGATGCCTTCCTGAGCCAGTAGCAATGTCCCCCTGACATGGTGTGCTTCCATGATCCTGAGCAGAGGTTCCCGCAGGTTGCAGAAGTTCTTCAGGGTGACGAATTTATAGAGGACACACACTACAGTGAGTGAGCCTTTTGAAGAGCGAGTCATTGTCTTTATTGTCCTTTGTCAGCTGCCCGGAACGTAAATCCGGAGCTAAATAAAGACAAGGGATTTTAGCAGAGCCGGTCACTATTGAAAAACCGATCCGTGATTCTGGTTATCAGCATCACTCTGAAGGGGGGCTTCACGCTCATTAACCGGGTCATTCTCATGAGGTGTGAAGGCGTTTTCAGTGATTATGCCAATTTTGAGTGCACGGTTTGTTTTTTTGAATCCATCAATAGTACATACCCGTTTCTTTCCATATAGATCTGTAAAAACTATCTTTTCTTCAGATGGGCCTTCATACCTTAATTCATTCGCACGTCCTCTTCTATTATTACCAACACAGGAGCAGCAGGCTCTCCAGAACTGATGACGTCTGAAACTTGCGTTAACTGCCAAAATTTCATTGCCCTCTGGTTGAGACTCTTTGTTGCCTTTGCTGTGGCAACTTAATAAATCATATTCAGTGGAATTATTGCAGACTTCATATTCACTCAAAGCTCCAGTAACGACATCGAAGATCACATTCCAGCCTTTCCTATTCATTGTTCCTCCCAGTACCGTCTGTACTATGGTTATCCCCTGTTGTGCCAGAAAGGGTTCTATACACTTAAAATAGCCAGACATTCTGGAAAGCAGTGGGGTCCACCCACCAATTACCATTGCCTGAAGGTGATGCCGATGAGCTCCTTTCTCAATTAATGTGCCAAGCATGGCACGCATCTTAAGGTAGACATTAAGCTCCACCCACTGCACAGAAGCCTAATCTTGTACGCCCTGAACAACCATCCCGTGCAGGGTGTTCTCGTTTCGCATTATTTCCCCAGAAGTCCAGTAGCTTTTTAATGCATGAGACCAATGACTTTCCTGCATTCATCAACGATGAAATCACATTACCAAACAGGTGAGTCCCACTTTTCATCACCTTGTGCGTCGAGATTTCCTCAATGCTCCCACTTTCACAGAGGTTCGCCTGTGCAGCATGGGCAAGGTACCTTTTCAACGTCACAACCACAAAGGACATCAGAATCAGGCTAAACACCAGTGTCGCTGATTTGGTGTTAAAACGATGCCACCCTGAATAGGATTTGATCTCTTTGAAAATCAGCTCTATCTGCCACCGTAGACGATAGGCCTGGAGCACATCACTCAAGGTGAACTCCACCCGGTTCAGGTTGGTCACAACGAAAACCCACTTCTGTTTTTTGTCATTCCAGCGGACAACCAAGCGGAATGGCCAGGCTTTGAATCCCGGCCATTCTACATCCAGGTCGAGGCACTGGTCTTTGGGGAAGCCAGACAGTACATCCTTCAGTTTTTGTCCTTTGTAGCGATTGAGATTCTTGCCATCCTCCCGTACCGCGCTGAGTATCGTCGGGTTGATACTCTGAGGTGCCTTGCAGATAAAAGAACCCTCCCTGTCATCAATAGCGGCAAAGAGTTCCAGCTCAAAATAACCGGCATCCATTAGCATCAGGATATAGGCCATGGATGTTGGCAGTGGTGGCAGACAGTCTCTTTCTGAACGGGTATCTTCAGTCAGCTGCACCCGCACCAGGTTGTTGGTGAGAAGATCCATTGTCGTATGAAGCTCGACGGCAGCAGGACTGACCGTTGAGAACCTGCCGGGAAATGCTTCTTTCAGGGCATCATAGACAGCTTGTGACGAACCGTCCTGAATCAGAATGTGCTCAAACTCTGAAAATGGACTGTCTTCATCAAACGCCATGACTTTGCGGGAAAATATTTCCAGACACTGCACCCATAGCCACAGGATAAGAGTAGGCAGCGCGTCCTTTTTAGCTTGATTTGCCCAAGAACGATAAGAGACATTCAGCCCCGTCAACTCGTTAAATTTACGGTGTAGATCCGCCTGGGTATCGCAGTTTCCATCACCAGCGAGGGCATCGATCAGTGAGAGGATAAAATCCAAAGGACGGATATCTCGCTGTCGTATAGTAAAACCAAGCTGTTCCGCCATACTTAGGAGTTCTGACCGGTCGAAACAGGTCAACAGTTTTTTTCAACTAATCTACTATTTGCAGTACTCATCTTGTTCAGCCATTGATAATGGTTTCGAAGCTTTATTGTGGCTGTTCAAGGTGGGTTCTGCCGCCGGAAACGAACCTTTTTTGAGCTTAATGTCTACCCTAAGTGGCACGCATTACTTCATTGCAAACCCTGTCATCGACCATATGCATCATGCTGCCAGTTTTGCTGGTTACGTCCCATAATATGATGCCATAGCAGTTTTTGATATTGGCAGTTATCAGATAGCGAATACCATCATTCTCAGAAGCTATTGCAAAGCTATCCATGAGCACATGAAGGCAATTATCAGGACCATCTGACGGGGGGAGTGACTTCAGGATTATTTTGCCCAGTACAGTTGAACACTCGTCACTGGAAATATTTTTTACAATGATATCACTTTCCCATAATTCTACTTTCCAGGTTGAGCCAGTGTTAACAAGGCTGAGACATTGATGCTTATTCAAGTCTTTATCATGATCAGAAAGTCCAAACTCTACCCAAAAAGCTGTCTCAACGTCATCATGGTTTAGCTTTTTGGAACACTTGACCAGCAGTGCCGACGCCTGTCTTTCCTTAATACTGATGTCAATAATGCCGGACAAAACTGATTTGATTCTCAAAGCAACATGATCATTGATACTTACCTTGCGAAATGAGCAATGACTAACAGGATTATCGGCAATTGGATTTACTGAGTCAGGGCGTGGAATTAAACTTGAAAAATGTACTTCATTCACTATCAAATCCAATAATCATAGGAGCTGTTAAATGGCTGGTATTAAATAGTACGAGTAAACCCTTTACGCCACCGACCGTTATCTTGATACACACTCTTGATAAACAAAAAGATTGATAAACAAAAAGATTGATAAACAAAACGTGTTTTCAATGAATTTAAGTAATTGCTGATCAAGACAATATAACAGAAGGCTGATTTTAATATCTTGAAACCTGAAGAACTAACTGGCTATTGAAAGAATATATTTTAAAAGCGGCTGCACACAGTTTTTGATAACATGATGAATGACTCAAAGAAAAGTCACCTTCTCCTGCACCAGCAAGTGACACCTATAATCTCTGGATTACAGCCATGACCCGGACCATAACTGAACAGCTCAAGCTACACCGTTCTATTCGCAAATTTACTGAACAACCGATCGAAGAGCGCTTGCTGAGAGACGTGATTACTGCAGGCCAAAGTGCTGCCACTTCCAGTAATCTGCAGGGTGTCAGTGTTATTCGGGTCAGAAACCCTGAAACCCGCAAAGCCATGGCAGAGCTGGCGGGTGGGCAGACCTATGTGGAGGATGCGGCTGAGTTTCTGGTGTTCTGTGCCGACCTGAACCGGTCTGGCTGGTGCTGTGAACAGTCTGGCAACACCATGGCAGACGGGATGACCGAGCATTTCATTATTGCAACGGTTGATGTTGCGCTGTTTGCCCAGAACGTGGTGGTTGCTGCTGAGTCTGAAGGGCTGGGTATTTGTTATATCGGAGGCCTGCGCAATGACCCGCAGCAGGTCAGTGATTTGCTGGCGTTGCCGGAACATGTCTACCCCGTTTTTGGCCTCTGCCTTGGATACCCGGATCAGGACCCGGAGTGTAAACCCAGACTGCCGCTGGAAGCTGTACTGATGGAAGAACATTACCAGCCGGTGAATAAGGTACTGATAGCCCAATACGATGAAACCATGAGAGCTTATTACCAGCGGCGGACCGGAGGTAAACTGGACCGGACCTGGTCCCGGGAGATGTCAGCCTTGCTGGGTAAAGAATCCAGACCTCATATGAAAGCGTTTCTGGAAAAAAAAGGGTTCAGGATGCGCTGATTTAAATGAGATAAGCGCTGTTTCTCGCAGTAAACCCATCTGATTCGACAAGGAACAGATGGGTTTAATGGAAGCTACTGTTTTACACAGTCTTTAAAGCATTGCTCCAGTACTTTTAAGCCTTCTTCAAGTAAATCATGCTCAATGGTAAGCGCCGGGAGAAAACGAATAACGTTTCCAAGAACACCACAGGAGAGCAATATCAACCCTTTTTCTTTAGCCCTGGCGACCAGTGCACGGGTTAGCTCAGGCATGGGCGAACCGGTATCGTCTACCAGTTCTATTGCCACCATAGCACCCAGGGTTCGAATATCGGCAATCACCGGATAAATGCTCTGCAGACGCTGCAGGTGCCCGGTCATTACTTCTCCGATATCAAGAGCCTTTTTGCAGAGATCCTGTTCATCAATCAGTTTCAACACTTCCAGTGCGGCAACACAGCCTAAAGGTGAACCTGCATAAGTGCCACCAAGACCGCCGACAGGTGCTGCATCCATAATGTCTGCCTTACCCACCAGCGCCGCAATCGGGAATCCTCCGGCAATACCTTTTGCCATGGCCATCATATCTGGTTCAATTCCCAGGTATTCTGTGGCAAAAAGCTTGCCGGTTTCAATGTGCAGTTTTATGCTGATCAAACCTTGCCAATCTCCTGCTGCATAAAGTCAATGAAGGCACGGGATGCAGTGGAAAGGTAGTGGTTGGATTTCCATCCGATACCAAGAGACAGTGTGATTGGCGGTAAGAAGGATCGTGTTATCAGTGATTCACTGCCATCGAGGGCACAGGGCAGGCAGGTACTGATTCCCACTTCTTTAACCACCATCTTTTTTAGCAGTTCGATCAGGTTGGTTTCAAACTGCAGGTTAATCTTCAGTTTGTGTTTTTTTTCATACTGACTGATGACATCCCGCAGGAAATAGCCTTCACGAAACAGGACCAGCGGCTGTTGGCAAAACATCTCCAGCGAAACTGACTGGTGTTGAGCAAGATGGTGATCTTCAGGAAGTAGAGCAACTATCTCTTCCGTTAAAAGCGTGGAATATCTGACCTGGTCGGGATCGTTGTCGGTCCGGATCAAGGCAATATCCAGACTATTATCCTGCAGCATTTTCAGCAGAGACTGAGTGCCGATTGTGCAATCCCCAGCTTTTCTGCCGCTTTGGTGTAGTTAGCGGTTTCAGCAAGAACAGAAAAGTAACGAAGTCGTTTAATATCCATGGCCGTTAATGTTCTTCAGGGTTATTTGATCTGTATCAATAAAATATATGGAAAGTATATTATCAATATATTTTTAGAGCCCGGAGGCCTGCTTTATAGTCTTCTCATAACGGCAATTCACAACAAAAAAACTGAAATTAAGCCACTAAGGCTGGGAATTGAACAATGATAAACCCAGACACCATAACCCGGTTTGAAGGATTCTCCGTTCACAACCACCCCCGGAATGTCAGAGTCCAGGTGGTTACACTGGATAAGTCTGCGTTGGAACGTTTTCAGGCTGCCAGCCAGGAGTGGTCAGTACAGGCGTTGGAGTATAAGCCATTTAATCGCTTTGCCCTGGCCAATGAACTGGATCGTGCCTGCCAATTTCAGCTCGGCAGTTTCCTGCGTAATACGGTGAATGATCGAAAAACAGGCGCATTTCTTCTGGAGCCAGAAGCCTCGGTTCAAGCATTATTCACGGACACAGAAGAGCAGCGTGATGAGTTTGTAAAGCTTTCTACGGCGATCTCTCATCTTATTGGCCTGCCGAACTTTGATGCGATGTACGGCAAGTATTATGCGCGATTTACTGTCCGCAATGAAGACGACAGTGACAGTTACCTGCGTCAGGCCCATCGTCGTATGGAATTACATAACGACGGAACCTACGTCAATGAGCGCACTGATTTCGTTCTGATGATGAAGATGGACGAGAAAAACATGGAAGGCGGCGACTCGCTACTGCTCCACATTGATGACTGGCAGGATTTAGGTAAATTCTATAATCACTCATTGGCTCGGGAGAATATTCGCTGGTCATCTCCACCCAGTAAAAATATAGGTTATACCGTTGATCACCCGATCTTCTTTGAGCAAGACGCCGATGGTAAACCGCATATGCTGTTTATTGATCAATTTGCCCAGCCTCGAAACATGGAACAGGGTTTATACCTGTATGAAATGGGAAAATCCCTTGAGGCAGATACTAACTGCAGCAATATTCGTGTGAATGTTGGCTCTATGCTGGTGGTGCAAAACCACTGCTGGCTGCATGGGCGGGACAAGTTTGTCGCACATCCGGGGCTGAAGCGGGAGTTGCTGCGTCAGCGTGGTCATTTTTCCCGTTAAGTGCCCGGGTTAAACTCAAATCCGGTTAACACTTATCACCCGCATCCCTTATTGGACTGCGGGTGTCTTTCGTTGGCTTTTACCAGAATTCAGTATAGAAAATTCAGTATAAAAAGTTGTGACAGTCGACTGTTATTTTTGGAGCCATTATGAGCAATACCCTGTTCGACTATATTGTTATCGGCAGTGGTATCGTCGGTGTTTCAACTGCATGGCAAATGCAACAGCGCCACCCCGGGAAGCGTATTCTCTTGATCGAAAAAGAATCCGGGCTGGCTCAACACCAAACGGGCCACAACAGTGGTGTTATCCATGCAGGGGTTTATTACCAGCCAGGTAGTCTAAAAGCCCGTTTTTGCACAAGTATTGTTGATTACCGGCTGGTCACCGAAAAGATGGCAAGTAACTATTCAGCACTGAGCAAAGGCATATTACAGTAATTCCGAACAGCTCTATGAAGTGATTGATATATGTCCATTCCCTGTTTTCTGGCAGACGACAAATAGCTGCGAATCCGTGCAAACATAGAACCACCGTCTGCACTCCTGAAGCAGCCTGAGATTTTCTGCTTTAACTTGGCCATTCGAACATCCCGCTCACTGCCATTGTTATCGAAGGGAATGGTAAAATCTGACATGAAGCGCAGTGTCTCAGCCTTGAACTCAGTGAGTCGTTTGAAGAGATTGTAAGCTTTAGTATTCTTGACTTTCTTGCGCTTAAGCTCCTCTCGTTGCTTCTCCATATAGACGACTTCTTTCATTAGAGCCCGCTGAAGCAACCGGTCATAAATCTTCTCGATTCGTTCACAGACAACACTTGGCATCTGTAGCATACCTATGGTCTTAAAGCCCTTGCAGTAATGCCAGGAAAGCCTCAGTAGCTTCATCAATCGCAACGCCAGTTGATTGCTGTCCCTATCAACAACACCCAAAAGCTCCCTCAGGTGATGGGCATTGCAAAGTACGTGAGTTGCCGCATATGCAAAATAGGATTTCCAATGATCATGAACCAGAACGCCTGCAAATGTTAGCAGTATGCCCATCGTGTCCATGGCCTCACGACCTCGCTTTTCAGACAAGTAGTAGAGCGTCCATTGTTCATCCCGCATAACGTGTAGCCAGTGCAAAGAGCCCTCGGCCCGCATACCCGTTTCATCGGCTCCGGCAACAGACGATTCCCGCAAGGCGTCACGAATAACCTCTTCAGTAGAAGCCAGATTTTCATAGGTTCTGGCCACAAAATTGGCGACAGTGCCTGCACTTACACTCATTTTATAGAGAGTATTAAAATACTCTGACACGCGCTTAAAAGGCAGGAAATGGTATTGGTTAAGATAGACGGCCATAGCCTGTGTGGCTGAGCCATATTGTGCGGCAGCGGTAACACCTTCCGGGAATTCAGCCTGATTCCGACAACCACAAGTGCAGATTTTTACTTCAGCTCTATGGGCCGTTACTTCAAATTCACCCGGTCTCCCTGGTTCAAACACCTGTCGTTCAATATATTTGACCGGCTCACTATCAAGAAGAGACGCCTGACATTTATTGCATTCTTTAACCGGAAGGTACTCAATATAGTCAGGGATATCGACCTGTTTAAGACAAGTGCCCTGATGCCCTTTCTTTCCACCGGCTTTATTACCAGAAGACTGTCTCAGACTTTTAGGATTGGGTTTTTCATCCGATGGATCGGTACCTTTATCTGCGGAAAGGTCGTCAGAATGATCTGGAGAATTACTGTTTTTACAAGGTTTTTGATAACCATCAGACGATGGCGGCTTGCTGCTGTTTTGACTGTTCTTGCCAACCTTTTCTTCCAATTCTCGACATCGCTCTTCCAGACAGGCAACTCTCATCCGCAGCTCTGCATTCTCTTTCAAGAGAATCTCAGCCGACATAGTTGCGGGTAGTTCTGGAATCATGCTGGCGAATATTGTGGAAAAATGGTGCTTAAGAGGATGGTATAAAAATCAGAAAATTCCAGATTTATGTGGGGGTGCTGAACAGTTACG
The DNA here is from genome assembly GCF_023716865.1 of Endozoicomonas sp. SCSIO W0465. Taxonomy (NCBI): domain Bacteria; kingdom Pseudomonadati; phylum Pseudomonadota; class Gammaproteobacteria; order Oceanospirillales; family Endozoicomonadaceae; genus Endozoicomonas; species Endozoicomonas sp. SCSIO W0465. The sequence continues at coordinate 2,455,090 of NZ_CP092417.1, forward strand.
ATGGCAAAAGAGTTTACTGATCTGGGAGGGGAGATTCAGCTGAATACCACCGTAACCGGGTTGGCCGAAACCAGCCAGACGATCACTGCCGAATGTTGCCATAATGGTGAGCGGGTCTGTTATGAGAGTAAATACCTGATTACCTGCTCCGGTCTTCTGGCTGATCGCATGACAAAAATGCTTGATATACCCACAGACTTCCAAATTATCCCATATCGTGGTGAATATTATCGTTTGTCGAAGCGGCACAACGAGGTCATCAATCACCTTATTTATCCGATACCGGATCCGGATTTACCTTTTCTGGGGGTTCATCTGACCCGAATGATTGATGGCTCGGTCACAGTAGGCCCTAATGCGGTTCAGGGCTGGAAGCGGGAGGGCTATGGCCGTTTTAATGTTGACCTGAAAGACGTCAGGGACATGGTGACTTTCCCTGGTTTCTGGAAAGTTACTCTGAAACACCTGGGCACCGGGCTGAAAGAAACCTGGGAATCCTGGCGGAAGTCCGGTTACTTGAAACGGGTTAATAAGTACTGCGACAAAATCACAATTGATGATCTTGAACCTTATCCTGCAGGTATTCGTGCCCAGGCTGTTCTTAAGGATGGCTCACTGGTCCATGACTTTTGCCGGATAATATATATCGGCAGTTGATCACTTTGATAGCATCCAGATCAAAGAATGAGAATAAACCGATTCAAAAAAAATGAGGCAGGCTGATGAACCCATTTCTCTTTGAGAGTAACGAGGCATTGATTAACGGTCAGTGGGTTAGTGCACAAAGTGGCCGCACCTATTGGGTAACCAATCCCGCTACCGGACAACAGATTGCAGAAGTACCGGATATGGGGGCAGCAGATGCTGAACAGGCTGTTGAAGCGGCCAGTGAGGCCTTTAATTCATGGAAAAGAACCACAGCCAAAGAGCGGGCAGGGCTTTTGAATAAATGGTTCCAGCTCATGACTTCGTATGCGGAGGATCTTGCTCAACTGTTAACCCTTGAGCAGGGAAAGCCCTATAAGGAGGCATACGGTGAAGTATTGTATGGCGCATCCTTTATCGAATGGTTCGCCGAAGAAGGCAAGAGAACCTATGGTGATATCATCCCCTCTACGATGGCAACTGCCCGCTATTTAACGATGAAGCAACCGGTGGGGGTGGTCAGTGCCATAACACCATGGAATTTTCCCATTGCCATGATTGCCCGAAAAGCAGCACCGGCACTGGCAGCTGGCTGTACTATTGTTATCAAGCCGGCTGAAGACACCCCATTATGTGCGTTTGCGATGGCCAGGCTTGCGCAGCAGGCCGGGATTCCTGCGGGTGTGATTAATGTAATTACGTCGTCGTCCGCTGCAGAGACTGGTCCGGTGCTAACCACGCACCCTTTGGTTCGAAAGGTTTCCTTTACGGGGTCAACGCCGGTTGGTAAGCATCTTATACGTCAGAGTGCCGATACGGTAAAAAAAGTTTCCATGGAGTTGGGCGGAAATGCACCATTTATCGTCTTTGACGACGCAGACATCGACAAGGCAGTGCAAGGGGCGTTGATCTCAAAATACAGGAATGCTGGCCAGACCTGTGTATGTACAAACCGCCTTTACGTACAGGATGGTGTCTACGATGAGTTCCTGGAGAAGTATACTGCAGCTGTTGCGGCACTTAAGGTGGGTAATGGCCTTGATAAAGAGACAGACATAGGCCCTATGATAAATAGCCGCGCAATAGAAAAAATTGCGTACGTCGTTAACCTGGCAAAAGAACAGGGGGCTACCGTGCATATGGGCGGGTCCCGATCCGATGTCGGAGACCTGTATTTTGAACCCACCATATTGACAAGTGTTGATGAAAGCATGGATGTGGCTCACCAGGAACTGTTCGGACCGGTTACTACGGTGTTCCGGTTCAAGTCAGAAGCGGACGTCATCCATCGGGCAAATAATACGCCGTTTGGGTTGGCTGCCTATTTTTATTCCCGTGACCTGTCACGAGTCTGGCGGGTCAGCGAAGCATTGGAGTATGGCATGGTCGCTGTTAATGAAGGTATCCTTTCCACCGAGGTAGCACCATTTGGCGGCATCAAAGAGTCCGGCATCGGGCGGGAAGGCTCAAAATATGGCATCGAAGACTATCTTGAAATCAAATACGTTTGTCTTGGTGTAGGAGCATAATCGGATTTTACTTGATATTGGTTAATACCCTGATCAAGGTTTCGCTCAGCTTTTGGCTGGCCTTGCTCAGGTTGTTCAGGAACTGTTCGACATTACCCAGTTCGATATCAATATGATCGGTAACGGATTTGATCGGCAGGAAGTCGATACCGTAAAGATGAGCGGTTGCAGCAACGGCGGCACACTCCATCTCTTTGGCCATTCCCTGGTTTTGCATAATCCACTGCCTGTCGATATCCGGCATGTCGAGGGAGTTGCCTGTGGTGACCACCCCAAGCTTATGCTCAATACCCTGAAAGTATTCGGGGCAATAGGCGGTTGGATAAGCGCCCATGGCAAAACGGTCAAAGCCCTCCAGGGGCACCCGGTGATCATGATAAACCACCGGCTGGTCGGAAGTGATGATATCAGCAATGTCCGCATCGGCTGAAAAAGCACCACAGGTTCCCGCGTTAATGATCAGCTCCGGAGCATACTCAAGAATGGCAGACTGGGTATTCAGCGCGGCAAACTCGGTGCCTATTCTGTCGACACCATACTCACTGGATTTGCCATTCAGAGAGATAACGATGTCCTTACCGGCAAACGCACCCTGAAAGCGGGGGAAGTGATTTTTCAATTGCGGATTGGCGGGCAGTTCCCGCAGTCCGAGCTGGTCAATGACCGGACGGGCTTCCGCTGCCATGGCCATAATGATCAGAATTTGTTTAGACATTAGCAAAATCGTCGTAAACCCTCGCCCAATCGGGCGGGGATATAAGATGGGAAGGCCGGGCCGCGCAGGCGTAGAGCCTTCCGCCAGCAGGTTTGCACTATCAATCAGGCGTACTCTGACTATTCACGTACTCTTTGAGAGTTTCGATAGTCGCCCCTCCTGCACTGCAAGCAAAGTACGCCCTTGACCATAACCGGCCTGATTTACTTTGAGTCGTAAGGTGGGTATTCAATATTCGCAATTGCCTTGATGATGTTGATTTCAGGTTGTTTACCATGACACTGACAGCCAGTTTCGGTGGGTAGGCAATCAGTAAATGGACATGGTCTTTCTCTCCATCCATTTCCAGCAAATCACACTCCAATTTCACGCAGGCACTCTCGAACGCATCACGTAATTGTTGAATCATGTACCCATCAAACAGCTTGCGTCTGTACTTTGTAGTGAACACTAAATGAACAGTAACTATTCAGCACTGAGCAAAGGCATATTACAGTAATTCCGAACAGCTCTATGAAGTGATTGATATATGTCCATTCCCTGTTTTCTGGCAGACGACAAATAGCTGCGAATCCGTGCAAACATAGAACCACCGTCTGCACTCCTGAAGCAGCCTGAGATTTTCTGCTTTAACTTGGCCATTCGAACATCCCGCTCACTGCCATTGTTATCGAAGGGAATGGTAAAATCTGACATGAAGCGCAGTGTCTCAGCCTTGAACTCAGTGAGTCGTTTGAAGAGATTGTAAGCTTTAGTATTCTTGACTTTCTTGCGCTTAAGCTCCTCTCGTTGCTTCTCCATATAGACGACTTCTTTCATTAGAGCCCGCTGAAGCAACCGGTCATAAATCTTCTCGATTCGTTCACAGACAACACTTGGCATCTGTAGCATACCTATGGTCTTAAAGCCCTTGCAGTAATGCCAGGAAAGCCTCAGTAGCTTCATCAATCGCAACGCCAGTTGATTGCTGTCCCTATCAACAACACCCAAAAGCTCCCTCAGGTGATGGGCATTGCAAAGTACGTGAGTTGCCGCATATGCAAAATAGGATTTCCAATGATCATGAACCAGAACGCCTGCAAATGTTAGCAGTATGCCCATCGTGTCCATGGCCTCACGACCTCGCTTTTCAGACAAGTAGTAGAGCGTCCATTGTTCATCCCGCATAACGTGTAGCCAGTGCAAAGAGCCCTCGGCCCGCATACCCGTTTCATCGGCTCCGGCAACAGACGATTCCCGCAAGGCGTCACGAATAACCTCTTCAGTAGAAGCCAGATTTTCATAGGTTCTGGCCACAAAATTGGCGACAGTGCCTGCACTTACACTCATTTTATAGAGAGTATTAAAATACTCTGACACGCGCTTAAAAGGCAGGAAATGGTATTGGTTAAGATAGACGGCCATAGCCTGTGTGGCTGAGCCATATTGTGCGGCAGCGGTAACACCTTCCGGGAATTCAGCCTGATTCCGACAACCACAAGTGCAGATTTTTACTTCAGCTCTATGGGCCGTTACTTCAAATTCACCCGGTCTCCCTGGTTCAAACACCTGTCGTTCAATATATTTGACCGGCTCACTATCAAGAAGAGACGCCTGACATTTATTGCATTCTTTAACCGGAAGGTACTCAATATAGTCAGGGATATCGACCTGTTTAAGACAAGTGCCCTGATGCCCTTTCTTTCCACCGGCTTTATTACCAGAAGACTGTCTCAGACTTTTAGGATTGGGTTTTTCATCCGATGGATCGGTACCTTTATCTGCGGAAAGGTCGTCAGAATGATCTGGAGAATTACTGTTTTTACAAGGTTTTTGATAACCATCAGACGATGGCGGCTTGCTGCTGTTTTGACTGTTCTTGCCAACCTTTTCTTCCAATTCTCGACATCGCTCTTCCAGACAGGCAACTCTCATCCGCAGCTCTGCATTCTCTTTCAAGAGAATCTCAGCCGACATAGTTGCGGGTAGTTCTGGAATCATGCTGGCGAATATTGTGGAAAAATGGTGCTTAAGAGGATGGTATAAAAATCAGAAAATTCCAGATTTATGTGGGGGTGCTGAACAGTTACATCCGTTTTTAGTACCTCCAAGTGACAGAATGTCTATGTGTTCACATATTTCAGCCAGAGAGCAATCAAGTGCCACTGCGGCATTGTAGATACGGCAACCATCCACATGCAGCAACATACCCAGTTCAATACAGGCCGCTTTAATTTCCCCCAGCTCATCCAGAGAGTAAACCGTTCCCCATTCGGTTGACTGGGATATACTGACCAGTCTTGGGCGGGTTGCATGCATTCCCCACCAGCTTTCATTCTGGCAGGCTTTGCGAATCTGTTCAGGTGTGATTTTTCCATGAGAGGACTCAACGGTAATCATCCGACTACCGGTGGCATTAACCGGAGCCCCGCTTTCATTGCTCACAATATGGGCTGTATCTGGACAGATAATACTATCAATACTGCGCAGAGCTGCTTTGCAGGCCAGAGTGTTGGCGGCCGTACCGTTGTATACGAAGAATATGTCAGCAGGCCTGCCCAAAGCCTGCTTAACCATGTTTATGGCCTCCCCGGTCAGGGCATCATTGCCATAGGCTCCCATGTGACCAGCATTTGCTTCTATCAACGCGTTCATGACTTCGGGACAAACCCCGGAAGTGTTATCACTGGTAAAAAATCGTGTCATGGAGCTTTTATCCTGCCTGCTAATCGATATTATTAACGGGCAATATTACTTAAACCCTTATGATGGGCAAATAGCCAGTTATAAGCACCTGCTATCTTTTACCACTGTTATTGATCTGAAAGATATGCGAAGCCGGTTTCTGCAATTTAAGGATACGCCTCTGTTAACTGAGGATAACCTGATCTTTTTTTCGGGTTTCATAGCGATGGCTCATGCAGCGATATTGGGCAGCCAAAACAGACTCTGATGCATTCCCTGACTGGTAGCATCCCAGAAAGCTGACCACGGTAATCATAATCTGGGCGCTGGTTCGGATTCTTCTTAACATAATGACATCCTTTCATTACATGGAATACGATACTGATAAAGTTATTGGAACTTAGCTTTATTACCAATAACAACACCGTCAGTACTGGCAACAAAAAACAAAAAAATTAACTATATTTCAACTGGTTAAAAAATCTGTCATCCAAAAATATTGGGAATGAACTATGGCTCCGGAATATTGTCAGACCCTGTAACCAGAGTGTTATGCACAAACACAGCCCCAGCCCTTAATATTTCTTTTCATTAAGGGATCAAGTCGGGAGAAGGAGTATGGAATTAACCATTAATCTCGAAAGCTATCAAAACTACACGCTAATGATTTTGGATGGCGATATTAATTGCAGTACCATCCATTTACTGGAGAATGCTTTAGAGAACGCAACAAGAATCGACACTAGCCATATTGTGCTGGATTGCTCGCAGCTTAACAGCATTAGTAGTGATGGATTGAAACTACTCCTCCATTGTCAGGTACAACTGGCAGGGCATTTCTACCTATCGCTCTATAACGTACCCAACGATGTTGCTTCATTAATGGAGTTAAGTGGGATTACGTATTTTATCCAGATGAATACACATGAACAGAATCAGCAGAAACAGTCAGCATCAGCCTGATCCATAAAAAAAGCGGTATTAAAAACTAATACCGCCTGCTTTTTCAGCTTTTATTCGGGTGTACGTCCTATACGACTTTTTCTTTACCAACTTCAGAAGACTGGTATCGATCTTCCCCGGGGCGATGAGGTAGCAGTAAATTCAGAATGACTGCTGTCAGCGCACAAAGACTGACGCCCTTCAGTGAAAATTCACCCAGTGAGATTCCCATATTGCCGATACCAAATACCAGTACGAGAGATACAATCACCAGATTTCGGGGTTGGCCCAGGTCAACCCTTGCCTTAATAAGCGTATTAAGGCCAACGACGGCAATGGAGCCGAATAGCAGCATCATAATACCGCCCATCACCGGCACCGGAATGGTTGACAGGAACCCACCAATTTTACCGATAAAGGCTACGCCAATAGCAATAACTGCAGCCCAGGTCATAATAACGGGGTTGTAGGCTTTGGTCAGCATCACCGCACCAGTGACTTCTGAGTAGGTGGTATTAGGTGGCCCACCAAACAGGCCGGCGGCCGTCGTTGCCAGGCCATCACCTAACAGGGTATTTTTCAGCCCTGGTTTATCCAGATACTTCTTCCCGGTCACTGAGCTGATCGCCAGCATATCACCAATGTGCTCAATAGCAGGTGCAATCGCTACCGGAATCATATAAAGCACCGCATTCCAATTGAACTCCGGAGTGGTAAAGTTCGGAATAGCAAACCAGGGGCGGTCAAGTAAAGGCTGAAAGTTCACAACATCCATGATCACCGCTGCAATATACCCGGTTCCAATACCACAGATAATTGGAATCAGTCGAAGAATCCCGCCAGCCATGGTCGCCACCAACAGGGTTGCTAGCAGCGAGATAGCCGCAAGAAACAGAGCTTGATCTGCGGAGAGTAGCCCTTCAATCGGTGATGTTGCCATCCCAACTGCAGCAGGAGCAAGACCAAGGCCGATAACCATAATCACCGGCCCAACCACGACCGGTGGAAACAGTCGGTAAAGTATGCCTGATCCGCGTAACCTGACCAGCACACTCAATGCGGCATACAGCACACCGGCTGCCATGATACCGCCCATGGTGGCAGCCAATCCCCAGGATTGAATACTGAACGTAATCGGCGCAATGAAAGCAAAAGAAGATGCCAGGAAGACCGGTACTTGCCGACGAGTGATCAGCTGGAAAATCAGGGTACCAATACCAGCCGTAAAGAACGCCACATTGGCGTCCAACCCGGTCAGTAACGGCACCAGTACCAGAGCACCAAAGGCAACAAACAGCATCTGCCCTCCCATCAGTGCCTGCCGCCAGAGTGACAGCTCTGAATGGAGGGTTTCCCCCGGCTGTGCAGAATGATTCATTTTGGATATCCTTATTTCTTATCTATTTTGGTAACTGTTCAGCACCCCCACATAAATCTGACTCTTGATCACATCTCTCCAGCGCTGAACTGCCGGGCTATCTGCCAGGTTTTTACCCGATCCTGCAATTTCGCCCAGCCTTCCCATACCACTAACCAGCCGGGCTGCCCTGTATGCTTTGAATCACCCCAACCACCAAGCCGAGCAATCGTTTGAAGCAGCCAAGTGACTGTTGGCGGCTTATCGGGCAACGCTTTTTTTTCATAGGTTAGCCAGAGAACCTGCCATTCATCATCACTGACCACCTCATTCGCGAGTGTTTTTTCACTCCAAAGCTTTCTGTCTTTGTGCTGCCTGTCATTCGGTAACATTAATGCTTCACGGATTTGCATTAGTCTGACAGCGACAAACATTAATATGACCGCAAGTCGTTCAATGTTATCCGGAGATTGCAGACGAAGCCTTTCTACTCCTGCTCCCGATTTCCAAGCCTTATGGAACTCTTCTATTCGCCATCGGAGCTCGTAAAATCGAATGATAGAGCGACAGTCTTCGAATGTTTCAATATCTTCAGTTGTCAATAGTACCCAGTGCAAACGGTCTTCGGAGTCATTGCCAATCTCTTCAGCCGACACAATATTCATAGTTACCGGTTCCGGCCTGCCGCCTGGCCTTTGCGGCGCCTGTATTGTCATCTTCTTTCTTTTGACCTGCAGCGTTGCCTTTCGCTTCTTTCTACCTCCTTTTTGAGGAACCACTATCGTATATTTCCCCAACACTTCAGTCTGAGCTAAGGAATCAAATAATAAGAGTTCGCCATCCACCAGGATTCTGTTTTGTGTAGCTCTTACAACAAACCGCTGTCGGTTATCCAGTTTGTAGTGCATATATTCGTATATATCCGCCTCCCGGTCGCAAACACTGATGATGTCAGGCATTTTACCCCCCATCCTTTGTTCTGTGTTTTCAGAGGCTCTTTGCCACTTAAAGCTTTCCTTTCCCTCGTAAGGTAGCTGACGACGTTGGTTCTTTTTCCCCCGCTGAACGTCCTCTCTAACCCATCGTTCTTGATCAATAAGCCCAATGCTTCGCTCTGTATCCGCATCAACCAAGAAGACAGAGTGGACGTGGAATCCTCTGGTTTTAGAGCCTTCAGGACCTCCAAGATCACCAAGCTCGGATCTGACAGCATGTTTATAACCCAGGGTTGTTGTATCTTCGAGAGCCAGAAGTAGGCGAGACTGTCTCGCTATTTTGGCAGTTGCCTGAAAGCCTGCCTCAGCTATTGCTTCAGGCTTTACGGCCTCATTCTCAATCAGCCGGTAAGCTCCAGTTACCAGTGCGGTATAACCTTCGCATGAAGATGACAAAGAATTACCGGTATGAGCTGAAAGCTCGGCAGCAACTTTGACAAGTCGTTTTGTACGTCGAGTATCGCCCAAATCAGCACATCCAAAAGTTAGTTCTGACCATGGTTTAGGAGAAAGTGGAAGCATGACCTGTTTTATCAGTGAGAAATGATAGAACAAGGTAGCTAGTTCTCGTCCAAAAACACAACCAATTGAAAACTGTAGATTTTATCCTGAAAAATTAAGTGGAGCCCTACTGCTATCTGGCGACTAAACTTCCCAAGAGCAAGAAACATAAGGGATTGCCAAAAACAGAGGACTCCAAATGCGCAAAAAACGCAACCCGCAGTGTAGTATGGAACTCCATTACGTACCTCATGAAATCTGCTCCCAGCTTTCCGGTATCTCGCAATGGCTTGACGCCCATCCACAGTTCAATGACTGGATTTATGAGGACTTAAGTTCTGGTGATAAACAGAACACTGGGCGGAACGGACTATCAGCAGAATCCGTTCTTCGTGCGGCACTCCTGAAACAGTATTTGAATTGTGATTATGACTACTTGTCGTTTGTTTTGATGGACTCCATGCTCTTTCGAGACTTTTGTCGCCTCGAACCAAACCAGCGCCCCAGTCGCTCCAGTTTGCATGGGCTCATCAGCCTTCTTACTGCATCTACATGGGAACGGATTAATAACTGTCAGCTAATGACCGCTAAAGATCAGGGTATTGAAAAAGGGCGCACTGTGGCTATTGACAGCACAGTCACCGAATCGGATATCAAACCTCCTTGCGACAGTGATCTTTTAGCCAGTTCCGTTAAAGAAATTTGTCGGCTGCTGGAACGGGGACAAACACTGACAGCGACACCGCTTTATGAATATACCCATCACAACCGAGCCGTAAAAGATGCGGCCAGAAAATGCATCTACGCTGGCAAAGAAGAGCGGCATCAGCATTATAAAAAACTGCTGCAGTTGACCCGAAAATCCCGGAAGGTACTTATCGAAGCTACTGTCACGCTAGCAAACGCCCGTCAGCAGGGGCAGTGTCTCCTGGCTGATGATGCCGACAAGTGGCAGGCCGATGTGGATCACCTGTTACCCCTGGTGGATGCAATAGTCTCCCAGACAGAGCGCAGGGTCTTTAAGGGTGAAAAGGTGCCAGCCCAGGAAAAAGTGGTTAGCCTGTATGAACCCCATACGGATATCATCGTAAAAGACAGGCGGCAAGTACAGTATGGCCATAAACTGAACCTGGTTCAGGGAAAAAGTCGATTGATCCTGGACCTGGTTATTGAGGAAGGTAACCCAGCGGATTCGGACCAATTCATTCCGATGATGGAAAGACAAAAAGAAATTTATGGTCGTGTACCTCGCCAGACAAGCGGTGACGGCGGATACGCGTGTCGCGCTAATTTGGAAAAAGCCAAGGCCATGGGAATCAGCGATGTAGCTTTTAATAAGAAGCGCGGACTTGAAGTCGAAGAGATGACTAAAAGTCAGTATGTGTATAAAACGCTCTTTCGCTTCCGGGCAGGTATTGAAGCGGGAATTTCGTGGCTAAAGAGATGTTTTGGGCTATCACGTTGCCACTGCAAGGGTTCTGAGCGTTTTGATTCTCATTGCTGGTTATCGGTGGTCTGTTACAACCTGGTGATTCTGGCCAGACACCCGGCACCATCCTGATAGCCACCTCCACGCTACATGAAAGTACCTTTCCAGCATGGTGGGAGGATGTTTTCTGCCTGCTTTTCGCGTTTTTCTCCAATATCCGTCCCAGATTAGAGAAAAAAAGGGAAGAGTTTTTGCGGCTCTCTGGAATTTCAGGAAATATCAAAACGAACGTACAATCTAATTATGATTGCCTGATGCGTTTTTGGACGAGAACTAGCTATTTGTGATCAAGAGACAGCACATAAATCTGGAATTTTCTGATTTTTATACCGTCCTCTTAAGCACCATTTTTCCACAATATTCGCCAGCATGATTCCAGAACTACCCGCAACTATGTCGGCTGAGATTCTCTTGAAAGAGAATGCAGAGCTGCGGATGAGAGTTGCCTGTCTGGAAGAGCGATGTCGAGAATTGGAAGAAAAGGTTGGCAAGAACAGTCAAAACAGCAGCAAGCCGCCATCGTCTGATGGTTATCAAAAACCTTGTAAAAACAGTAATTCTCCAGATCATTCTGACGACCTTTCCGCAGATAAAGGTACCGATCCATCGGATGAAAAACCCAATCCTAAAAGTCTGAGACAGTCTTCTGGTAATAAAGCCGGTGGAAAGAAAGGGCATCAGGGCACTTGTCTTAAACAGGTCGATATCCCTGACTATATTGAGTACCTTCCGGTTAAAGAATGCAATAAATGTCAGGCGTCTCTTCTTGATAGTGAGCCGGTCAAATATATTGAACGACAGGTGTTTGAACCAGGGAGACCGGGTGAATTTGAAGTAACGGCCCATAGAGCTGAAGTAAAAATCTGCACTTGTGGTTGTCGGAATCAGGCTGAATTCCCGGAAGGTGTTACCGCTGCCGCACAATATGGCTCAGCCACACAGGCTATGGCCGTCTATCTTAACCAATACCATTTCCTGCCTTTTAAGCGCGTGTCAGAGTATTTTAATACTCTCTATAAAATGAGTGTAAGTGCAGGCACTGTCGCCAATTTTGTGGCCAGAACCTATGAAAATCTGGCTTCTACTGAAGAGGTTATTCGTGACGCCTTGCGGGAATCGTCTGTTGCCGGAGCCGATGAAACGGGTATGCGGGCCGAGGGCTCTTTGCACTGGCTACACGTTATGCGGGATGAACAATGGACGCTCTACTACTTGTCTGAAAAGCGAGGTCGTGAGGCCATGGACACGATGGGCATACTGCTAACATTTGCAGGCGTTCTGGTTCATGATCATTGGAAATCCTATTTTGCATATGCGGCAACTCACGTACTTTGCAATGCCCATCACCTGAGGGAGCTTTTGGGTGTTGTTGATAGGGACAGCAATCAACTGGCGTTGCGATTGATGAAGCTACTGAGGCTTTCCTGGCATTACTGCAAGGGCTTTAAGACCATAGGTATGCTACAGATGCCAAGTGTTGTCTGTGAACGAATCGAGAAGATTTATGACCGGTTGCTTCAGCGGGCTCTAATGAAAGAAGTCGTCTATATGGAGAAGCAACGAGAGGAGCTTAAGCGCAAGAAAGTCAAGAATACTAAAGCTTACAATCTCTTCAAACGACTCACTGAGTTCAAGGCTGAGACACTGCGCTTCATGTCAGATTTTACCATTCCCTTCGATAACAATGGCAGTGAGCGGGATGTTCGAATGGCCAAGTTAAAGCAGAAAATCTCAGGCTGCTTCAGGAGTGCAGACGGTGGTTCTATGTTTGCACGGATTCGCAGCTATTTGTCGTCTGCCAGAAAACAGGGAATGGACATATATCAATCACTTCATAGAGCTGTTCGGAATTACTGTAATATGCCTTTGCTCAGTGCTGAATAGTTACCTATTTTGTACCAAAAATCTTGTCACCGGCATCACCCAGGCCCGGGATGATATAACCGTTTTCATTAAGTCTTTGATCAATAGACGCCGTAAAAATTTTCACGTCAGGATGCGCTGACTGGATCTTATCAATCCCTTCCGGTGCCGCCACCAGAACCAGGCAGCGGATTTCTTTACAACCCGCCTTCTTCAACATATCGATAGTCGCCAGCATGGAGCCGCCAGTGGCCAGCATTGGATCCAGAATCAGGGCAATACGCTCATCAATATTACTGACCAGCTTTTCAAAGTAGGGTACTGGCTCCAGTGTTTCTTCATCACGGTAGAGGCCTACCACACTGACCTTGGCATTCGGGATCATATCCAGAACCCCATTCATCATACCAATGCCTGCACGCAGAATGGGTACAATAGTAATTTTCTTGCCCTTGATCTGCTGAACGGTCACCTGGCCATTCCAGCCGTCAATCACGGTATCTTCCAGCTCCAGATCTTTGGTCGCTTCATACGTCAGCAGGCTGCCAACCTCACTGGCCAGGGTCCGGAATCCCTTGGTACTGATATCGTGGGAACGCATCAGTCCCAGCTTGTGTTGTACCAGCGGATGCTTGATTTCCTGTATGCTCATGCATGACCTCAACTGTCTGGTTGGAGAAAGGTGGACAATTAATGAAAAAGTGAATGGTTGAAATAAAACGATTATTCGGGCTATGGCACTGGAGAAGCACTCATTGAGAAAAGGACCATTCAAAAGCTCCCAACACCTAAACCTTCTTATTTTCCCACAGGATGTTTGAGCTGCGTATTCTGGTTAACTTGAACACCTATTCTGTTTCATTTGAACACCCTGAACTCCTTACACATTGCCCAGTGTGATTTTTAGACCAGGTGTTCAACTGCGTCCAATTTTCCAAGCTTTTTGCGCATGGATTCGCCTTTGAGTTCAATCCGGTGGGCATTGTGCATAAGCCGGTCAAGAATGGCGTCGGCCAGAGTTTCATCACCAATGCTGGCATGCCACTTCCGGGTGGGCAATTGACTGGTAACCAACGTGGAACCTTGCTCGTGCCTGTCATCCATGACTTCCAGCAGATCGTTCCTTTGTTGCTGCGTCAGTGGTTCCAGGCCCCAGTCGTCCAGAATCAGCAAGTCTACTTTTGCCAGTTGTTTCAACTGCCTGCTGTAGCTGCCATCACCGTGGGCAAGGATCAGTTCATCCAGTAGCCTGGACATCCGATAGTACCGGACACTGTAGCCTTTCAGACAAGCCATGTGCCCAAGGGCGCAGGCCAGGTAGCTCTTACCGGAACCACAAGGTCCGGTGATCAACAGGTTCCTGTACCGGTCAAGCCAGCCTCCTCCAGACAGGCTGGCCATCTGGTTCTGTTTGAGACCTCTGGGGTGTTCATAGTCAATGTCGTGTATCCGGGCAGCCAGTTTAAACCGGGCGCTTCTGAGCAGCCGAGCCAGACGTTTATTGTTTCGCTCTGTTTCTTCCTGCTCAGTAAGCAACGACAGTCGTTCTTCAAAGCTAAGGCTACTGTAGGTGCCCGGCTGGTCCAGCTGTTGATTGAGGGCATCTGCCATTCCGGTCAGTCGCAGTGACCTAAGGCGAGCCAGTGTTTCATTGATCATGTTCGCCTCCGGTTATTGATAGCAAATAGCGCCACGAATATTTTCGTGATCATCATGCAAGGGACCTGTCGTTTGTTTTAACTGTGGCTCCAATGGCATCAGGTCTTTGCCTGACTGGAGGATTGATCGGACATTTTTTAACCGATAACCCCCGATGTTCCTGGCATGGGCGCAGGCGTTGTTGAGTCGTTCAGTTCCATATTCCCGCTGCAGGTTTAGCAGCCCCAATGAAGCTCGATAGGCTTGTTCAGGATGCTCCTTGCTATCCAGCAGTGATTGAATAAAACAATAGACTTCCTGACCAATGTCGTTAGCCCAGTTAAGTAAACGCTCAGGCGTCCAATCCTGATGGTGACGATGTCGTTCCGGCATATGAACTGCTAACGTCGTAAATCCACGTGTGTGCTTGCGAGCGTGGCTGGCCACCACTTTACCGTTAGCGTAGATCGTGACGCAGTGCTCAGTCGCCTGTACTTCTACTTCCTGCCTGGCAAGCTGATGGGGAACCGAGTAGGCGTGCCCCTTGCAGATAATATGATAATCCACATTCACCCGGGCCTTGATAAACTCAGCGAACACAAAAGATTGCTTCGGCAGTGGCTTGAGGGCTGGTTCATCCAGTTGTTCAAACGCACTACGTCGCGTTCCTGGCAACTGCTTAAAGGGCTTCAGGTTCAGTTCGATTAACAGCTCACGTATCCGCAGGTTCAGCTCTGCCAGGGTAAAGAACATTTCATGACGAAGCCTGGCCAGTATCCACCGCTCCACTACCTGTACACCGACTTCTGCTTTGGCCTTGTCTTTGGGTTTGTAGGGGCGTGCCGGAATGACTGCCACCTGGTAGTGACAAGCCAGGTGCTGGTATGATGGGTTGAGATCCGGCTCGTACCGACAGGCTTTGATAACTGCGCACTTTGGGTTGTCTGGCACAACAATTTCTGGCACCCCACCAAAGAACTCAAAGGCCCGTTCATGAGACCCCAGCCAGTCCTCTGTTTTTTGTGACAGAGTCGCTTCAGCGTAGGTATAGTTGGACGCTCCCAGCACTGCCACAAATATCTGGGCATTGTGGGCAATTTCGCCGGTGTCCGGGTTGATGATTGGCATGGTTGGCCCGGCATAATCAACAAATAACTTTTCACCTGCATTGTGCAGCTGTCGCATAGATCGCTTTTGACAACCACGCCACTGATTGTAACGGTGACAGTACTGGGCATAGCTGTAGGCATTGAGGGGGTGGGCCTGACAGTATTCTTCCCAGAGTCGTTGTTTGGTCACTTCCTTGCGCTTCAGTTCCTGATGCACCTCAGCCCAGTCAGGATCAATCAACCCTTTTCGATTGGCTATCGAGGCATCGGGAAACAGCGCCTGAATAAGCTCAGGCTCAGATATATCCTCTGCCAGGGGCCAGCTTAATTCCGATTCCTGAAAGGCCTTAACGTAGTTGGATACCGTCCCCACACTGACCCGTACACTGCGGGAAATTTGTCGGAAGCTGAGTTGGCTGCCAAACCGCATCCGGAGTATTTCTAGGAGGCTGTCCGAGAACTAGCTATTGAAAAAACGAAAGCTTCAGCATTTTCTTGGCTGATCAAATATTGACCTAAATTTAGCCTGTTTTGGGTAAAAATTGCGTTTTTTACCCTTTTGCTTGCCTTTATGCTGCCATTTTAAGCCTTTTTGCTTCTTCAAGACGGATTGATCCCGTTGAAACCAATTTGACAATTTTTTTGAAATTATAAGCACTGCAGACCAGTGAAAATTCTCCAGCCACTTTTTCCTTACCCCGGACACTGAACCCTCTGAATCCTGAGTTCTTGATTTGGCCAAAAGGCGGTTCCGCAATCACCTTGCGACGCTCATAAACCGCTTTGGCCTCTTTGGTTTCCATTTTGCGGTTCATCGCCTGGCGTATGGCTTCGTGGCGGTCTGTGCGAATCACTTTCCCCGGGTCTTTGTTGTCGTCACCACTGCACCTTTTACGTAACGGGCAATCCCGGCAGATATCTTTACTGACGCGGTAGCTTTTGTGTTTTGCTTTGCTAGCCGTGTTATAAATCAGCTTCTCACCGGCAGGGCAGGTAAAGCTGTCGTCTGCTTCATGGTAAATAAAATCCGCTTTGACAAACTTTCTGTCAGAGTCTTCCAGTCCCTCTGTTGCAGGCTTCTCCTGTCGATCCGTAGCCATGTAAGCGTCAATGTTCGCATCATCAAACGCTTGCAGGTTGGGCCCTGAGTAATAGCCATTATCCTCACTCATTTTGCCAATGGACGCGTTATCTGTTGCTTCTGCAATGGCTTCAAGTGCAGGCTTTACTTCCTGCTTGTCATTGGCATGCTGGCTGATGTGCTGGCCAACAATGATACCATTATCGCTGTCGACGCTGATCTGGGCGTTATAACTGTACTGATAGCCACTGCCTTTTTTACCCATGATCCTGGCATCATGATCAGCAAAGCTGATTTGCTTTTTGTCGTCTATCGGCTTATCGGGATTCAGGGCCTGTTCCCGTTCTTCAAGCGCTTTTTTGGCCTCCTGGATTTTCTCTAACCGTTCCTGCTTGAATTGCAAGTCTTCAGGAATGCTGTAGCCAGTCTCCTGCTGATAAGCATCGTCCTCTTCACTGTCACTGGTTTCGGCTTTTTTAATCAGGGCCTCAACTTCAGCCATTAATTCAGCTTCTTTGGCCTTAAGTCGTGCGTAGCTCATGGCCTTATGCTTTGATGAGTCGGCTTTGAATTTGGAACCATCAAGAGCGATGTGGCCCAGCGAGGCCATCTGTAGTTCCCGGGCGAGCAGCACGCTCTGTTTGAAACTGCTTTTAAAAAAGGTGGCCTGGTTTTTACGAAAGTCACTGAGCACCCGGAAATTTGGGCAGTGCTGTTTGGCGATATACATGAAAGCCAAGTCCTGATTGCAGCGCCGTTCAATCTCCCTGGAGCTGAACACACCATGGCTATAGGCATAGATCAGGATCGATATAATCAGTCGTGGGTGGTAGGCATTCTGGCCAAGATGGTGATACTGCTTTTCCACTTCAGAGGTGTCGATATGCTTGAAGATATCTTCAAAAACGAAGCAATCATGATCTGGTGGCAGCAGGTCGAAGATGTTCGATGGGAACATCAGGTGCTGGTCAAAATCAGCAGGGTTATCTTTGAATTTGATTGATGACATCCGTTTCGGCAACAATAAAGTGGGCAGAAGATGCCTGATTATACTTAATCAGGCTATTCTCGGACAGCCTCCTAGTAGCTTACGCATGGTAATCCTGTTTTCTGTCATGGCCGGTTCCCTCTCTTGGTACAGATAAGAACGGCCAAAGTTATGGAAAATCAATGCATAAGAAGATATTTGTTAGCTGTATTAGACCGGTTTATGGTCTGTTGAACAGCGTTTCTGGAAGCTTGAACGGTGATTCTGGAAATCATCAAAAAGTGTTCAAAAGAAACCAGAATAGGTGTTCAAGTGTTACCAGAATGGGTGTTCAAGTGTTACCAGAATGAGTGTTCAAGAGTTACCAGAATATGCATGAGCTGCCCATAGGTTTTTACAACCATAATGATCGGGCAGTTTTCACTTGCCCATTGCAGACAACAGCGGTATTTTTTCCCGCTTAATCATTCGATCAGGGTTTACACAACAATGTCTGTTGATCTCGACCATATCCGGCAAGTGATGGATGAAGCCGACTGCCTCTATAACGAGCAGCAGATTGAAGACGCCATCGCCACCATGGGACGCAACATCACTAACAAATTGGCGGACAGCAACCCGCTGGTATTCTGCGTAATGAATGGTGGTCTGGTGATTACCGGTAAGCTGCTGACTCATATGCAGTTCCCTCTGGAAGCTTCCTACGTGCATGCAACCCGTTACCGGGACCAGTTAACCGGTGGCCGCCTGGAGTGGAAAGTTCGCCCAACCCAGATCATCAAAGGTCGCACCGTCCTGATCATCGACGATATTCTTGATGAAGGTCATACCCTGGATGCTATTGCTGAATTCTGTAAGGAAGAAGGTGCAGCCAGCGTTCTGACTGCTGTTCTGGTGGATAAAAAGCATGATCGTAAAGCCCGCCCGGGTCTGGAAGCAGACTTCACCGGCCTCGACATCGAAGATCGCTATATTTTTGGCTATGGTTTGGACTATCAGGGTTACTGGCGTAATGCCAATGGCATTTATGCACTGAAAGGTCATTAATACACCATAAATGATGCTCATCACCCATAAAAAAAGCTTCCAGAGGAAGCTTTTTTTATGAGATAGGATAAAAAAGATTATTTTTTCCGAAGATTTTTACCTAATTGCTGTTTTAGCTTATTTTGTTCATCATTAATTTCTCGCTTGTCAGCTTTTTCCTGTTCTTTCAATTTTTTGCCTTGTTGCAAACTGTCAATAGCTTTCATCTTATCGTCAAGCGCTGCTTTTTTCTTCTTTATCTCATTTGGAATTGCTTTCAGCCTGGCGTTGCCATGTTCAATCAACTCTTCTTTTTCCTGAATTGACGCCTTCATGCTATCACATACTTTTATGATATCAGGATTATTTATTTTAAGCTTGCTGAGTGAGTTGAGATCTTTATTTAATTTTGACAGACTTTTCTTTTCTTCAGTAATGTATTGCTTTGTTTGTTGCTTCTCATTTTTTAGGCCTAGGATTTCATCTTGCAACTGTTCAGCCTCAGTATCCTCTTTTATACGCTCATCACTCAATTTATCTTGTAATTTGGATAGATTGGTATTTCTATCCTTGGCCTGATCCAATGTATGTTGTTCTGCCTTGAAAAGTTCGAGAATTTTATTGCCACTCTCCTTAATTGATGATTTCAACTGC